>JANLJF010000058.1 GCA_029255605.1 Azovibrio restrictus
TCTATTTTGGTAACGTGGTCCTGGATGGCCCGTGCACGGTCCTCGGCCAGGCGTTTTTCATGGTTATACCTGTTCAGCAGGTAGTTGGTAATGATGTATATAAAGGCGAGGCATAATACATAGGTACCCAGCACATCCATATAGCGCTCTGCAGTATTCCTGTAGCCTACAGTTATCCAATCGGGGTGTATGTATTCTAAAGCTATCAGCGCCACAACGGTTAACAGGTGTAGTATGGTCCACAACAGGTGCCAGCGTTGTGGTGTAATGGACAGCAGCACGTGGAACGATAGAAAGAAGAGAAACAGGGTAGGCCCGCTTATACCCGCATTGAACCTGTAATTAATTATCAGTGCTGTATAGCTGAATACAGCATAAACCCCTATAGCATAGTTGAATAGCCTTCTGATGCGCGAGAAATAGTATATGAGTGCCTGGATAACAATAAGCACCCAGGTAATGTATGTAGATATTGTAAGGCCCGCTATAATGTTTACCACCAGTATGCATAGTAGCATACCCAGCGTAATGATGCTAAGTGAATTGATGGTGCGGTTCTGTACAGAAAAGTCGTCTGGCCTGCCAGCCAGTTTTTCCCATACCTGTTGCAGTGTTGTGTGTTTTTTATCTTTTGCCATTTGCAAACCCCTTGTGGGTTTAGGCCGCTAATATAGCAATATGCACTCAGTAATTATAGCCTTTTCATGCCGTAGCGCTTTATTTACAGCATGTTACGTCACAATTCTTAATGATTGGTTAACAGTTATAAAACAGCTTGTTAACCGTATTTAAAGAGCTCGTTAACCTGCCCCAAAAATTTCTAATGTGCAAAACGGCGCCGCATCTTTGCATCATCAAACAAACACAAGACAAAACAAAAAGTAAAAAACACACCAATGCAAAAAACAACCCTGTTCATCGCCATACTTGCCTGCCTGGTAGCAGCAGCAAACATTTAAACAACAAAACTCAAAACAAAAAATGAAATCTTTATCCTTACTACCTATCGGCATCTTATTACGCAGTTATCTGCTGGTGGCTTTCATCCTGGTATATGTGCAGCAGCAAAAGGCAAAGCGTGCAGAAAAGAAAGCAGCACAACCGGCACCATAATGGCCAGCCCCTTTTTACCTTATTCAGGCAATGCCTGTTTCCAAAATGTAAAATCCCCGACTTACGGGGATTTTTTGTTTACTTACTTATATAAAAATTACTGCCTCCCCATTGATTGCCATTTACATTGAAGGAGGAAATACCTTTGGTACATTTGGTTTCATCATCATTGCACCTTACTATTTCAGAATGGTGCCCGTCATCGCGGATGTCTGAAATATGATAACGGTAATTCACCGCAGGCAGGGTCAATACCCAATCGTTACCGGCTTTGATGCGGTTTTGCGGGCCACTGGTGGGGTTATAGTCGCTAAAGCGCAGCGTATCGGGCCGCCCCGGCACTACCGGTGCCGTACCATTATATATATACTGGGTAGAATCCAATGCCTTGGTGCGGTTGTTATCCCACTGCGCATAGCGTTTCACTATAATGCTGCGCGATGCTCCCCTGTCAAAACCTATGATGAGGATGTTCAGTTCCTGAAGGTCGCAGTACTGCTTCCTTTTACAACAACCACCGACAGTTGCTATCATCAATACCAATAAACTGTAAACCAATATGGAGCGCATGGACCTATCTATAACGTTAGCTGGCAAAAATATATTTTATTGGCCTGCAATGACAAGTCGTTTTGTCATTTCTTCGTTACTATTAGCAGCTTTTATTATATAGCTGCCTGCCGCCAACCCCGGCAGTGGTAGCATTCCGCTGAAAAACCTGGCTGCTGCAAAAGATTTATAATAGACCACCCTGCCCTGCACATCATATATCGCTATGGTAAATGGCAACGGCTGCTGCCATTCTATTTGCAGGTTGGTAAATCCGCCGGCAGGGTTGGGATACAACCGCAGGTTATCGCTTTTTATAACGGTTGCGATGCCATCGGGTACTTCTTCATACTTATAGGTTATTTGCGATGCAGGGCCGATATAAGAACGCCAATAGCCGGCACCGTCATCTACCCACTGAAAAAGGCGGTAAACAGTAGGCAGGTCGTGGCTGTTATACAGCCATTCCTGTTTGAAGAGATTGACGAATGCAAAATTCTGAAAGCGCTTTTCAATTACAGATGCCACGTTGCCCGATAGGTCGTAGCTGTATTGTTTCCGCCTGTCCGGTCCCCACGATTGTGTGGCAAAATCCCAACTGTTGATGGTTTCTATGTCTATTGCCCCCGCTGTGGTATATGTATATAAATGCGCTTCTGAGCCCTCCCACCGCATGGCCGGTTGAAACCAGCGATAATAGGTATGGGTGGCTACACGGCCCGCACCATCGTAGGCATACACCTGCCGCGTGCCGGGTTCCAGGCCCAGTGTCAGCAGGTTGATGCGGTTGACGGTGTAGGTATCTATCCTGTTCACTACATCATAATGGTATAACTCCTGCTGCCAGGCATCCCACTGCACCAGTGTATCGTTCCATACCTCAAAACGGTGTTCGGTCATATTGCCCCCGGTATACAGGTATATCTCGCGCGCTGCTTCCTGCCATATACCACCATCATACTTCAGGTGGCGGATGGTATCCAACTGCGTGCCGGAACTGTACTTATACCTGTCCAGTTGGTCACTCACCCATGTGCTGCCGTTCCACTGCTCCGTCAGCACGGTATCATATTGTGTGGTTGCGGCTATGTAGCTGTAGGAAAACCGGGTAGTATCCTGCCAGGCGCCGCCCTTATACTGCTGACGCTTGTGTGTCACTATACGGTTGATACCATCGTAGGTACGTATATAGCGGTTCTCAGGCGCCGGTTGGTACAGGGCAAAGGTATCGTAGGCATGGTTGCCTGTTTTCATATTGCTGCTACGCCCGCCCGAATAGGTGTAGGTAGCCGAATCTGTCAGTACATACGTGAAAGTATCGCCTTTGTAGGTGTTCTCATTTATCAGCCGCAGCTTGGTACTTTGTGCCACGGCGCCCTGTGCCCACAGCAGCGGTACTATCAATAGCCAATACAGTTTCATGCTCATTTATTGCCATATAATTTAGGGTAAAACAGGGTAAAAACCATAAATATTTTTAAATCAGGTATTTTATAAAATCCAAACTAATTATATCTTTAGTTCATTATGCGCCGAATATACTCTCTTTCTGTACTGACATTCGCTACCATTTTAGCAGTTAGCTGCCAAAGGAAAAATGAACCTATACCTGCCGAGCCCAACCCTGTGGGTGGTAAAGGCGGTAATGCCGAACTGCGTGTAACAGCTAAGCACCACGAGGCTACAATGGATAGCTGCACCATATACATCAGGTATGACGCCAACGCCATGCCTACCGACATGAAATGGGATGACACCATGAATGTAAAGGTGGAAAATGGCAGGTACATGGCCGTATTTACCAACCTGAAGAAAGGAAGCTATTTCCTGTATGGCAAAGGCTGGGATTTTTCGCTGGAAGGCGAAGACAAAACAGTAACGGGTGGTGCTTCCTTCCGCATACCGGATACAGCAGCCAGGGTATACGATACGTACCTGAATGTATCTGAAATACACATAAAATAATCGAACGGGTTATAAGTAAAGCATAAAACCATCCGCATAGGGTGGTTTTATCTTTTTATACAATAAATACCGATATATAAAGTTATAACACTGCATGCTGCGCCTCTTAGCTATATGGCAGTTTTATAAAACCTTTGCGCCAGTATCATGGCTGCTTACCTTTCTGTGCGTGCAACTGCTATACGCTGCCGGCACCGAAACCTGGAGCGCTTCCATACTGCTGAAGCTGTTTTCCTACTTTTTTATATACATCATAATGCGCTATAACAGGCGTAAGGAAATGTTCTTTTACTACAACCTTCACTTGCCTGCTACCCTACTGTGGCTGGCATGCTTCCTTGCCGATTTCCTGATATTCACCCTATGCATGCTAATAGCTACTCGCCTATGAGCCATACCCTTGAAATAGATGGCGTACAGTTGCAGTTCGGCCACCGCCCCATTCTTAGCGATGTATATGTGCGTTGCGATACCGGCAGTATTACAGGCCTGCTGGGCCGTAATGGTTCCGGCAAATCCTGTTTTATGCAGGTAGCTTTCGGCACCATGCAGGCATATACACGCTCCGTACGCTGCGATGGTAAACATATCCGTCGGGCTTATACAGTACCCCGCCTGCTCAATTACCTGCCGCAGTTCCATTTTATACCGGCAGGCATGAGGGTATCTGCAGCACTAAAGTATTATGGCATCACCCCGAAAACCCTGCTTGCGCACTTTCAGGAATATGAGCCTGATATGGATAAAACCATGGAAGAGCTATCGGGCGGGCAAAGGCGCATGATCGAATTATCCATCATCCTGTTGGCCGATACAAAATTTTCTATCCTCGATGAGCCTTTTACACACATTATGCCCCTGCATGTAGAAAGCATCATGGCGCTGATGCAAACAATCAAACATCGAAAAGGCATCATCGTTACCGACCATATGTATAAACACATCCTGCAGGTATCCGATACCTTGTACCTGCTCAACAATGGTAAGACGCACCTCATCTCCCATCCCGACCAATTAGTGCATTATGGCTATGTATCGCATATCTTCAACGAATAAAAACAGCATATTTATTTTCCTGTTATTGCCTGTTGAAAGGCGCATTGCCCTAACTTTGCTATAGCATGAAACAGGTATTGGCCATATCCTTATTGCTGTGCATGTGCTTCCAGTGTGTGCTGAAGCTGGGTATCGTAGCGTGGTACCAGGCCAATAAAACCTATGTAGCTACTGTGCTCTGCGAAAATAAAAACCAACCACAGAAAAAGTGTAATGGTAAATGCTACCTCCGCAAGCAGCTGAACAAAACAGAAAACAACGAAAATCACAACAATTCACAACAAAAATCACAGGCACCGGAATGGGTCGATTTCATGCCTGTTGAAAACATCAGCATCACCCTGCACAATTACCCGGAAAGCAATACACATCATTCAAGATATACAGCACCTGCAGGTCATCATCCGCTGTTATCCATCTTTCATCCGCCGCCTGTAGCATAGTATGCTTTTACATGCTGTATCATCCGGTACAGCTATCTATTTTCCATTATAATTTGATTTTTTTAAGATGAAGCATATCTTATGCTGGCTACTGGTGCTATATGGCACGGCAGCCACGGCATGCGATGTATGCGGCGCATCGGGCAGCAGCCAGGGCCTGGGTATCTTACCCCAGTTCTACAGGCATTTTGCCGGTGTGCAGTACCAGTATCGCAGCTTTTCCAGCACCCATCCCGGCCTTACGGAGCAGTCGGCCAGGGAGCATACGCAGGAGCAATACAATACCGTGCAGCTATGGGGCCGTGCTAATGTGGGCAAACGATTGCAGCTATTTGCCTTTGTGCCTTATATGTCAAACACCCGCCATTTCGAGGAAAGGAATGCTACGGGCAGCTATCATGGCCTGGGCGATGTATCGGTACTGGCCAATGTGGCTTTCATTAAAACACCCGATAGCAACCGCGTGCGCCACATGCTGCTGGCAGGTGCGGGCATTAAAGCACCTACCGGCAAGCGCTATAGCCAGAATGCACAGACAGATGACGGCATACTGAACATACAGCCCGGCACCGGTAGCTGGGATGCATTGCTGAATGCCAACTATACGCTGCGCTATGCACTATGGGGCCTCAATGCCGAAGCATCGTACACCCTTACTACTGCCAATAAGGAAGATTACAAGTATGGCAACAGGTTGGGCACATCGCTGCAGGCATTTTACTGGTTGCAGGCGGGCAGCTTTACCATCCTGCCACAAGCAGGCCTGCGCTACGAATACACGCTGCATGATTATGACAATTACACGCGTAAATGGCTAAACGAGCAAACGGGTGGAAACATGCTTTTTGCTACTGCCGGTGCGCAGGTGTATTATAAGCAGCTGGGCCTGCAATTTTCTTATTTCATACCTGTGCATCAGTATTATGCCGCCGGTTACGTAACGGCCAGGCAGCGTATAGATGCAGGGATATTTTTCTTGTTTTGATTTACCATTATAAAAGATGAAACATTTATTCATACCGGCTATAATAGTGGCCATGCTAACGATGGCTGCCTGCCAAAAGAAAGACGAAACGCCGATGCAACCTGACAAGGTGAATATCAGCATCGCATCACCTAAAACAGGTGACGTATATCGAAAGGGCGATACCATACGCATTCTGGCTTCCGTTAGCTATATTAGTCAAATGCACGGTTATACCCTTGCAATAAAAAACAAGGCTACCGATGCCATTTTGTGGAGCACTGAAGAGCATGTGCATTCAGACAAGTTTGATGTAAACAACTACTGGGTAAACACCATCGACAGCGCGGCACAATTGGTACTGGAATTAGCCGCAGAGATAGACCACGACGGTAATGGGGGCAGCAGCAGCACTAGCTTTAGCATCCAACCATAACTGGTATAATTATTGTCTATATTAATTACTTAAACTACTCTAAAACGAATACCTCATGTATATCAAAAAATTAAAAAATTTATCTTTATTTGCTTTGCTGGCCATAAGTGTAGCAGCCTGCCAGAAAAAGGATGACGACAACAAGACCGTTACACCCCCTCCTACCGGCTCTGCTACCGGAGAGGTAGGCTTTGAAGTATCTAATTACTTTGGCGATAAAGCTCTAACACTAAACACCGAAACGTATACAACCGCTTCCGGCGAAAGTGTTACCATCAGTAAGTTCAACTATTTCATTACAAACATTAAGCTGAAGAAAGCAGATGGTACCGAGTATGTACAACCTGAGAGCTACTACCCTGTAAAGGCAGATGTGGCAGGCTCTCACCACTTCCATATTAAAGATGTACCTGCCGGTACGTATACCAGCATCAGCTTCCTGGTGGGTGTAGACAGTGCGCGCAATGTAAGCGGCGCACAAAGCGGCGGACTGGACGTTAATAATGCTGCCAGCGGTATGTTCTGGTCGTGGAACACCGGCTATATCATGGCGCAATTAGAAGGCACTTCTCCGCAATCTACTGCTACCGATAAAAAATTCGTGCATCATATAGGCGGCTTTAAAGGTGAGTTCAATAGCATACGTAGCGTAACCATTACCCTGCCTCAGCAAATGGTGCTATCAGGCGAGAAAGAAAGTACTATCAAGCTGAAAGCGGATGCAAACAAATGGTTTGGCACCAACATTAAAGTAGCGAATGTAACCAACCTGATGACTGTAAATGCTACATCTAAAATGATAGCCGATAATTATGCTACCATGTTCAGCGTTACATCGGTAGTAAACGAATAATATTGATAAAAAAGACCTATGAAAAGTATCATAAAAGTGATGTTTGCGGGCATTCTTATTGCAGGTATCTCATCCTGCGACAGGGAAGACCCGGCACCTGTAAAAGAGGATATTGGTGGTAAAGGCGGCAATGCCGTTATCAATGCCATACCTCGCCATCATGGCAAAAACATCGATAGCTGCACGATATACATCAAGTACAATACACTGGATAAGCCCAACCCGGTTTTTAACGCCGGCCAGTACGATGATTCTGTAAAATGCGTGAAGGTGAATAACAACCCTACCGCCACTTTCACGGGGCTTAAAAAGGGTAAATACTTTCTGTATGGTGTAGGCTGGGACACACAAGGTTTTGCAGTAGAAGCCGGTAAACCGGTAACGATTACTGCCGAACAAACCTATGAAGTAATCATACCCGTTACCGAGGGCGATTGATAATATAACATAGCCATTTCGTTTTAAAACAGCTGCCGGTTGGCAGCTGTTTTGTCATATATACGTCTGCTTGTTTTTGACAATTATTTCACAATACTATGCCAACGAAACAAGCCTGCAGCGTGTCTTTATAAGCAGAAGCAGAATGATAACCGAATAAAAGATGATGTTATGAAGACCTTATTGAACAAACCCCGGAGTCTTGCGTTCTCTTTTCGCTTTCTTCATTACAAATGGCGTTTCAGGCTACGTTTTAGTGTTTCATACGTGTAGGTAAAAAAGGTGCGCACATATCGTGTATGCGCCTTTTTTCTTCTATGCTATGTTTTCACAAAAACGCCCCTGCCCATCCGCCTTTCATCGAAGGACACCTCTACTATATATGTAGCCTCCGGCAATTCTTTTATATTGATGATATGGTGCGTGCCGGATATGCCGGTGTTCAGCAATACGGTATTGCCGTGCATATCCAGTATCCGGATACCGGATACACAAGCCACCGAAAATATAGTCAGCTCATTACCTGTAGATATGGGATAGACAGTGAGGTTCTTATCCATGGCAGTTTGCGGTTACCGGGTTCTCTCCCCGTTTGCAAAAATGCACATGGTTCCCTATCGTTCCAATACCCCGAATACGGTATTTATATGGCGTGAAAAATACTTAGTTATCCAGCTTTACTTCCAGCAGTTTGGGCCAGTTTTTGCCTGTTATAAAGATGCGGTTCTGTGCCGCATCGTAGGCTATGCCATTCATTACTTCGGGGCTGGTTTCATCGCCCGGTATAGTAGCGGGTATGCCCACACGCTGGCGCAGGTCGCGCATATCTGCTATAGCCACTACCTTGCCCGTAGCGGGGTCTATTTTCAGTATCAGGTCGCGTGTCCACTGGTTGGCATAAATATAGCCGTTGATAAATTCCAGTTCATTCACCTCCAGCACCGGGCCGTACTGGTCGGTTATTTCTACCTGTTTTGTCACCTGCATAGTGGCAGGGTCCATAAAGTATAGCTTACTGCCACCATCTGTATATATCAGGCTGGTACCATCATTGGTAAGCCCCCAGGCTTCTGCATTTACAAAGCTGAATGTTTGCAGTTGTTTCATGGTTTTCAGGTCGTACACAAAACCTGTCTTCTCCTTGTAGGTGAGCTGGTATATTTTCCCGTTCAGTACCGTAAGCCCTTCTCCAAAGTAGCGGCTATCCAGCTTCTTCTGTTCCAGCACCTTACCGGTTTTCAAATCCGTTTTCCGCAGTTCCGAGCTGCCATATTGCCCTGTACTTTCATACAGGTAGCCATCTACAAACTGCAACCCTTCCGTAAATGCTTTAGTATCGTGCGGGTATTCTGCTACCACGCTGTAAGCTATCAGCTTAGGTGCTGCTACTTCTGTGCTCACGCTATCGGTGGGTTCCGTACCTGTTTCTGCAGTGTCATTACTTTTATCTTTACATGCAGCAAGCAGTAACATGGCAAGGGTGGCAAAACGTAATACGGTCTTCATCTGCTTTTATTTTCGGTGCTAATATAGGCCAAAAAAATGCCCCCGTAGCTTACGGGGGCATTTTTAATATATCGTATGAAATTCTAGATTTTGTATTTGATAAGCCTCAATATTTCCAGCAGCATATCGGGACTAAAAAGTTTCTTTTTGCAGTGCAGTATGCGGCTTAATATCTGCTGGTCTGTTTTCAGGTGTTGTGCCAGTTCGGCCTGTGTCACTTTGCGCACCTCCATGTAGTTCTGCAATCCCTCTGCTATCACCTCGTACATATTGCGGGGTGGCTTCTTCGATGCCAGTATCTCATTTACGCTGCCGGCACGTGCATATTTCAGGAATTTATCCAGAAAGGCCTGTGTCAACGGCGTTTCCCCGTTTATCACTTTTGAATAATAATAGGGTGTCACCTTTATCTTTTCAGCCATCTCACCTTTGGTAGCAACATTACGCCTCTTCATAAGGATAGCTGCTGCCTGCTTCAGCTGTATCGGCTTCACATCTTTTATATGATTTGCTTTGGGTGGCATAAGTGATTTATTGAGTAGGTAAAGATAATAAAATATTCATAAATACCGCATTTAATGTAAAATTGATAACTTCTAAATTATCTATGCTGGTATATTATTGACATACATTATCTTACTTGTCATAAACCCGTACCGGGGCCTTTTGCATGGCCGGCCTGTTGGTTACCGGCCTCACTATCGGCGCATTGGCACTATCTATTTTAGCCGTTGCTACTGTGGTTGCATTATCGGTTGCTTTTTTGCCCGATGAGCAGGCTGCAAAACAAATTACCGACATCAGCACTACCAGTGCCGGGGATATTTTTATCATACTCATTATACGCTGATTATTCGTGGTAGCCCATTACTACCATTTTACCCTGCATGGGTTTGGAAGTGGTGCCGTCAAAAACATCTATTATCACATGTGCGCCTTTAGGCACGGGTATTTTCATATTGCCCCCAAAGCTGAAGGTTTCCAGGTTTTGTATTTGCGGCAGAATATAGTTCTTCGTTTCACCGTTGGCCAGCACTACCCTTACGCCTGCTGCGGGCTGGTTTTTAGTTACTACATATACCTGCACATTCGTTATCATCATAGAACCGTTAGGTTCAGGTGCCAGTTTCAGCATAGGTGTAATGGTATCTACCTTGAAAGGGCGCGGCTCTGCTGCCACGGTTTGCGGTGGCGTTTTGGCTACGGCCTTTTTAGTGTTCTTGCAGGCTATTACCGTACACAGCGCTATAATGGCAATGATTGTATATCGCATAAAATAAGGGTCTTAAATTAATTACGCACCATCATGAAATAATACTCAGAATTAGGAAACAGGGCCATCATAGTATCCCTTGTTTCGGCGCGGTATTCCGGTGGTGTGCCGGTAGGCAGCTTACCTGCCGATATATAGCCCAGGCTGGCACCTTCTGCACTCATAAATTCGATGTACGGATCGTTCAAACGGTGCACTTTAAAATTCAGCTTATCGGTAGTGGTTTGCCCCGAACCATTCCTGTAAGTAAAATCGGCGGTGAAGTTTTTGTGTACTGTCAGCTCTTTATACTTTTCAGCCTCGCTCATACTACCCCAAAAAGACACATAACCTGTAGATGAACTTACCAGGTATGCATCTACTGCCCTCCATTTGCTGGAAAGATCATCTGTTTTAAGAAATGCCTGGCGGGCATGCCCTGTAAATGCACTCTCTATGAAATAGGTATTATTGCCCTCTGAAGGCAGAAATGCTACCTGCGCCCCATTTTGCGGGTACATATCGTTAAACCAGTTGCTGTAATAGTAGTCGTCTGTATGCCAGTCCATATAGTAGGTTTTACCCAATGGTATTTCACTGGCAGGTATAGTAGTTATGGTGGACTTTTTCAATACTTTCCGCACCAGCGGGCTTGCATTGTTCCCATAGTCTTCCATACTACGGTACACGCTCAGCACCACATCTTTATTCACACGGTTGTTAAAGGTCAGTGCGGTGTTGTCCTTGCCTTCTTTCTTACTGCATCCCGAAAATGCTATTAAAGCGCCCAAAGCAAGTGCATATATTCTATTCATTCTATAGCTGTTTGTATCTACTAATGTAGCGAAATTTTGGCAGATGACATGTGCTTGTGCCTGTTATAACTTGCGGTTAAACCACCATCCCGAAACAGTTCAAGCCCCGAATGCTTACTTTTGCCTCAAACCATTACATGCTTAAAAACATTTCCCTAGGCTTTACTCTATTGTATTGCTGCGCAGGCATGGCACAAACCCACGACCTGCCCCCATTGCAAAATGGCGACTTGCTGTTTCAGGATATGGACTGCGGGCCTATATGCAATGCGATAGAAGAAGTAACGGAAGGCTTTGACGGGCACGACTTTTCGCACATAGGGCTGGTAACCATTCAGAAGGACAGCATTTTCATTATAGAAGCCATAGGCAAAGATGTACACCTGACACCATTGGCTGCATTTCTTTCGCGGTCGGGCAATAAAGTATATGTAGGCCGCGTAAAGCAGGCATACGAACCGCTGGCACAGAAAGCTGTCAAGGTAGCGCTGAACTATAAAGGCATCCCTTACGATGATGTTTTCATTTACAACAATAAGAAATATTATTGCTCTGAAATGATATATGATGCATTCAAAAAGGCCAACGACAATAAACCTTTCTTCGCACTGGAACCCATGACCTTTCGCATGCCGGGCAGCGATACCTATTACCCTGTGTGGGTTTCTTACTATGCCAACCTGAAGATGGATATACCCGAAGGCAAACCGGGCATCAACCCCGGTGGCATATCACGGTCTTCAAAAATCACGATACTGAATAAGTAAAAAAGGGCAGCCAGTTGGCAGCCCTTTTAAAGTATCAGAACAGAACTACTTAGTGTTTTACCACTATTTTCTGTGCTTGTATTGTTTTATTGCTGGTTTGCATGATGAGCATATATCGCCCATCTGCTAATGAAGCAGTATTGAATGTGTACTTAACGGTACCGGCATCCATTGTTTGTGTAAACAAGGCACGGCCTGTAAGGTCGAACAGGGAAATGCTACCTGCTACACCGACAGGCAATGTAACCGTTACAGTATTATCTGCCGGGTTAGGATATACGTGCAGGTCCATACGCTGTGGCTGTTCTGCAACGCCGGTAGCCCATCCTTCATAGATGAAGAAATCATCTATTGCAGCTTCTACGTTGTTTTGTCCATTGTCCACTTTCGAGCTGTTAACAGCATCGGTAGCTACAAAACGCATCTGCACAAACTTGCTCGATGTCAGATATTCATCTACAGCAAATATCCTTCTCCTCCACTCATAATCGGCCTGGTAGGTACTTTCAACAGTCCTCCACAATAAAGAAGCGGTATCGCGTATTTGCACACGCCACAGGTCTGTACGCGGATTTGTATTTCTACCACCGCGGTCGTTGCCATGCCACCTGTAATATTCGATGATAGGCTTATTGAATCCTGTAAGGTCGAGCGTCGGTGTAGTAGCGGTTGTTTTACCGTTATCTACGTCTGCCGAATTATAGTTAGTTGTGGCAGATACGCCATTACCTGTTACAAGGCATCTGCCGGCACCGCTGGTGTGGTCTGCACCTGTTTGCGCTATAAGGCTCAGGTTGGAGCCGAAAGGCTTCCAGGTAGATTGAACCGGTACGGCATGTATCCACTTGCCACCTGTAGCATTATCTGATGATTCAGCCAGCGACCAGTCGAGAGATGCATCTTCAAAAGACGTACCGCGTATTTTCCTTACACCTACAGCAAACTGGTAAGGGATGGTTACCTGCGCCGCATCGAAAGATGCATTGTACCTGTTTGGGAAGGAATGGCCGCCTGTACCTGTAATATCGTACACCACAAAATAGTATTCGATAATAGACCTGGCAGGCTGGCCGGGTATGGTAGCATTGAAGATAACACCACCTGTAGCTGTATTGCCACCGTTAGTCATCGCCAATGTATCCCATGTGCCTACAGCACGGTTGCGATATACCAGTTTCATTTGCTGGAAGAAGGCAGGCTCTGTCAGTACCAGGTTGGCGGTTACAGGTATCTCTGTGTTTTCCTGTTCGCGGTTATCCAGTTCTGTATGTTCCAGCAGCGCATCGCCCATCATAAAGATACCATGGCGTGCAAATGCGTCTACTAATTGTTTCATATGCGGTGTACCATTTGCCAGGTCTGCATCGTTATCATCATTAATCAGTGCAGAGCGTAGTACTTCCTGGTACACTTCCAGCTCAGTACCTTCAGGACCATCAGGCACATCATACAATGTTTTTGCAAACAACAAGGTCATGGTATCTGCGCTATTGATATTCACACCAAAATCCCACCATGCGCCTGCAATTATTTCACCATTATCGTGCACCTCGCCTGTCCATTCCATCGGGTACCTTTTAGGCGTGGCATTGTAGGTGCGGATGTTGCTACCACCTTTAAAAGCCTTACGGCCCAATACTGGGTCTTTGGTAACACTCAGCGCCCATACATCTGCATACCCTTCGTTCAGGCCACCATTGCTCATGCCACCGCTACCTTTTATAAAACCATAAAAGCGGCCATTGATACCGTGCCCGTATTCATGATACACTACATCACCAATGTTGGCAAATGAATTACAACCGCTATTTTCTTCATAAAAGTTGATAGAAGCACCATTATAGAATGCATTACAACCACCACCGGCTGCAGATATTTCCACTACTGTAGTTAGCGAATTATCCAGGCCGGTAAAGCCACTGGCATCGGGGTAATGTTGCTTCATGAAATCGTGCATACGATTGGTATGATAGTATGCATTGATATGGGGCACACCTGCCGGAGCGGTAGGTGGGTATACAAACGTAGTACCATTGCCATTTACCGTAGTGCTGACAGACGGTATAGTACCGGATGCCCCGCCAACACGCACCGTAGACCATTTACCCTGCAGTTTCACATCTACAGTGGCAGGTGGATTGGTGCTGTTATCTACATAATAACCTGTATCATTGGTATAATTGGTATTGCCGCCCAATACGATAGCCAGGTTGGCCAGCGGCTGGTCTGATGGCGGGTCTACCATGTTGTCTTTATATACATTACCCTTCACTACCAGGTCCACTTCTTCCTTCACCTCGTTGATGCGGTACAGCACCTCACCTGTCATAGCATTTACATAACCTGTCAGGGCTACGGGCATATATTCATCGTGCCTACTGAGGCCGGATACGGTATAGCGCCATGCCGGTTGCAATGTGTAGCCATAGTTGCCAGGCACAGGAAACCATTCCCATTCATTATCAACATTTTTCGACTGCACATTCATCACAGCATTCATATCTGCATTCAGGGCAGTGCCATCCAGTGTAGCCTGGCGGGTAACAGCAGGCGCCGTGCCTGTTATTTCCTCCGGCTGACCATACGATTTCAATGAAATACGCTGCAGGCGGCCATCTTTTGTAAAGCGCGCCATCAGCTGAGAAAACACGACCTTGCGACCATTGATATACTGCTCGTAATATGCAAAAGAAGCATGTGGCGCATCCGTGATCTTCTGCAGGCGCCATTCCGCTTTATTGATACCCAACTGTTTCAGGTTGTTATCCATCAGGTAGGCCATCTTATCGGCAATAGACATACCGGGCACTACCATAGCTTTACCGTAAATATCGCGCACCTGGCCCGTCAGTTTGTCTGTTGAGGCATAGAAGCCGGGGAAAGCAGCCTGCACGCTGCGCTGCGAGGCAGTTACTGCCTTTTTGTTTGCGATGCCAAGCTGGTTATACCCATCGAAAGCCGAAATGGTATAATCTACATGCTTGTGATCCTGGGCAAATGATGGGACAGAGATAGCCACCATACCCAATGCAAATAGAGCTTTTTTCATTTATAAAAACTGGAATGTTATTGAAGACAAGCAAAATACTTAGATTAAACTTCAATTAAAAATTATTGTAGGTATAATGATAGAAATATGACAATAGGGGGATTGCTAAAATGAATGAAAAACCTTAAATGATTATCTTTTCTATCCATTAATAACCGCAGTGGCAGCGGGTTTCGTTATAATCGCAAAAAAAAGTTTAAAAAAGGTTTTGTAAAAATGCATCCTTGCGTATCTTTGCGCTCCCAATCGGGGAATTGATCCTGTAGCTCAGTTGGTAGAGCAATACACTTTTAATGTATGGGTCTTGGGTTCGAGTCCCAACGGGATCACTGATATGAAAGCCGCTGAAATTCAGCGGCTTTTGTTTTGTTTCCTAAACAGTGATGCAATTCTTTCAATTATCAATCCGTAAGGATGCCAATAATACTAAGGCATTCCCAATTTATATTATGGTGTCAATGTTGCTGCTCTCTTTACAATATACCTCATCAAAATAGTGCCGCCTGCGGTCCCATCTTTATTATCCAATGGCAGGTTATTTTCACGGGTCATGGTAATGTTGAGGTTACCGGGTTTTAGTCCTTGCAGATCGGATGAAGAGATATTGACCGTGTTACCGGTATTGAGCTGTGTAAGTATCTTTTCTTTAGTGCCTGAATCAGCAGCGATGTTTATAGTGAGACTCTCAGAACCGGTAAGAGCATCGCCTGTAAAATTAAAGCTAAAGCCAGAGGCTTTAGATACCGTTGCAGGGAAGCCTGTACCGAAATCTGAATTACTGATGTCTGACGGAGTTACGGTGTTACTGATTTTTGCACCGGAGTTTTTGCTGAGCACAAAATTTACATCCTGAATGCTATTAAAATTCCACCTGTAGATGGCTTTATCTAAAATATCTACAGATGGCGCAACACCATTGGCAGTGAGGCCTGCACCGCTACTGAACTGCACTTTGGTGCCGTTTGCATCGCGAACCCTGCAAAAGCCTGATACATTAACATTATTAGCCGCCTTATCATATATAACCGAGTAAAACTGGTAATAGGGTACATCGTCTTTAAGATCATTGGAATCCACTTTTCTGCAACTGTACACAAAAAGCACAGGCAGTAGAAGTATTATCAGTTTTTTCATAAAGGTGTTTTTATAATGACTGCAAATACTCTGCCAACAGCTTTAAATTACATACAATTTGGTTCGAGATTTGTACCATAGGGATCACAGAAGGCCTTCGCATTGCGAGGGCTTTTTTCATACGCAAATTTGAAGTTTGATACCTTAAGAGCTAAGTCCTCTGACTTCGCTCAACGGGAAGCATGTTTATAAGATTGATTCCCTGTTACTTAAAAAACTCTTTGATCACAGGGGCGAGTATTTCCGGTGAGGCTTGATGCTTCTGGTCCTGAAGCACTTTCCATTGGGCATTTCGCATAATCTTGCTCAGGTTTTTAGCAGCTTCATTCATAAAACCAAAACTCTTATCTCCATTCATCACCAAGGTTGGCATTGTCGCTTTTTTAGCCGCATCAGCAGGGATCGCACCGTTATTTAAGATCGCATAGTCATAGGATAACGTATGTTCTACACGCTCCATAAGTGGCCACTCAGCTGACTTCCGAAGACTTTCCAACGCCTCTGGCGGGGTTCCGATCGCTGTGAAATGGTATGCAATTGCATCGCCGTGGTTACCTGTTGCGATCAGTTCATTAAGACGCTTCCCGTGCTCTACGAAAGCCTGTTTATCTTTTTCAGATTCTGCAACATATGGTGGTTCATACAACGCTAGTTTGGGGATTTTAGCTTCTCCCAACCTGGCTGCCGAAAGGAGGGATAATGCTGCCCCTGAGGAAACACCATACAGATAAGCTGAGCCACCCGCATCTTTGATCAATGCTTCAATATCTTCGATTTCCCGTTCTACATCGTATGGACTGGTATCTGTACTTTCACCACGACCACGACGATCATAGGTATAAATGGTAAAGTCTTTAGAAAGCGCTGACACCAAAAATTTATCATCATAAACCGCGCGGTAACTCAGGGCACCATTTACGATAATGATAGCCGGACCTGTACCTGCCTTATTAAAAGCAATCCAAGTGCCGTCCTTGGATTTAATGTGTGTTGATTTTTTTTGCATGCCTTCGCGATCAATGCTCGCATCTTTATTTTGTGTGTTCTTTTCCATAGCACTTTGATTTTTATAATCGTTGCAGCTACCTACTGCTAGAAGAAGTAACGTGGATACAATTTGCAGAATATTAGTATTCTTCATAAAAACGAATTATGAAAAATTTTAAAAATCATACCAATTCATTATTTAGATTGACTTGCTATCCATCCAAGTATCGCGGTGGTGGGGTATTTTCGTACTGGAACTATCTCCGCATCACTATAGAATATGATAGTCGCTGAAATTCAGCGACTATACTCTTTAGCATTTTTATCGATTCTTATAGTCCACTGATTTTCAACCATGCTTGGTCGAGTCCCAAAAGAGTTAATCCTTACTATTTATATTTTTCCTTTTCAAAGTCTGTTTGAATTAAATCAAAGTTCTCATTAATTGCTTTAGTACTTATATGAAAGTAGTAACCATTATATTTTAAAGCAGTTCGTTCGCTCAAAGGAACAATTCTTTCTTCCAATTCTTTGTAGTTAACAGGCAAAGCATAAGTGCTAATTGGTTTATCGTCTGATACCTCCGAGTCAATCCATATTTTTTCATCCTTATATAGTGTCGTTGTTCCACCACCAGTGTAAGGAACCGACCAGGCAGTCAAATAGTCAATTGTCTGGTTAACCTTTGATTTATACAAATCACCTTTACTTGGAAAGCGATAGTTTGTCGGGATTAAACTACGTTCAGATGCTCTTGCCCAACTTAGTTCGGGGTCACCAATTTGTTTCCTTTTTCCGCTTACCAACTGGTTCATCAAGCCGTTTACAGTCAAGTTCCAGCCTTTTGGAAATTCGTTCCCGTGGATATTTGTTGAACTTTTTTGCCTGAATAACTTTTTGAAAAACGCTTTCATTAAATGCGATTGTTAAATAAATAGGCTTTACGAATATATAGCATATTTGCCTCAAGCATAGTACTTTAAACAGCCAAAATCTTAAATCGTCCAATAATTGGTTCGATAAACGTCCAAGAGGATCACAGAAACAAAAGCCGCTCTTTGAGCGGCTTTTAGCATTATACCCTGATTGAACAGATATGTTACCCCACCCGTTGCCGCCTGAGTTTGTTTACGGCTCTTTTTTATTGCCACCATACACTTAAATTGCATGGAACCTCGAAAAAACGTAAACACTTGCAATGGTATCAGAACAAGAACTAAAGTCTTTATTTCCATCTTTTGATGATGCATTCATCGCAGAACTTGCAGGTGCAAGCAACCGCAAAACATTCAAAGACGGAACCATGTTGATGAAGACCGGGCAATACATCCGTTCTACCATGATAGTACTGGAAGGGCTGGTTAAAGTATTCAGGGAAGATGAAGAGGGCAATGAATACTTCATGTATTTTATTGAACCGGGACAGGCATGTGCTCTTTCCATGGTATGCTCATCAACGCAGGATACCAGCGAACTAACTGCCATTGCCGTAGGCGATATTGAGGTGCTGGTGGTGCCGCTTGCCAAGATGGATGAGTGGATGACACGTTATAAGCCCTGGTACCAGTTTGTATTAAAAACTTACCGTAAAAGGTTTGAAGAATTGCTGGTTACGATAGACCATGTTGCATTCAGAAACATGGATGAACGGCTGGTTTTTTATTTGAAAAAAAACCGGGAAACACTCAAGTCAAATATTATTCCCCTGACACATGCGGAAATAGCTAACGAACTGAACTCATCCCGCGAAGTGATCACCAGGCTTATGAAAAAGCTTTCGGATAGAGGTGTTGTTAAGCTGAACCGGAACAGCGTGGAAATTATCGACCCCGAGTTGCTAATGTGACCTGAATCACCGTACTGTTCTGACGGCCATGCGAATTTTGCTGCATGGAAATACTTGGCTACCTGGCTGCCACCCTGATAGGCATATCGCTGGGATTAATTGGAGGTGGGGGCTCAATATTAACAGTACCGGTACTTGTGTATTTGTTTGGCGTTGATGTTACCCTTGCCACGTCATATTCACTATTTATAATAGGCACAACAAGCCTTGTTGGCGCCTTCAGGAACTACAGGAAAGGGTTGGTAAGCATACGCACAGCCCTGCTATTTGGCATACCTTCCATCGCTACCGTTTTTATTGCGCGGCAATTCCTTTTACCTGCTATACCCCCTGTGCTTTTCAAAGTAGATGGCTTTGAAGTTACCAAATCATTTGCCACCATGACGCTGTTTGCCTCTTTAATGCTTTTGGCATCTGTGTCAATGATACGGCCCGGCAATACTGCTTTGCAAACATCAGCTCCTAAAAGCAAAACCCGCTTTCTGGCAAACGTGCTGTTTGCAGGTATCGGCGTAGGGTTAGTTACAGGGCTACTGGGTGCCGGGGGTGGCTTTTTGCTGATACCGGTACTGGTATTGCTGTTCAAGATGCCTATGAAGGAAGCGGTGGGCACTTCCCTGCTCATTATCGCACTTAATTCACTTTTTGGCTTTGCGGGTGATGTGGGGAATGTATCGCCCGACTGGACATTCCTTTTGATACTGACCTCTATTGCCATCGCAGGCATATTATTAGGCGGGTGGCTAAGCAGCCATATAGACGGAAAACGATTGAAAACCGGGTTTGGTTGGTTCGTATTCATAATGGCCGTCTATATCCTAATCAAGGAAATCTTTTTACACTAACAGATGTGACCCAGGTCACTGATGGATGAAGAACGATAACTGAATTTTACATCAATAAAAAAAACAGATTATGAAAGTAGAACAGATCTATACAGGATGCCTTGCACAAGGTGCCTATTATATTGAAAGCAACGGCGAAGTTGCTATTATAGACCCGCTAAGGGAAGTAGCGCCTTACATCGAAAAAGCGGATAAAGACAATGCGTCTATCAAGTACGTTTTTGAAACGCATTTTCATGCCGATTTTGTTTCAGGACACATCGATTTATCGCAGAAGACAGGTGCGCCGATTATTTATGGCCCTATGGCGAAACCCGAATTTGATGTCATAATAGCCGAAGACAACCAGGAGTTCAAATTGGGTGATGTTACCATTAAGGTATTGCATACCCCGGGGCATACGATGGAAAGCACCTGCTATCTGCTTATCGATAAAGACGGCAAAGAAACGGCACTTTTTTCGGGCGATACGCTTTTTATTGGTGATGTTGGCAGGCCCGACCTGGCACAAAAAGGTGGCATATCACAAGAGCAGTTGGCCAGTACTCTATACGATTCACTCCGGGAAAAGCTGATGACGCTTCCGGATGATGTCATCGTTTATCCGGCGCATGGCGCAGGCAGTGCATGTGGCAAAAATATGAGTAAGGAAACAACAGACACAATAGGCAACCAGAAGAAAAACAACTATGCGCTGCGGGCTAACATGACCAAGGAAGAGTTTATAAAAGAAGTGACAACCGGCCTTTTACCTCCGCCTGCCTATTTCCCTTTGAATGTAGCTATGAATAAACAAGGTTATGAAAGCATAGATGAGATTTTAAAGCGCGGGTTGCAGGCATTGTCTCCTGAAGCATTTGAGGCAGCAGCTAATGAAACCGGAGCATTGGTACTGGATACCCGCGATGCGCAAACATTTGCAAAGGGATTCATCCCAAATGCTATCAACATTGGTATAGACGGCAATTTCGCGCCGTGGATAGGAGCACTTATACCCGACATCAGGCAGCAAATACTTATAGTAGCTGAGCCGGGCAGAGAGGAAGAAGTAGTGACAAGGCTATCGCGGGTAGGATATGATTATAGCATTGGCTACCTCAACGGTGGTTTTGACTCATGGCGTAGTGCAGGGAAAGATGTTGATGTTATCGAATCCATCAGCGCAGAGGAATTATACCAGCGCCATAAAGCACAACCGGTAGCAATCGTAGATGTACGGAAAGCCTCAGAATACTATAGCGAGCATATTGTAGACGTAATGAACGTACCGTTGGACAACATTAACGACAACATGCAATCGCTTGAAAAAGATAAGACCTACTATGTACACTGCGCTGGTGGCTACCGGTCAATGATCTTTGCATCGATACTGAAGGCACGCGGTTACAATAATCTTATAGACGTAAAAGGTGGGTTCAAGGCAATTAAAGAGGCCGGGCTGTTCAAACTAACGGACTATGTATGTCCCACCACACTACTCTAACAAAAAAACACACCAAGACATGTTTAACATCAGAAATTTATTCGGGAAGCCGAAACAGAACATTAAAGCGATCTATCAAAACGGCGCTATGGTAATTGACGTTCGCAGTATAGATGAGTTCCGTGCAGGGCATTTTGACGGCGCAGTAAACATACCACTTGATACTATAGCCGGAAAGGTGGAAAACTTGCGCCAGAAGCAAAAGTCCGTCATATTGGTTTGTCGTTCAGGGGCAAGGAGTGGCGTTGCTACGAACATCCTGAAGAACGCCGGCCTGGATGCATATAATGGCGGAGGCTGGACAAACTTCAAGACAACAGTTGCTAATTAGTGAATGGGCAATATTAAGCTTACACTTACGCTGCTGTTTGTCGTTATGTCCACTGGTTTTCAGGCGAACGCACATATAGACGGATGGCTCAGGGTAACCGGCAGTTTAATCTTGAATAGTAAATGGCAGACAGATGCCGAGTTGCAAGGTCGCTGGCAAAATGGGTTGCATAATACGAACCCATTGCAGGAAAAATTGCTTTATTCATACCGTCATTGGATGTAT
This sequence comes from Azovibrio restrictus, assembly GCA_029255605.1. GTDB lineage: Bacteria > Bacteroidota > Bacteroidia > Chitinophagales > Chitinophagaceae > Polluticoccus. The sequence goes on from JANLJF010000058.1 coordinate 22,058, forward strand.
TATAAGCACAGCAAGACGATGCAACTCGGGGTGTCTCCATTTGCTTATTATACATTGTACAAAAGAATAGCAGATTCCGCTGACAATCGTAAACCACCTGTTCATGAATATCGGGCCAGTGTTTCGGCAACGTTCCGGCAACCTGTGATCGGCAACCTGTATGTAACTGATAAAACAATGCTCGAGTACCGTGTGTTTGACCATGCAGATAATATACTGCGCTTAAGAAACAAGCTCGGGCTCGAGTATAGAATAAACACAATTCTTACATCGAGATTGTTTTATGAAGTATTGCTGAATGCCGCAGGTGTTAAAAAGCAGCATTTCTTTGACCATCAGCGCACCGGTGGCGGTCTTGAATTTAAAATGTCAAAAGCATCTGTGGAGATAGGCTATATGCACATAAACAAGTTGCCGGTAATAACGGAAACAACAATAACTGAAAACAATTTTTTCGTCAATTTTAGATATTCTATTAACTCAAAAAAAAAATAAGCAATACGTAATGTTGGAAATAATTAAGCAACCCTGGCCCTGGTATATTGCCGGCCCATTAATAGGACTAACCGTACCGGCGCTGTTGCTGCTTGGCAATAAGCATTTTGGGATATCGGCGAATTTGCGGCATATCTGTGCCGCGTGTGTTCCCGCAAAAGTTCCCTTTTTTAAATATGACTGGAAGAAAGAAGTATGGAATCTGCTTTTTGTTTTAGGTATTATCATCGGCGGTGCTATAGCAGCATCGTGGCTGCAAAACCCATCAGCAATAGAGCTGCATCCAAAACTAGCCGAAGAACTAGCAGGTTATGGAATTACTAACTATGAATCATTGGTGCCCACAGAATTATTCTCATTTCAAAGCCTTTTTACAGGCAGAGGTTTCTTGATAATGGTCGTTGGTGGGTTCATTGTTGGGTTTGGCACACGCTACGCAGGCGGCTGCACTTCCGGCCATTCCATAATGGGGTTATCAAACCTGCAATGGCCATCCCTTGTAGCCACCATAAGCTTCATGATAGGCGGCTTTATAATGGCCAATTTTATCTTACCCTTTATTATGACCCTTTAAAGCAAATTCTATGACTGAGAATAAAACAACTATTTCAAGCTTTGATACCGACCATGAAGTAAGGGCGTTGGATACTATGTGTATCAATGAATCGCACTTAACGCATAAATGGTATCATAACATAAAATACATCATAGTCGGCATACTTTTCGGTATTGTCTTTGTAAAAGCAGAAGTCATATCCTGGTTCAGAATACAGGAAATGTTCCGCCTGCAAAGCTTTCATATGTTTGGCGTTATAGGCAGTGCGGTAGCTGTTGGGGTATTGTCCGTATGGCTTATTAAACGGTATAAGCTAAAAACCATTTACGGCGAACAGATTGAATTTCACCCTAAGAAGTTCAATAAAGGACAGATTTATGGCGGGCTGCTATTTGGTTTGGGCTGGGCTATGACGGGGGCCTGTCCCGGGCCGTTATTTGCCCAGCTTGGCACCGGTGCCCTTGCTGTTATTGTTACTATCCTGAGCGCCGTAGCAGGCACCTGGGTTTACGGATATTTCAGAGATCGTTTGCCGCATTAGATCAAACTATATGACCGGGATTGGCTATAGCGCCATCCCGGTCATACACTGATGATTGCCGGACATTGCAATCATATTTGCTCTGCAGCCAGTGGTTTGGTACAGAAAAACCAATCGTGGCATGTTATCCCGTCCCTGTTCTCCATGCGCTCTTTTGCTACCCCACAAGAACCTGCAGTCGGTACTATTACGTCATCCCCCGGTTGCCAATCCGCAGGGGTGGCTATACTGTGTTTATCAGCAGTCTGCATCGCTATCAGTGCTCTTTTGATCTCGCTGAAGTTTCTGCCGGTGGAAAGCGGGTAATAAATCATAGCCCTGATGATACCCTTAGGGTCAATAAAAAAGACTGCCCGTACAGCCTTGGTTGAACTCTCCCCAGGCTGAATCATGCCATACTTCTTTGCCACATCCATTGTGATATCCTCAATTAAAGGGAAATTCACCTCAATATTCTTCATGCCTTTAAACTCTATCTTTTCTTTGATAGTCCTTAACCAGGCAATATGACTATACAATCCATCAACAGACAGGCCGACCAGCTTGCAGTTGAGTGCATTGAATTCAGTTTCCATTTTTGCAAACGTCATAAACTCTGATGTACAAACCGGGGTAAAATCTGCCGGATGGCTGAATAAGATAACCCATTTGCCCTCGTAATCTCCGGGAAAATTTATGTCCCCTTGAGTGGTCACCGCTTTAAATTCGGGTGCTTTATCGCCAATTCGTGGCATGGCATACCCTTGTGTTGGTTGTTCCATTTTTTCCGTTTTTAATTAGAATTATTTTCGTAGGCCGGACCATAATGGTGTTCCGTCCCGGTTACGTAACTCGTTAGTTTTAACCCAAGTTTCAACAAAGGTGGTTTGTGTCACCGTAATATCTAATGATGCACTTCAGCACATCGGTTGATCTTGGTCAGTTGGAAAGAGGTTCACAGAAACTTATTGAACCAGTGTTATTCTTTTATAGCTTTTATGGCTGAAAGATAAATTTTCCTGATGCTGTTTTTCTCTTCCCTATGACAAATTGCTTCTACGGCTGGCAAAAGTTCTTTATTATATTTCGTTCTTAATTTTAGTATTTCTCCCAACGCATAAGCAGCACTCCAGCGCACAACTGTACCTGTATGCTCCGAATTTACGAGGAGGTTGGAAATGGCTTCATCAAGTTTTCGCCGGGAAAAGATGAATAATATTACCGATTACTTTGGCAGATTCCCATTTTACTCTTGGTGCTTTTTCAGTTAGCATTTTTGTTACGAATACAAATACTTTCTCATCGGCAATAGCTGGTTTTTGCTTTGTGGCAAACTCGATAGCTTCAATGCATGTAGCTTTTACGGGGTCCTTCCCTTGAGAAGCAAACTGAATCAGATCTTTAGAAGCTAATGCGCCATCCAACAACCATTTGCTAAGTATTTCTGTCTTTTCTTTAGGCTTGGTTGTCTTGTCTTTAATTAGTTCTTCGATATCCATAACACTACTATTGTTGAATTGTATCTACTCAATTTTCATTCCGGCCTCAACCCCGTATCGTATGGCCGCTTCCAGTACATCCATATGTATGTCTTTTAGCGCTTTAAACTTAATGCAATACCCCGTAACACTTGCCTTTCCTATTTTGTTTCCAAATGTTTCGGCTAGGTATTTCTTGTCTTTAAGGCCAAGGATATAAACAGAGATGCCCGTTGTATTGGCGCTTATACCAATCTGAAAAAAGTCGCGGCTAGTTCCATTGGCATATTTTATAGTGTATTGCCCATAGCCTATAGTAGGATTGGCAACCGTTTTGCCTTCCCTATCTTTACCGTCTTCAAACCACAATTTACACCCCGGCAATACTTGAAGTATGCGCTGGTGCAATGCCTGCATATCATTCCGTTTCTGCTCAGGCTGGCTGGCAATATATTGTTCTATCTGTTTCTGTGTGGTCATATAAATACTGGTTTAAGGGTCTTCAATGAAGGTTAACTACGAATATGCAATACAGCAATTATCCATAAATAATATGAATTTGTCAAGTATAATATTCTTCAAAAATAAAGCCGCTGTATGGTGGCCTTTTAATATTCTTATGGTATTTAAAGCTAGCTGCGGTTGCGTGAACGAAGTGCCAGCCCGCTCAGTATAGTACCTGCGGAAGCCAATAGCAATGCTACAATTGCCCCGGCCTTGCCGCTTCCGGAACCAAAAACAGCACCCGCGGAAGTGGCCAGATGTATAATACTGAGAATAATAGCGGTTATTCCTGATACCAAAGCCACCCTTGCCCCTTTTCTTGAGGTACGGGCTTTAGCACGCCACCCAACAACCAGGCTGATTAGCCCCAGCACACCGGGAACAAGAGACTTAGCGCGCCCTGCAGTTATGCCTTTTACAGTAGTTGATTTTTTTTCGTCCATTGCCGCCACGCTGTCAGCCTCAATCACGGTTTCGTTTTGAGCAATTTGTGAAAATGCTTTGGGTACAAAAAACAAAGAGATCAGGATGAACCAGGCTGATAACCCGCAAAAAATATATTTCTTCATGAGAGATTGTTGTGAGGACAAAACTATGCTTTCAGGCAACGGTGCAATTGTAAAAAATCGACATTTTGCCATTTAGAACTCAACTGTACCTCTATCGCTTGCCAAACGTATATCCTGCTTAAAATACTCCTTGGGGTTACAACCTGAAAACTGCTGGAAATCGTGAATGAAGTGAGACTCATCATAGTACCCGTATTCCAAAGCGATTTGTGTCAATAGTTTATTCCGGAAATTTTTATTGAGAAGAGAATTAAACCGCGCAATCCGTAAAAATAACTTGGGATTAAAACCGGAAAACTCTTTAAACCTCCGTTCAAACTGTCGCGTAGATAAGAAGTTGCTTTCAGCCCATGATTTTACGGAGACCCCGCTGTAAGCATTTGAAAGCATCCTTATAGAAGAACAAATATTTGCAAATTCTGCCCGGGCATTTTTCAGGCGTGCTTCCAGAAAGTCAAACACAAGTTTAATCCGTTGGTTGTTGTCTGCAGCCAGCATCAACCTTTCTTCAAGCATCTCACCTTCCCTGCCACAAAACGATTTAATATCCACACATTGATTGGTAAACTCGTTTGCAGGCAGGCGAAATAATTGGGGCAAAGCATGTGGGTACAAATAAAAGCCAAGGATGCCGAAATCTGTATTGGATGAAGCCTTACTGATAGTTTGTGTTTGTCCGTAGATGCCAGAAACCAGGTTTTTCTCCGCATCAAATGCAGACTGGTATTTGAATTGACCTTTGTAACAAAAGATAACCTCAGGACAGTGATGCGCAAATGCATGATGAACATATGGCTTATCTACGGAAGCTTTGTATTCCACCAGCCAAAAGAACCTGACATATTCAGCAAGGTGTTTGGGTGGCTGTATGATTTTAAAGTTCATGATATTCTTTTGAAATACTCGTTTACGGCTGCTTCGTATAATAAAGCTACTTATAAGCTCATAATCCGGGCGTTTTTGTGTTCATTCTTTTTTACAATATCCCATCGGGATGCTTAAAAGCACCAACATTGAAAAAATAATATCTTGCACCGGTCATTGAACTATGGACAGCAATACACACAGGTTAAAAGAACTGGCCAGGCTATTTTTAAAGTTGGGCATTATCGGCTTTGGCGGCCCTGCTGTGCATATTGCCATGATGGAAGAAGAGGTAGTGCGAAAAAGGAAGTGGTTTACCCAGGCGTATTTTCTTGACCTTGTTGGCGCTACCAACCTGATACCCGGCCCCAATTCAACTGAAATGACCATGCACTGCGGCAAGGAAAGGGCAGGCTGGAAAGGGTTATTTGTTGCCGGGCTTTGCTTTATCCTGCCCGCGGTAATCATCACAGCGATATTTGCCTGGGCATACCAGAAATATGGCAAACTGCCGGAAGTAGCGCCATTTATCTACGGTATTAAACCCGCAATCATAGCCGTTGTGGTTTCGCTTATGCTATCGCTTGGCAGGAAAGCATTGAAATCAGTGGAACTGGGGATTCTAGGGGCAATAGCAGCCATTCTTGCATTCATGGGCTACAGTGAAATCATCATATTATTTGGAATAGGCTTTACAGGCGTTATTATCCATAAGTTTAAAAATACCGGCCATAACTTTCTCACCTTCGCGCCATTATTATTACATGTGCCGATACTATCCACTAAAGGCCTGCAATGGAAGATCTTTTGGATTTTCCTGAAAATAGGCGCTATACTTTATGGCAGTGGTTATGTATTGTTTGCTTTTCTTGATGATGAATTAGTGGGGCGGGGACTATTGACCAAACAACAGCTTATTGATGCTATTGCTGTGGGACAGTTCACCCCGGGCCCTGTTTTTTCCGCTGCTACATTTATAGGATGGCAGATAGCCGGATTGCCGGGCGCTATTGCAGCAACAATCGGTATTTTCCTGCCGTCTTTTCTGTTTGTTGCGCTACTAAACCCTTTGATACCACGCTTGAGGAAATCCAAAACCATGTCGGCTTTTCTCGATACCGTAAACATCGTTTCTGTTGCATTGATACTGGTTGTATGCTGGGATATGGCTCATAATGCCATATCCGACTGGCGCACGATTGTTATCGCTGTTTCGGGGTTTATCGTATCTGTTCTTTTCAAAAAGCTTAACAGCGCATTTGTTGTTCTCGGCGGTTCCCTGTTAGGCTATTGCTTAACATTGCTGTAGTTCATAACCTAAATGAACTGTCGAACGGGCTTATTTCCCTATCACTACCTTTCTATGTGTGCGGCCCCATGTGCGCATCTCATTTATGATGCGTTCCAGCGTGCGGCCATGGGGTGTCAGTTCATATTTTACGGTAGTAGGCTTCGTATCCATTACGGTCCTTTTCACCAGCAGGTTCAACTCCAGGTCGTCCAGTTCTTTCGATAGCATTTTGGTACCTATACCATCCAGCAGGCGCAATATCTCCATATATTGCAAGGCACCACCACAATTCAGGGTAGTTATCAGCTGTATCTTCCATTTACCGCTAAGGATAGCAATCGTATCCATGGCTGCTATCAGCTCGTCATCTTTAGTACAGGCACTATCCAGCACTATCGGTTCTTTTTTTCTCATGCTGTCGCGTTTACGCTATTATACAAATGTATTAGAAAGCCGGCAGCAAACCAGTTCCCTCCAGGGAACTAATATCCCGCAGGAAAGCTGTGCGCGTAGCTGCATGCCATGAAAGTATTTTTGGAGAATAAAAGCAAACATATGTCAGCCATATTCACAGATGCCAATTTCGATACCCTCGTATTACAATCCGATAAGCTTTCCATCGTCGACTTCTGGGCCACCTGGTGCCCGCCATGTATTGCCCTGGGCCCTACTATAGATGCACTGGCACATAGTTTTGAAGGGCAGGTAAATGTGGGCAAGCTGAATGTGGATGAGAACCCGCAGGTATCCATTATGTATGGCGTTACCAACCTGCCCTGCATCTTATTTATCCGCAACGGGAAAGTAGTAGATAAGCAAGTGGGCACTGCACCCAAAGCCGTGTATGAGAAAAAAGTGAAACAACTATTGGCGGTAGCCCATACATAAGCAAAGAGCAGCTACCTGCTGCTCTTCATCGCTTTCACTATTTTCAGGCTTTTATCTTTCTGCAGCTTTTTATACTCCGGCGTATCGCAGCCATATAAGGCTATCTTGCCTTCTGCATTGCTATGCACGCCCCAGCCATATCGTTTGGTAAGCGGTGAAGCCCTGAAGCATGCCTGTCCTTTTGAAAAGAAAGCTTCACGCGCTTCTTTCCACTTATCTTTTTCTATGCCATTGCGCTCTGCATATACCGTAAACAAGACGTCATCGGAAGTATATGTATAGGGGTGCTTGCTTATCATATCGTATTGCATGGCTGCTACCGATTTAGCATCGCCTTTTGTCGGTGGCACTTCCCCGCTTGTTGCAACCGTATCTGCTGCTACTTCTATCAGTGTATTGATGCAATTGGTAGTATGTGTCTTCATAGATTACAAAGGTACCAAGCTTATTAAAAACGAAAAAACTAAGCCGCATTCAGTTTACAAACCATGCATTATAAATACTTTATGCGCAACCCTTATAATGCCATAACTATTGGCACACCTTTTTAACAGGATATGTTATGGTCAATGAAAACAGCAAAGACAACGAAAGCACCCGCTTTTACAAAGAAGCTTTACAACTATTAACCGAGAGTGGCGTACCATTTATGCTGGGAGGCGCATTTGCCCTGTTTCACTATACCGGGCTTTATAGAGATACAAAAGATCTTGACATCTTCCTAAAGGCATCAGACTATCCACGCGTATTGCAGTTTTTTTCCGAAAAAGGCTTTACGGTAGAACTGCATGATGCCAGGTGGATTGCCAAAGTCTTCAAAGGCGACTATTTCATAGACCTGATATTTGACAGTGTTAATAACATATGTACTGTAGATGATACATGGCTGGCACATGCACCTGAAGGCGAGTTTTGTGGCGTAAAGGTAAAGCTGCTACCTGCCGAAGAATTGATATGGTGCAAAAGCTATGTTTGCAACCGCGAACGTTTTGATGGAGCCGACATCAATCATGTACTGTTACGATATGGCAAAAACCTAAACTGGGAACGTTTACTCTGTCGTCTCGACAGGCACTGGCATTTGCTTTTATCGCATCTTATTTTCTTCCAATTCGTATATCCGTCAGAATACCGGGACATCATCCCCAAGTGGCTGTTTGATGAACTGATATCAAGGGCGAACCAGCAATACAACCTGCCGGCACCATTGCAGCGTGTGTGCAGGGGGCCTATGATAGATAACACACAATATAGCGTAGATGTGAAGGAATGGGATTATCTGGCCTATACCATTAAAACCGTATAGCAATGGAAACAAAGGAAAAGATACGCATAGCCGCCGTGGGCGATATTCATGTAAAAGAAACGGACAAAGGTAAATGGACAGCCTATTTCCAGGATATATCAAAGCAGGCAGATGTGCTTGCCATTTGCGGAGACCTGACAGATACAGGCGATGAAACAGAAGCAGAGATATTATGCGATGAGCTTAAAGCATGTACCATACCGGTAGTAGCGGTATTGGGCAATCATGATTACGAAAAATCTCGCCATAAGCTGATAAGACAGATATTGCAAAAATCCGGTGTACACATTTTAGATGGCGAAGCAGTAGTGATAAATGGTGTAGGATTTGCCGGGGTAAAAGGCTTTGGTGGAGGATTTGACAGGTATATGTTATCTATGTTTGGCGAAGGTGCCATGAAAGCTTTTGTGCAGGAAGCCGTAGATGAAGCACTGCACCTGGACAGGGCACTCGCCAAATTGGAACAGGAGCACAAAGCTATGCCCACCATAGCCATCATGCATTATGCCCCTATACAGGAAACCATACAAGGCGAACCCGAAGCTATATTTCCATTCCTGGGTTCTTCGCGCCTTGCCGAGCCATTGAGCCGCAGAAAAGTTACAGCAGCCTTTCACGGGCATGCACATGCTGGTATGCTGAAAGGCCAGACGGCAGATGGGATAGCCATATACAATGTAGCCCTGCCCATTCTATATAAAGAAGGCTATACGGCAGGGTATTATATCCTTGAAGTGTAAAGAGTAGCAGCATTAGGACGTAATAACATGCTTTTATACGCTATGTTACTATGACAAGTATATATTTGTACTTTCCAAAGACGCCAATCGACTGACAGATGAGCTTGTTTTCTTCAAGGGCTGCAGCATTTAGCAATGCTGATAAAAAGAATATATTCACGGAGTTATTACCCTACGTATGGCTGTTACTACCGGCTTTCATTCTTTTTAGAACTGTTATCACGTATTCTGTCAATATACCTATGCTGGATGATTATGATGCCATACTTGATTTTTTAAGCCATTTTAAAACAGCCACCACACAAGAACGTTTATCACTTTTATTCGCACAGCACAATGAGCATAGAATCGTAACATCGCGCATTTTATATCTGGCATACTATACGCTTGCAGGCAATGTGAATTTTGAAACGCTGCTGCTGATAAACAACCTGCTGCTGATACCTACTTTTTTCATAGGCACGTACTTTATCAAAAAGTTCATACCCAACCATTGGTACATTCCTGCCTTTATTTTCAGCCTGTGCCTTTTCGATGTCAGCAATTATGAAAACAGCTATTTCGTTATGGCAGGCATACAAAACTATGGCGTGTATATGTGGTTCATGCTGAGTTTATATTTTTATTCGTTGCAGGGAAACAAACACCTATGGCTGCCAGTATTGCTGCAAGTGCTTTGCATCTTCTCCAGTGGCAACGGCATGATAGGTGCACTGGCACTAACAGGGTATAACATATTAAATGGAAATAAAACAAAAGCGATAGTTGCCGCCAGTACTTTCATCCTATTTAGCAGCCTGTATTTTATAGGCTATGAGCAGCCACCTACTTCACATGGCATTGCCGCTACAGAAGATATAATACCTTTCTTCCTGCATGAGGTGGGTGCACGTTTTGGTTACGAGCAGGGGATACTGGCAGGGGCATTAATACTTGCCTTACTGCTTGTCACTTTCCCCGCTACTAAAAAATTGAAGCTGCATGCAAATGCCGCACCTTTATGCGCCATGCTATCATTTGCGCTGCTATCGTTAGCCGCTGCTGCGCTTTACCGTGCTACCAATAAAATGACTGATTCTTATGCAAGCCGGTATTTCATTCACAGCGGCATGATTACAGCTATTCTATTCTGTTTTATCATTCACAAAGTATGGCTCAAGAAAATCTTTTGGCCTGCGTTATCTATCTGTATCGCCTTAATATTTTACGCTTATTCCTACAACTACAAGTATGGCATATCCTGTTTCGAAAGGGAGCATTACCGGAAAGAACTGCTGGATTACTACTATGATGAAGCCCATCCGGGCCGTGCTAAAAAGATAGCAGACAGGGCCTGCAGCGAGGGTATCTATTGCCTGGAAGAAGAACGCCAAAGGCTATATTAACAAGAGGCCTGAACAGGAATGTTCAGGCCTTGTAATTTTTACCCCTTAATTGATTACGCACTATAGGCAGGAATGCCCTGCGGCATTTTTATACTATTGTAAAACAATTCGCTTCGTAGCTATACCATTAGCAGTGTTGCACTGTACGGTATAAACACCTTTCGGATAACCACTCAGGTCTATTGTAATGTTTTTATCGTTTACGCTGCTGCCATTAAACACTACATTACCTACCACGTTATACACCTTCACATCTTTAATAACAGCGTTTGTATTAGTAAGATATACTACACCCGTAGTAGGGTTAGGATATATAGTAAGTGCCGCCTCATCAGCCATTGCAGTTTCGATACCTGTTGGGTATTGCAGCAGTTCCGGATGCTGTGTCAGTGAATAGGAATTAGCCCCCGGCTGCACATTCGATTGCATCATGGCCGCCTGGTCTTTTGTAAACATCATCATACATGCATCATTCACATAGTCCATATAATTCATGAACATAATGCCATCGCCCGTTGCACTGCAATTGTCAAATTTAGGATAGGTAGGACAGCCAAATGAAGCTTCCGATTGCGGAGGGGTATCTGCTATACCATCATCCGCACCACGGCTGTCTGACGGGCACTGGCCATCATCATCACCCCATATATGGCGCAGTTCAAAATAGTGGCCCACTTCATGTGTCAATGTACGCCCTGCATTAATACCACTTATGTAGTAATCGGCATACAGTGTGCGCTTACCAAACGCACCATAGTTCAGCACCAGTCCAAACTCTGCCTGGGGTATGCCATAGGCTGAAAATGACGGGGGCACACACAGGCCAAGAATAGAAGCGGGGCCGCCATTGCTCAATGGATTGATCACCCATACATTCAAATACTTTGCAGGGTCCCATGCATCGGCGCCATTTGTGGCTGCATACTTCGCACCTTTAAAGCCCACTGAGCCGGAGCCTTGCATTTCAAAACCACTTTCTGTAGTTACTATTATTTCATATCCATCTGTAGCACTGCCATCAGCCTTGCGGCGGGCCAGTCCAAATTCAATGCCCGCATTTGCATACAGGGGCTTGAAATTGGCAGGTATTTTTACACTGTCGCTATTGCGCGCATTAAAGTCGCGGTTCAATACAATGATTTGTGAGTCTACACGCTTTTTGATACCGGCTGCGCCACCCAGTTGTGCTATTTGTGCTTCATTCAATACAATGTGAAACACCACCGGTATGGGTGCAGCAGCTGTAGTTTTCAATGCGGCATTGGCGCGCGCAGCTTTAAATTCATACGCACTTTTAACCTGCTGTTCCTGTACTTGTTTCATCACAGTTTCCAATTGCGGATTGGCTTGCAGTAATGCTTCTTTCATTGCCTGCATACCGCATGTGTGATTTGTTTCCTGAGCTTCTGATAATAATGGAGAGAATAAAAATGTTACACCCAACAACAGAATGGACAATCGCTTCATATCTATAATTTAATCTGAGATAGCTGATGAACAGCTTTTGTTTGTTCGCGACGAATGTCGGTAAATATGCAATACAAAATATGTAGATACCTATATCTTGACAATGATGTGACGTTAAAAAACAGGACAAATTAGTTTACGTTTATAGGCGTATTGTTAACATCATCACAAACCTGTTTATACACAAGCATTTAACTTGCACATAGCTATGGAGAAATACATTGCACTATTAAGAGGCATAAACGTTGGCGGGCACAGGCTTATAAAAATGGAACACTTGAAAGATGTCTTCTATGCTATGCAATTTAAAAGCGTGCAGACCTATATACAAAGCGGCAACATCATCTTTGAAACAAAAACAACTGATGTTATAGCATTACAGCAAAAGATAGAGCAACAGTTGTATGATGTGTATGGCTTTGAGGTGACAACCTTTATAAGAACAACAAAAGAAATAGAACAGGCAATAAAGAACAACCCTTTCAAGCCAAACGAAGTTCCAGCCACTAACCATCCTTATGTTACCTTCCTGCATGCACCACCCACAGCAGCACAAACAGAATTGTTATTGTCTTATAACAGCGAGGTGGATATATTCCGTATAGCAGGCAGTGAAGTGTATAGCGTAACCTATAAAGACAAAGGCAAGTCTGTATTCTCGGCAAATTTCATTGAGAACAAATTAAAAAAGCCGGCTACTGCTCGTAACTGGCTCACCGTTCAGAAATTACTCACATTCTGATACTGCAAAAGCGCGTACAAAAAAATTGCCCCTAAGCATATTATACTTAGGGGCATTACTTCATAACTATTTTACTATTGTTTTATACTTATCGAAACAACTTGTTCCTTACCATCCACTCTTATCTTCACCCTGTACACACCATTCGATACACGGTTACTAATATCTACCGTATGGTCTACCTTGTTGTTCTTAGGATAAGCCACATCTTTCATAATAAGCTTGCCATCTGATGCATATACCAATATCGGTATGTCTGCATTTGTAGCCGTCACACCTTGTAGCTTGAATATACCATTGTTGGGGTTTGGCAATATCAGCACTGCCTTTTCTGCTTCTTTACCCGGGTCTATCAATACGATGGTTGCCGTATCATAATTACTACAGTTGGCTATACTTGCTACTACGGTATACAATCCCGCCATCGATGGTACAACACTGTTTATCACAGGGTCGCGCTGGGTGGATATAAAACCATTGGGGCCTGTCCAGCTGTAGTTAACACCCGGTTGCGGGTTTAGTATCTTCAGCAGCAATATCTTGCCTACCAGCAGTGGACTATTGCTTGTAATGCGAGGCGTATCCGGGGTCGGGTATACCGTTACAATCGTGGTATCCTCTGTTTTACACCCGTTCAGGTCGGCCACTACGCGGTACTCTCCACTCATGTTCAGTGTAGCAGCACCCAGTGGCGGGTTCATCTCTGTACTTGTAAAACCACCCGGGCCCGTCCAGGTATACGTAGCTCCTGCTGTTGCATTGTTCGTTATCAGTCTCAGGTCTGCCCCATCGCATACAGGGCCGTTATTTTGTGCCTCCACCTGTTCCGGCATCGGCTTCAGTTGCACCTGTGCTACTGCTGTTTGCTTACATCCATAAGGGCTTACCGTTGTTACCGTATAGGGACCGCTCTGCCCCATCAGGTAGCTTACAAAAGAAGTATCTTTCGAGCCGCTGCTGAAACCATTAGGCCCTACCCAGCTATAGCTTACATTACTCATTGTATCGCTCGATGTCAGCCTTATTGTATCACCCACGCAAATAGGTGTATTATGACCCGCACTTGGCTGTGGCAATGGGTATACTTTTACATATACCTCCATTTCATCTGCTGCACAGCCCAATGGTTTTCTTACCAGCAGCCTGTAATACCCTTCATCAGATGGCTGCATATTGGGTACTACCAGTTGCGTATCCCGCACTATTAATGTAGACGATTGATTACGCCATTGATATTCCAGGTCACTATCAAAAACTATGGCGTTCAGCTTCAGCGTTTCACCCGTACATATAGTTGTGTCCCCGATTATTATCGGGTTAGATGGGCTGGGCAATAACTCTACATTTACGGTATCGGTTGCTTTACAGCCATAGTTATCTATTTCCAGTATATAATCCCCGTCAAAAGCCGATGAGGTTACCTGTCCTAATATCCACGGATTGCTATAGTAATTGGTACCATTCGGAGCTGTCCATTTATAATTTACCTGGCTGGCCGGTGCAGCGCTCAGGTCACGTAGCTCCAGGTTTGAATTGAGACATAAAGGGCTGGTGCCTATAATATCCGGTTTATAATATTTAGATACACGGATGGGTATATCGTAGGCGTAAAAAGTATCGCGCGGCATTGTTGATACTATGCGCAGCTTATAGCCTTTGCCTTCAACAAGGCCGGTAGGTACCGTGCATGATATAACACCACCATCTATAGAAGCTATCGTGCCCAGTGGAGGTTTTGGCGTTGCAAAGCTGCCGGATAGATCTGATAGCTGTACCGAAAATACATTGCCCGGTAAAAACGCATTCGTAACGCGATAGTTTACATTGAATGCCTGGCCTTCACATAACGATGTATCTGTATACGGGAAACGGATATATACCGATGTATCTGCCTGGAACTGGGCCAGGTAAGCGCATATACCGTTGGCGGTATCTGCCAGTACGGTTTGATAACCGCCCACTGCAATGGTTTTGCTGCCGCTGGTACCGCTTAGATACACCTTGCCTTTACCATAAGCTACCTTAGCGTGGGACTCAAACTTAGCGCCACCAAAATAAGTACCCCAAACACGCTTACCATCAGGTGTGAATTTAGTTAAAAACGCATCACCATCCGGAACAATAGGCACAGCCGGTGGCGGTGGTATCGGTGACGGTGGCGGACCAGAATAACCTGACTGGTATGCCCCGGCAGTGGCAATATTAGATGAGCTGCCGGTTTGCCCTGCTGCATATATTTTTTGGTCGGGGCCTAAATACAAGCCGTAAAATACATCGTGCGCTAAAGGGCCACCATAGTAGGTGCCCCACTTCTTTTGGCCATCAGCGTAGTCTAGCCTGGCTATAAATGCATCATACGATGCCGGTGTACTACCATCGCTATGTGCCGGGTATAGCATGCCAGTAGTAGCAATATTATTACCGCTTTGGGTAACACCGGCTACATATGCATTACGCAATGAATCAAACACGATAGCGTTTACGGCATCATAATCCCCGCCACCAAAATACCTAGACCACTTAAGGCTACTACTGCCGCCACCATTGCTGAATTTGGCCACATACCCATCCATTGACCCACCATTAAATGTAGTATTACTGCTAACGCCTGTGGTGCTATTCGTTTTACCAACAATGCCAATCTCATCCTTATCTGCTGCTATACCCAATACCTCTCCCGGAAAATAGCTTCCCCAACTGCGGCCACCTGTGCTGCCAACCAACTTGGCAAAAAAACCATCGTTAGGAACCGTACTGTAACCACTCAGCGCAATAGAGACCCCATTGCTGCTGTTCGTATATCCACCTATATATATGTTATTAGCATAGTCAACTGCAACTGTATTTATTATGTCAATTTTTTGCCCGCCATAGTAAGTACCCCATATACGACTGCCACCGTTATTAAATTTATTCACAAAACCATCTATCAGGCTGTTACCATTAAACGGGTCTCCGCCGTTGCCGCTTTGGTATATACCCACACCATTGGTTATTGCGCTAGTACTGCTGGTATAGCCTGCTACTATTAGGTTATTTTCCCTGTCTACCACAGATGTCAATATCACATCAATCCCGTCAGCACCAATATAGGTAGCCCACTCCCTTGTTACCCCATCTATTCCAAAGCGTACAATGTAGGCATCGCCGTTTGAATCATATGTATCGTCATGCGCTAAGAATGTTGCTACATTACCCCCCTCTGTGGTAGTACCGCATAGGTATACATATCCCGCCGTATCTACACTGCTGGTCCGTCCTTCACCGCCTGCAGGGTTACAATAGTAGGTGCTCCAGTTCAGCACCGGGTCTATCACCAGTGTTCCGTCATAGCTGCCTACGTTAAAGCTCAGTTCATTCCCATTCAGTACAAAAGATGAGGCCACTTCCTTGTTTCCATCCAGGATATAGCTATACGGCATCTGCTCCGACACGGTGCCCATTGGTGTGCCTGCTATCACCATACCATCTTTTAAAGAAAGGCTTGTAGCACCTTCATAACGAAGCCTGATATCTGATACCTTACCACCGGGGTGCACCACAAAATCATATTTTACCCCCTTATCGCCTGAATATAAAACCCAGTCGATATTAGGATATACATTGCGATACACTACGCGGTTGTAGCTTTCAGCTTTAAAGCCATTCTGATCGCCCTTGTAATACATTTCGTAGTAAGGCTGCTTATCGCTGCTTTCGTGTGCAGCATTCTTATTAGCACCTACCAGCACTACATCCAGCCGGTAGCTTTCAATTTTCGCAGGTGTTTCCTTACTCTCTTTTTTTACTACTTTATTCCACTGATAGTGTATCTGCCCATCACCGACAAACATATTTACATTGCCATCCGATATTTTATAGTCAATATCAGTTCTCCGGTTGTGATACTGATCCGATATCTGTCCCCTGTTTTCAATAAAATGCATGTTTACGGCAGCTTGTGTTTTTTGCACATCTGCCGTATTCTTGTCTTTACTGTAAACAGTGCTATGCGGCAATAATAGTGTGGCCGCACATAAGGCAAGGTTTGCGGAAATACCGCACATTAAATTTTTCAAAGTGTAAAACTTTTACAGTTATAATAATGCTATTTTTCTTATTAATATAATGCCAAATATGTACATCCGGCTGCCTATAAATATACCATTTTTGGTCAATCAATTTTGCGCTGCCACATTAAAGGGAGATTAAAACGAAGCCGTTTGAAGTATTAAAAAGAGTTGTTTTATAAATATTACTTAAAATAAATGCAATTTATTGCCGGGGCCATTTACCTTATCTTCAATTTCATATATTCGTTTCCCAAAAACTAATACGTTAATATGCGCAAATTTTTTATCCTGGTTTTCTTTATAGCCCTTTATATATCCGATAGCAAAGCGCAGGAAATTATTATAGATAGTGTTTCAAGTTACAGCTTCGGCGGTGTACAATCCGGCAGGCACGGGTCTAGTAATTATACATATTATATAACCGGCCACGATGATAACAAAGCAAAGACCGCAAAGCTGCACATTCATATTTTAGGCCGCGAAGCCCATCCGCAAAACACTGTTGCATTAGATGTAAGCAAATCGACCATAGTGCTTGCATCTGCAATGGCAGACCATGGCCTTTTATTCGTGTTGGGCGACCCCGTAGCCAAAACACGCACCCTCATGGCGCTGGAAAGGAACGGAGAAATTAAAGCAACGAAAAAAGAGGAAAATGTATCTCCGGCATCGTTTACCAATACTTTACGCATATTTCCGGGCATGCCCGATGGCCTGATATTATTTACCGGGGGTGGCAAAAACGGCAGTTATGCCATTACGCGCTACAACCACTCTTTTGAAGAAGAATGGAAAAAGGAATATGCCCCTAAAAACGGCACGATGGAAATCATAACTACTGCCAGCTTTATGGACAAGCTGACGGTGCTTGAAAAGATAAAACCCGATGCTAAAAAAGAACGATATCAATACTATCTGCGCACTATCATGTCTATGCATGGCGACGAAATTGCGTATAATGCATTAGAAGACAGTGGCGACTATATGTACCCTTCAACACTGGGAGATATGATGGGCATTAGCTTTATAGGCGGTGCGTACTATAAAAATGGCGACTTTGACGAGAAGGCCCCTGCAGGATTATTACTGGGGCAACTGGAGCCTCACGGGCGCTTATTCCGTACTTTTAAGTTACCATTCAGCTCTTTACAAAAATTCTTGCCGGATACTAAAGTAAAAGATTTGCAGAATGGCACACAAATTATTGTACAGGCTATCGTACCGGGCGGCCGGGCAGAATTTTCCATCATTTGTGAATTGCTCACGCGTCAATACAACAATGTCGGTGCAGAAGTGACTATGTCCGACCCTTTTATTATTTATGCAAATGGCGAAGGTGAAGTTAATGGTATCAACTTTGTGCCTAAGGTTACACCTGCAACGATTACCATAAAGGGCAAGCTGGCCAAAGCCAATATACATACTGTAGCCGGATGGTTAATGAAAAATGATGCTTTTGCTTACCGCTTTACCACCCGCGGGCGCGAGGCACGTGTGTGCTTTACGCATGTGGATAATGAGCATAGAAGAAAAACATTGTTGTATGCTATAGATAGCCCTGCTACCACCCCGGCAATAGGCTTGCCTTTCGACAGAGAAGCATCTAAGGCAAATACAGATAAATGGGAAGTGGATACAGATGCACCGCCTGCTGCGCTGTACCCATGGCTGTTTCAAAATGCTATTATAAGTGGCCCGGATAAAGTGATACGTTATGACATGGCACCACCTAAATTAACAGTCGGCATTTTTCCCCTGCCTAAGTAAAGCAAAAACGGATAGGATATAAATAGAGAAGCCACCAAAAATGGTGGCATTCTTTTATCAAACAAAACAAACAATATAAGGGGGCAGACCCCAATAACTTTATGATTAGCAGCTTTTCAGCTGTAATTTACATTTGTATCCTTGCAAAATAAAGCATTATTTGTAAGGCATTTCGTTAATATTCAAGCAATCATGAATTTATATCTGATAATCAATTATTTACAACAAAAAATATAATAATAAACAGATGCAAAAACACTAATGAAATGTAAGTACCCAGTAGCCGGGCTCATAATCATCCGGCATAAAAGTATACTCATACGTTTTATCCCTAAAGCTCACGGGGCTGCCTTCCGTGCTGTATGTCATCACCCTTTCAGGTGTAAGGCTGGCACTGAATAGAAAATTGTAAATGGTGGTCATTACCCCCAGCTCCCCGCTTATCTTCTGATAATTCACCACCGTACGTTTCTTGTTAGTAGCTGAATCCATCTCTGTCGAAAAACGATAGTCTATTCTTAACGATTCGCCTTTGGTATTTTTATACACATATCTTACCGTGTAGCGTACTTCATTATCTACAAAGGCAAGCGTATAGTCCTTTGCCATGCTACCGATGGCTTCGCAAAAACGTTTGGCGATATCAACGCTCGTATCCAATGCCAGCACACGTGCAGCCAATGGCTCATCTTCACCATCTTGTGCCATTGCGCGGGTGCAGGTAACACTTATCAGCAACATTAGAAGAAATACCCTCATGCAGATGCTATTTGTAATAAAAATAATAAAAGCCCGCCCAAAAAACGATGCAAAAAAAAATCCCGCCCTTTAAAGGACGGGATGTAAGAATGGATTTAATAAATTATTTAGCAACCGTAAATTTCTGAGACAGTGTCTCTTTGCCATCATTTACAGTAAGCATATAGTTCCCCGCGGCCAAAGAAGAAATATCTACCTGCCCCTGGTAAAACGATGTATTGGATTCATTCCACTGTTTTACTACCCTGCCATACATATCTGATATAGCAAATGCTACAGAAGCACTTGCACCCATATCCAGCTTAATGTTTACGGTATTTACAGCAGGCACAGGGTACATACTTAGGGATGCAGTATTCAGCTTTGTTTCACCTACTTTGGTGGGGCTATAGTATTCGTAATAATAACGCACCTCTGTATTACCTGCCTTATTTACCCATGTATTGTTCTGCCAATCTTCGGTAGTAATGCTTTTCAGCAGGCCAAAATCATTATAAGCCCATATTTCACGGCTTTCATTTACAAAAATGCTACCATTCCAAACCTGTTTGGTTTCAGATGTTTTGTTATTGGCATTGTTGTAGGTGTATAATATTTTATCATATTGCTCCCAGCTACTTCCATTCCAGTTATACTCTATAGCCGATACGAGCAGTTTAGCATTATAGGTATATTCCCAGCGCTTATTTTTTGCCCAGGCCGATGTGTTGGCATCCCATTTCTCTAAAGTATAGGTAGCCACATCACCATTCTCATATGTATAGCTTTTACGCTCATTATTATATTGGGTGCCGCTGCCGTGATCCGAAACTTTATCTTCCACCGAAACTATATTGTTATTCGCATCGTACACAAAAGTGGCACTGTATGAAAGTGAGCTGATAGATACTACATTATTACCGTTATAGGTAAGGGTAGATTGATCGTGAGGGTTCCACATACCACCGGCACCTGCCAGTTGAAAGTATGTAACATCTATTTTACTGCTGCCCGGCAAGTAATCGTATAGATACCTTGCAGAATCTTTCCATAAACCTGTGCTGGTACGCCATGTAGCATATGTTAGTGATGTTACATTATCATTGGCATTAAATGTTTGTTTGCGATATAGCTTATTACCATATGCAGCCATCACATTGTTGTAATAGTATGTATAACTCTCATCATAATAGATAGACTCATCGCTGGCAGGTATGTCGTAATTCAGCACGCCGCCTCGGCCTGCACCGAAATAATAGTGCGTGGAATCGACCGGAACAAACGCAGAACCATTATGTAATGTATTAGTTCTGGCATACAGGCGAAAATTCAATTTAGCCACTCCCGATGTCTTGCCCACCTGCGGGTTGAAATGAGGAAAACTACCGGGTATCACTACACCCGATGTCATATTTGAACTGCCTTCTGCTGCTATTATAGGTGATGCGCACAGCAAAAGATATGATAACAATAAGTATTTATTTTTCATAATGCTGGCGATTAATGTGAACTAAATGCAAACACAATTAAAATTTATCTAACCTAAATCTAACGATTTTTTCCTAATGCGACCACCCTATGACAATATTTTGACAAGCCGTTTACAATTGTTATAAAATCCATGACAATTCTTTAACCGCAAAGCACTAATGCATGACGGTCAAAGTGTCTGACAAACTTCTTTTGTCACTGATAACGCTTATAACATACTTGCCATCCGGTAATTTCGATACATCCAGGCTATATTGATAACTCTTCCGGACCGGTATCTTCCACTCACTTAGCTGGGTAGCGTAGGCGATATCGTAAATAGTAATGGAAAAGCCACGGGCCGTTTCCCAGTCCACATATATGTTTGTATAGGTTTTTGCGGGATTGGGGTAAAGTTTCATTTTATCTTTTTCGGTGGCATTTTTTTCAATGGTCTTTGTTTGGGAATAAGCATTATTGCCCCAAAACAACAGCAGCAACAATAGAACTCTATACATATAATAAAATTTCATCACTAAATATAACAATTAAAGCCTGCAAAGCAGGCTTTAATATCTAAGGATAGGCTTTCTACCATCAGTATTTTGAAAATATTTTCGATACAGGTTGCTTACCGTCACTCAAGGTCAGTACATAATTGCCTTGCCCAAGATCGGC
The DNA here is from genome assembly GCA_029255605.1 of Azovibrio restrictus. GTDB lineage: Bacteria > Bacteroidota > Bacteroidia > Chitinophagales > Chitinophagaceae > Polluticoccus. The sequence goes on from JANLJF010000058.1 coordinate 43,568, forward strand.
TACCGGGATTGTACATTTATGATGTGGCGCTTGTTTATACGTCCATTTCCTTAAAAGCCTTCCATCGGTACTGAAAATACAAGCTGCTATTTGTGCATTTTCATTGAAGGATGTTTCAATATTCAATATATCAGTAGCAGGTATTGGATACATTTTCATTTCCGCGGCTGTTACGTCCATTGACTTTACTGAAGTAGGGAAAAAAGCCTCGTATTGAAACCGGAATATATGTCCGCCGAATGAGCTAAAGGTATCAGCACTCACTTCCCAATTTTGCGTACCTGGGTTCCACTTATCTATTATTACTGAAGATAGCAGGTCTGGGGATATATATGCATACCTGTACCTTGTAGCGGTATCCCACTTACTAGCTATCCACCTGTTATAGATACGTAAGCTGTCCTTTCCGTCTTTATTGAACCAATAGTCTCTTTTAATGTCATTTACCCATGTGCCCGATGTATCATACTTCAATAAAGTGGTACTAAAAAAGTCTCCTGACGGGCTATAGGTGAATACTTTATTATACCTATCCATCCAGCCACCGGAAAGAGAATACATTTGCTCAAGTGCCGATGCCAGTTCGCCTCCTGCCCCGTAAGTATAAATGTATTGGATACCATATCGTTGATTCCACATAGTGGCCATAGAGCCGTCGCTATTGTAAGTATATTTCACAAAATAATTACCTGTAATAATAGAATCCAACCTGCCTGCTGTATCATATACATAGCGGCTATCTTTGTCAGCAATTAACTTATTGCCATTGTAACTATAGCTATCCGCAGGTACCCCCCACCATTGATTGGTGTAATGATAATAATACCACTGGAATGAGGTTATATTATTAAGGCTATCCATTTTTTGTAGAAACCTGCGTGTCCAGGTCACGCTAACATTTTTTGAAGAATCTATTACAAAGAAACGATGAGCACTATCATAGGTAAGCCCATGAATGGCCTTCTGTGTACCATTATAATGGTATTCATCAAACAATCCGTTAAAATTCTCAATTGATAAAATAGCCCCCTGCCCACTTTTATAATAGTAAACTGTTGAATCCATCAAACTGGCGGAATCTGACAAATTGATTTGATGGGTAAGTGTTTTAAGCCTGTAGTTCTGTGCTTTCGCATTTAAACCAATGCACAATGTAAAGAGTACGGATAAGGAAATAAGTAATCTCATAATAGTTAGTTTAAGGTTATATCGTACGACGAAGGTAGTTTCCTTATTAACCTATACAATAGGTTACAACTTGTTTTACAACCTTTTTACAAACAAGAAGAGCGGCTAATGCCGCTCTTAATTACATATCAGCCGGCATTTTATCCGGATCAGGTTCGTTTAGTTCCACAGGTGGTTTTGTTGATTTTTTGCGCATGCGCATATTCAGCAGTTCTACGGCAAAAGAGAATACCATGGCAAAGTATACATAGTTCTTCAGGTGCATATCATGGGCGCGTTCGCTATCCCACCCTTCTATTATCAGTACCACGCCTACCAGCACCAGGAATGATAATGCCAGCATTTTAAGCGTAGGATGCTTGTGTATGAAGCTGGCTATACGATGGCTGAACAGGAACATGACGAACATTGCGATACATACGGCCACTATCATCACTTCCACATGCTTGGCTATACCCACTGCCGTTATCATACTATCGAAAGAGAATACCATATCTACCAGCAGTATTTCACTTATAGCCCCGGCAAAACCACCGCTGGCACCGGTTTTCACTTGTGGTGTTTCTTCATCGCCTTCCAGTTTATGGTGTATCTCTTTTACTGTTTTCCAGAGTAGGAACAGGCCACCTGCCAGCATCACAAGGCTGGCCAGGTCAAAACCTTTATCAAATACCGTAAACACAGGCTTGCCTTTTTGCTGCACCAGCCAGCTAAGGCACAGCAGCAATACCACGCGCACACCTATGCCCCCAAACATCCAGAACCTGCGTGCAGTCAGTTGTTTTTCCTTGGGCAGCCTGCCCATAATGATAGATACGAAGATCACATTGTCGATACCCAGTATCACCTCGAGTACCGTCAACGTTAAAAGGCTGATGAGGCCGTCTACCGAAAATAGTTCAGTCATATAGTGTTAATGGTTAGGAATTTTATGCGTTTATCAAGCCTTTGCAGATATTAGCTGCGGTAGCAGGCCCTTCATAAATGAAACCGGTATATACCTGCACCAGCACCGCACCGGCATCCAGTTTTTCTTTAGCATCTGCCGCGGTGAAAATGCCGCCAACAGCTATTACAGGTATCTTACCATTGCTTTTGGCATGTATGTATTTAATCACTTCCGTAGCGCGTTTCTGCACTGGCATGCCACTTACGCCCCCCGCACCAATAGCTTCTACCGCGGCCTTTTCGGTAGTGAGCCCGCTCCTGTCTATAGTAGTATTGGTAGCTACCAGGCCTTGTATACCGGTAAGGCCCACAATATCAATGATATCATCCAGCTGGCTATCTGTAAGGTCCGGCGCTATCTTTAGCAGCAATGGCTTGGGGGCGCCCATCTCCTTATTCAGTTCCATCAGGCGGTTCAGTATACGCATCAGCGGCTCTTTATCCTGCAGTTCGCGCAGGCCGGGGGTATTGGGGCTGCTTACATTTACCACAAAATAGTCTACCGTATCATACAGGTCTTTAAAACATATCTCGTAGTCGGATAAGGCATTTTCATTGGGCGTGTCTTTATTCTTGCCAATGTTGCCGCCTATTATCAGTTTCTCTTTTCTATGCCTAAGGCGCTCTGCTGCTGCCGAAGAACCTCCGTTGTTAAAGCCCATCCTGTTTATCAGTGCCTTATCCTGTGGCAGGCGAAACAGGCGCGGCTTCGGATTGCCTGGTTGGGGGCGCGGCGTTACTGTGCCTATCTCTACAAATCCAAAACCCAGGCATGCCAGCGCGTCTGTATAGCGCGCATCCTTATCAAACCCTGCGGCAAGGCCTACCGGGTTCGGAAAAGTAATACCCCATAGGGTACGCTCCAGGCTTTTATGCTTTACACTAAATGCGGCACGCATCCATTTTCTAATGGGGGCTATGGCATACCCCTGTGCCAGGCGGCGCATCACCATATAGTGTACCGCCTCAGGATCTATTTTGAAAAGTATCTTTCGTATTATACCGTACATAGGCGCAGCAAAGATACGGCAACGCCTTTGTATGTTTTTTAACAAATTGATGCTCACCGAACTTGTATCTTTAAACCTGATTATGTGTGGATTACTTACTCGTATCTCGCCGGCTGTGGGTTTACTCGTTATGTTTATGCAAGTAGTGGCATACGGACAAACCATGCAAGGTCAGATAATGGACATCACAGATAATAAACCGCTGGAAGATGTAGTAGTAAGTAATGTCTATTCTGAAACGGCTGACAACAGCGATAAAGATGGCAAGTTCTCTATTGCTGTAGCTGCAGGACAGTTGGTGGAGTTTAAAAAAGGGGGGTATAAAGTAATACGCATCCGGGTTCCGCAGGGCAAATTGCCCAACTACTTTAAGGTAGGTATGGAACGTTATACCCCCGGCGTACCTAATTTCGAGAATAATGCCTCACCCGACTATAAAACCGATAGCCTGAAATATGCACTGCTCTATAAACGGGAACTGGAACACCCGCGCCTTACGGGGCTCGATATAATACGCCACCCCTTCAGTGCTATGAGCAAAAAGAACCAGCAGATATGGGCCTTCCAGGATGAATATAGCATGTACCAGCAGCAAAAGTTCATCGACTATACCTTCAACGATAAACTCATCGCTTCGCTCACGGGCCTTACAGGCGATAGCCTCATACAATACAAGCAACTGTTTCGCCCTACGTACGAGCAATTGCGCAGCATGACCGAATATACCTTCCTCAATTACATCAAACGCACCGTACTGTTATACCGCCAGCATGGTATACGTGCCCGCATGTCGCCACAGCGTAGTACACGCTAATATTTTTCCCATTATAGGATACTTTAATTGTTAATCGCCTGTTAACCGATTGCAAAGCACGGGTTAACGAGGGCTCAGAATTTGTCTTGAGTGATGCGGCGATGCATCTTTGCATCATCAAACAACGAAACAATCTCAAACAAAAACAAACAACAAACAAAATGAAAAAAGTATTCGCAATCGCCGCTCTGATTTCTGCATCTTTCGCTGCTAACGCTCAAAACGCTTCATCTTCAGCTACACAAACAGTAAACCTGAACCTGAGCAATGCTATCGAAATCACCTTCACTGGTAACAACAGCGCTACAGGTGCTGCCGTGAACCTGGCTTTCAATACAGTTAATGATTACGCTAACGGTGTTACTTCAAGCGAACAAGGCCTGAAAGTACGTTCTAATAAAAACTTTACAGTAGCGGTAAAAACAAACGCTGCCAACTTTACTTATACAGGTACTACTTCTCCTGCCCCTGTAATGCCTATCGCCGGTGTGCTGGGTGTCATGGTTTCTGCAAACGGTACAGGTGGTACCATCGCCACTCCATATTCTGCTTCTACCTATGCTGACCTGAGCAGCACAGCTAAAAACCTGATAACAAATGGCAGCAAAGGTGGCAACCAGACTTTCGCAGTGAAGTATGAAGCTACTCCGGGTTTTGCTTACCCTGCCGGTACTTACACAGTAGATGTAGTGTACACAGCTACACAACAATAATTTAAATTGGTTTTTCATAGTGCATAGTTTTGGTAAAGGAGCCCCGTAAGGCTCCTTTTTATCAGTATTAGCTGCCCGCCATTCATTATATTTACCACCGATAAGACGCTGCCTGCATATATACTGTGCAATGCATCATGAGAGGACTCCCTAAATATCAAACAACAACTGCATTCGTTTTTGCTATGTTTTTGCTACTGCTAACTACGGTAGCCAATGCACAGCTTAGCAAAACAATTTATAAAACTGCCTTGCTCAATGATACCCTGGTAGCAGCCGGTAACAGGGATTTTCTTTACAATACCATCAATATCACCAACCTTACCAATAATAAAATAAGCATCATAGTAAATGTTACCGCCCCCGAAGGGTGGGAAATGGTAACACAAAGCCTGGTAACCGTAAGCCTTGATGAAAATGGCAATACCAGTATCCCCATCCGTTTAGTACCCACTAAATCGCGCACGGCAGTATGGCAAACAGTACGCATAGAATACCGCCTCAACGATGGGCTTGAAAAACTGGTAGATACGTTCAGGGTACGGGTAAAAGAATTTACCAAATTCAAAGCCACCCTACCTAATGGCAACTATGTGATGGCAGGGTATGAAAAGAATATCAGGTTTCCCGTAGTGCTTCGCAACATGGGCAATACCCCCAATAACTATACGGTTAAGTTTCAAAATGCTTTCCTGCAGCTCGATTATCAGCAGTCCTTATTACTTCCACCCGGTAAAGACTCTACTTTCTATATTCCCCTGCACATTACAGAGCGGCAGTGGAGTATGCTGAAGAAGGAAGAAATAAAAGTGCAGGTAAGTGTAGAGAACGGCGAAACGATGAACCTGGCGCAGGTGGTTTCTAAAATAGGCAGCGTACTGAAAGAGCATTCTTCTGCATACCTCGATATGCCATTGCAACTGGAAGCCGGTGCTACTTACCAGGGGGAAGATAACGTGCAATACTACGGTGCGCTGCACGGTTCTGTAGATCTTACACCGCAAGACAAAATAGCTATAGACCTGCGCAGCAAAACACTATCTAAAGGCCAGGCTATTGATAATAGTATAGTGCGTGCCGAATACAATGGACATAAATGGTATGGCACAGCCGGCAACATCAATGAACTGACCGACTTCTACATGGATGGCTATGGTGCCAAAATAGGCCATAAATGGAAACAACGGGATCGACTGGAAGCCTATGGTTTGCTGAAGAGCCGCACGGGCGACAGCAAACTTGGGGGTATCAATTATGAATATGGCGGGCTGCGGGAAAATATACGGATAGCAGGTGGCGCCACTGCCAACTTTGATAATGAACGCCAACTAAATAGCTACCTGGTAAAGCAAAATGGAGAATGGCGCTTTGCCGAGCAAGGGAAGCTGATACTTTCAGGCGGTGTGGGTATGGAACAGACTTTTCAGAAACTGGCGGGCAATGCCAAAGATAAACTATGGGGTACATCGGCAGGCTACAATCTGCAATGGGCCAGTAAATGGTCGGCTGTGTCATCTTCTGTGTTATATAACAGTAATTCTTACCCCGGTATTTTCAAAGGCCAGCGCATGCAAAACCATGATGCCCGCCTTATTTACAAAAAAGTATTTACCGGTGGCTTTTATGAATACAATCTGCGCCGGCAGAACTTCTACCAGGATACTACTTTGTTTTCCGATGTGTTCAACCTGGAAACCGAAAACTACGGTGTGCGCACAGGTTTAGGAATGAATGGGGCCAGTATCGTATTATCGGCGGGTAAGCAATTGCAGGTACAAAGCGATACAGGAAATTTTGCCAGGTACCGTTTCTCCTACCTCAACCTGAATGCATCGGTACTATTCTTCAAAAGGCTATCTGTTACACTAAATTCTTATTACGGGGAAGGTGTAATACCGGGCCAGGAAACTACTACTGCAGTTACTATCAACAGTAACCAGGGCAATATCCAATACCGCTGGATAGGCGCTTCATTCCGCTACGATAATGGCCCATACTATTACCACGAATACATTTCTTACATCAAGGCCCCGCAGGCTTACGAACGTATTGTCATTAGCCCCTTTGCAGAAATCAGTCTTTTCAAACGCACGCTCAACATCCGTTCACAACTCAACTACAACAAAACAAAACCGGGCGATATTGAAACTTCAAACATACTGGCCAATGTCATCTATGCGAATCCTAAGCTTGGCTTCGACTTCAATATGATTGGTATCATTCCTGTAAAGCAATTGGAAATGACACCATACATCAGTGCATCTTTACGTGTTCGTTTGCATGCCCCCTTTGTAGTGGCCCGCAAGTATTATGCACTTAAGGTAGTATTGTTTAAAGATGCCAATAATGACGGTGTGAAGAACAATGATGAAGAGCCCATTGCAGGCCAGATGCTTTCTTTGGGCAATAATCTCTTTATTACGGATAAGGATGGCAGTATCCTATTCAAAAACATAGACAAAGGCGAATACAAGGCCGACTTTGGCTATAGCAGCAAGATACGCGGTTGGGTGCCCAGTTTGGGGCCTACACAGTTTGTTACTGTAAAAGGCAACCAGACATTATACGTACCGTATAAAATAAGTAAGATATTACAGGGTAAACTCAATCTTACTATCGATTCCAATTCAAACCTTAGCTTCAAGCTGAACAACATTAAGGTAACAGCCGAAACGGTGGAAAACGCAGATACCATCAAATATGCTACGCTTACAGATGAGAATGGCGAGTTCTACTTCAACCTACCCAGCGGTAATTACATCATTACATTAAGCCCGCTGGCTTTTGACGACAACTTCAGGCCTACACAGTTTTCCCAGCCTGCCGATTTGGTGAATAACAATACCAAGACCATTTATTTCGATATCAAACAGCGCAAACGCCAGATCAATATCCGTAAAAAGGATTGATACTTACGGCTTCTATCCATCATTTTTAATTGTGTTAAGCGTTTGTTAATGGGTTGCAAAGCACTCGTTAACAACACATATAAAATTTGCCTTTAGCGTCCATGCAATGCATATTTGTATCATATAAGGGACACGCAATCTGAACTATAACTATTAAAACACTTTACTAATGAATCCTCAGGAAAGAGCATTAGCCGTTTTCACCCGTATGTCAAGGCTTGTGGTGAAAAAACATTTAAAAGCCAGCACACGAGACTCCTATGATTATGTTGGCAATCTTGTAAACAACATGCAGATGATCAACCAAACGTTGATGACTGCCGCTGTTTATCTTATTAAACGTGTACGCGATAAGAACGAAGTGAATGTAGAGGAACTTACTGCCGACCTGAGACGGGTCATACATGGTTCGGTAGCCGAATACGCTCAGAGCGTTTAGCAGAAGAAAGTAACTTAAAACAAATCAGCCATTAGCAATGCTAATGGCTGATTTCATATATACAATGTGTTTGATTATGCTATTTTCTCTACCTGCATGTAGTTCAGTTCTACCGGTGTAGCACGGCCAAATATCTTTACAACTACTTTCAGTTTCTTCTTCTCTTCGTTCACCTCTTCTATCATACCGTTGAAATCGTTGAAAGGACCATCTGTGATGCGTACCGTTTCACCTACAATGTAAGGTTCTGCATAGCCTATACCTTGCTCGCTCACCTCGTCCATCTTACCAAACATCTTGTTTACTTCAGATTTACGCAGCGATGTAGGATTGTCTTTACCCAGGAAGTGAATAACACCCGATACATTCTTGATGGTTTGTATCATGTCATCATTCAGTTTGCCATCTGCTGCTTCCAGCATCAGGTAACCGGGATATAATATTTTTTCACGCAGTACTTTTTTACCTGCCTGAACTTTAAAAACTTTTTCTACGGGGCATAGCACCTGGAATATGGCATTACTCCAGCCATTTATCTTTATTTCTTTATCTACGTATTCCTTGGCTTTTTTCTCCTTGCCACTGATTACGCGCAATACATACCACTTTGTTTCCTGGTTTACTGTTGCCTCTGACATGTTGCTTCGTTATACTTTACTTGCCTAAAATGTCATACAACATGGTCAATATCTTTTCAGATGCGAAATCCATACCGAATATCACCAGTGTTGTAATAATAAGTGCAACCAATACGATGATCGTAGTTTGTTGCAGTTCTTCCCACGATGGCCAGGTCACTTTATGTACCAACTCATCGTATGCTTCCTGTATATAGCTTCCAAATTTGGCCATAATAATTAAAATTAGCTAATCAGCTGATTCGGTATCAGCTAATTAAAGTAGCACGGGCACGCGGATTCGAACCACGATCTAAGGTTTTGGAGACCTCTATTCTACCGTTGAACTATGCCCGTATTTTTCAAAGACGGAAAAATAACAAGTTATCTTCCACTGGTTTGCACAAACTAAAAAGCCAAAAGAGTGTCTTTTGACTTCCTGATTGGGATAGCAAATGTATGGAAATACTTTTGGTAAAAAAACACTTCTTCTTTAAATCTCGCAAAATATAACAGCTGCTACCTACAAAGCAGCCTCATATATACTTTTTACTGCCATTTCCGCAGGCAATCTACCAGCACCTCTATATCCTTTTTCGTATTATAAAAGTGCATACTGATGCGCAGGTTGCCATCGCGGTGCGTCACCACTATATGGTGTTGTTTCAGCCAATTACCCAGCCCGTTTTCATCTTTCACAAACACGATAGATGTTCTGTTAGCCATATCATACCCTCCTATCAATGTAACCGGAAAATGTTTCAGCTCTTCCAGCAGCAGTTGGGTAAGCCGCATATTATGTGTCCATATTTGTGGCATGCCTGTTCTATTCTTGTGCTCTATCGCAGCTTTCAGGATATTCAGCCCAAACATATTAGGGTGCCCGGGCTCATAGCTACGTGCAGATGGTGCATACTGCCATTTGCCATCCACCATTGCATAGCTGTTATTCCCACCTACTACAGGAGGATATGTAGCCAGAAAATCATCTGTAACATGCATGATACCGGTACCGAAACCCGCATTCATCCATTTGTAGTTGCTGGCTATAAATACATCAGCTTTGGTTTCTGGTACATTTATCGGCATTGCGCCCAAACTTTGCGTAGCATCTACAATAAATACTATCCCGTGTTCCTTGCACAAAGCGCCTATCTCGCTCAGCTCAAGGCGATAGCCCGATGCCCATTGCACATGGCTGATGGCAACTATATCAATACTTCTTGTCTCAATAAGCCTTTTTATTTCATCCACAGGCATCGTAAACCCGTCCGTGGTATCTATCCATGTTATATCAAAGCCATTGAGCTTGAAGGGCTCCAATAGCGAAGGATAATCACCACGGTATAGCAGCACTCTTTTCACTTTCCCTTTCAGCGATTGCACAATACCATTCATTCCCCATGAAAAATTGGGCAGCATGGCAATGTTTTTCGCATCGGCACCTACAAAAGCGGCTATCGTTTCCCGTATAGCACTTTCTTCTTCAAACCGCCACTTTTCCGCACGGGTACTGGCGTTCTGCTCAAACGCTTCATACAGCGCCACTCCGGCTTGCCTCACAGCTGCATCTACCAATCCTGTGGCTGCCGTATTCAGGTATGTTATCGTGTTCATAGACAAACAAATATCCGATATTCTTTAAACAACAAAATAGCCACCGGAAAACCGATGGCTATTAAGCTTATTAACAGCAGGTGATCCTGCGCGTTATTATTTGATGATTTCAGTTACCTGACCGGCACCAACTGTACGGCCACCTTCGCGGATCGCGAATTTCAGACCTTTTTCCATCGCTATCGGAGCGATCAGTTGTACGTGCAGGTTAACGTTATCGCCAGGCATTACCATTTCTACACCATCAGGAAGTTTACACTCACCTGTAACGTCTGTAGTACGGAAATAGAACTGAGGACGGTATTTGTTGAAGAATGGAGTATGACGGCCACCTTCTTCTTTGCTCAGTACGTAAACTTCGCCTTTGAATTCTGTGTGTGGAGTGATGCTCTTAGGAGCGCAGATAACCATACCACGACGGATATCTTTTTTCTCAATACCACGCAGCAGCAGACCAGCGTTGTCACCTGCCTGACCTTGGTCAAGAAGTTTTTTGAACATCTCAACACCAGTACAAGTAGAAGTCAGCGGAGACTCATTGAAACCTACGATCTCAACGTTGTCACCAACTTTGATGATACCGCGCTCGATACGACCTGTAGCAACAGTACCACGACCAGTGATCGTAAATACGTCTTCTACAGACATCAGGAATGCCTGATCGATTGGACGAGGAGGCAGCGGAATGTATTCGTCAACTGCAGCCATCAGTTCGTCAACTGCAGCAACCCATTTTTCTTCACCAGCCAGTGCACCTGTAGCAGAACCTTTGATGATTGGTGTGTTATCACCATCATATTCGTATTTGCTCAGCAGTTCACGGATTTCCATTTCAACCAGGTCCAGGATCTCAGGATCGTCAACCAGGTCAACTTTGTTCATAAATACTACGATACGAGGTACACCTACCTGGCGTGCCAGCAGGATGTGCTCTTTCGTTTGTGGCATAGGACCGTCTGTAGCCGCAACCACCAGGATAGCACCGTCCATTTGAGCAGCACCGGTAATCATGTTCTTCACATAGTCAGCGTGGCCTGGACAGTCAACGTGCGCATAGTGGCGGTTAGCTGTCTGGTATTCTACGTGAGCTGTGTTGATGGTGATACCACGCTCTTTTTCTTCAGGAGCAGCATCAATCTCATCATAACCCCTTTTCTCTGCCAAACCTTTGTTTGCCAGTATGGTAGTTATAGCCGCAGTCAGTGTAGTCTTACCATGGTCCACGTGGCCAATGGTACCAATGTTTACGTGGGGTTTTTCCCGCTTAAAGGTCTCTTTTGCCATTGTTATTCTTGTTTAAAAAATTTGAGTAGTTTTTTCCTAAAAAGTGTGCAAATATAAGTTATTTTTGATTCAAATAAATTTATTTTTCCCTTCCGCATATTGTTTTTTCAATTCATTAGCCGTAGCAGCTACCCAAAGGCACAAAACAGGCATAGATATGTAAAACATCCGCTCCAGCGAACCTGATAAAACCATCTGCAAAACCACCGATGCCATAAACCACAGCCATATACCTTCTACCTGTTTTACAGCCGCTTTCAAATAGCCTGGGATAAACACATAAGCCGCCACAGGTACGGCCAGCCACACAAACAGGTTGGATACTATTTTATACAATCCCATCCCACTCAAAAGCGTTTTTGTATATGTGGGTATCCGGTAAAAATGATATAGGTCTGCGCGAAGCCCGTCCACTACTTGCACCGGCGCATATCGCTCATATACATACCGATATGTAAACACCAATATTCCTGAAAGCAGAAAATATGCTATTAGCTTGCGTTTATCTATATGGCTGTAGAAAAAGATCAGCGGAGCTATAAAAATGAATGCTTCTTTTGCAAAAGGGCCTAAAAATATAGCTGTAATCAACATGGCTGTACGCTGCTCTTTAATACCCAGTAATACCATTGCCACTATTACGCAAAACAATGAATCAACCATTGGTAAAGCTGCTGTATATGAGGTATATCTGCAGGTAAGCATCGCCAGCAAACCAAGTATGGATATGACAGTTGGCAATCCATATGCCTTACAATACCTATATATTAATACCCCGTAGTAAGACATCAGGGAAATGTTTATCACAAAAAAACTGAATGGTAAGCCAAAGTCTCCCCTGAAATAAGATGGGGCAAGTTTTGAAAAGATACCGCCGAATACTTTGTTGAGTGCCGCAGCTGCAAATGGAATGATTACCCTGAATCTGCGCACGGGGCTTTGATCAAAGTCAAATTGAGCTAAGCCCAAATAGGTATAGCAGTCTTTGGTTTGAGATAAATCGAAAGCGAATAGAATAGCAATAGCAGGCCCGGTCATAACGGCCATGCAAAACAGGAACACTAAATTATGTTCGCGCAATAGAAAACGACGAATTGCCTGCATACGAGGCAAACATATAGAAACAATAAAATAAAAGGAAATGAAAAAAGATGAGAGCTGTTGAGCAGGATTGAACTGCCGACCTCTTCCTTACCAAGGAAGTGCTCTACCACTGAGCTACAACAGCTTTGATAAGAGCGGGAGAC
>JANLJF010000059.1 GCA_029255605.1 Azovibrio restrictus
ACTACGGGATTATGAGTTGGGCTTCGATTTTAAAACTTTTCAAGCACATAAAGAACCTCATACCAATAAGTTTCCTCTGCCTGAAAAAACGATAGCGTAGTGCACTAATCAAAGTCAGAATGCCGGTTGACCTAAATCATACAGATGCCCCTGAGTTATAAATAGTTTTGTTTCATTCAAAAATATTTTTCTAACAAAAAATACATTTTTTATGTCTTCAAAATCATTAGCAACTCAGCGTTTGTTTCCAACACGTTTTGGCGATTTCTTCAAACCATGGGAAGAATGGTTCAATAACGGACGTTCTCTTTTCGATGGCGAATGGCCTTCAATGAATATGCCGGCTGTGAATATTTCCGAGAATAAAGACAGCTACCATCTTTCCCTTGCTGCGCCGGGATTAAAAAAAGACGACTTCAATGTAGATTTGGATGGTGATGTACTGACAATTAGCGCACAGAAAGAAGAGAACAAAGAAGAAAAAGACGAGAGGTACACGAAAAAAGAATATAACTACTCTTCTTTCTCCAGATCTTTTACATTGCCCGCAGAGGTAATGAAAGATAAAATAGATGCCAGTTATAAGGACGGGATACTGAAACTGAAGCTTCCTAAAACAGAAGTGGCTCAAAAAAATTCGACAAAAAAAATATCAGTAGAATAGATTGTTGTTGGATACGAAGAGCTGCTAATTGTGGCAGCTTCTTCGTAATGTAGCTCCCAAAAAACCGGGCCCTGATTTAAATAAATGCCAGACTAAAAAAATTAATCAGCCGGTACAAAGTTTGAAGTAATGTTGAGTAGTGCTGAGTAATAATCCGCTTAACGCAAAACAATGCTTGAGTACTCTATAGGTACGTTAAAATCTCTTTCTCATGTCAAAGTACATACTTTCTTTTAAGGATATCTCGATTAATAATTTAGCCGAAGTTGGAGGCAAGAATGCATCTCTTGGAGAAATGACCAGAAAGCTGGCTGCTGCCGGCATAAGCATTCCCAATGGATTTGCAATCACAGCTGTGGTTTACAAACAATTTCTGGCAGAAAATAAGTTAGAGATTCGCCTAAAGGAAGCGCTGGCTGCACTTGACAAAACCAATCTCAGCAATCTGGCTGAAATAGGGCTTACCTGCAGGCAATTGATAAAAAATGCAACTTTTCCAAGTTATCTTCAAAAAGAAATAGCAGACGCTTACCGTAGCCTGGGCAACCAAAATGTAGCGGTAAGAAGCAGTGCTACGGCGGAAGACCTGCCGAGCGCAAGCTTTGCGGGGCAACACGATTCTTTCCTAAACATAAGCGGAGAACAACAGCTGCTGGAGGCCGTTCAGCAATGTTATGTTTCCTTGTTTAATGACAGGGCTATCAAATACCGGGAAGATAACGGCTTTGACCACATGAATGTATTCCTTTCTGTAGGGGTGCAATGGATGGTACGTGCCGATAAAGGAGCTGCAGGTGTAGCGTTTACCATAGACCCTGAGTATGGCAATAAAAACCTGATATATATAACAGGTGCCTGGGGGCTTGGGGAAGCTGTAGTTCAAGGAGCTGTTACCCCGGATGAGTATTATATATTCAAACCGGCGTTGAGTGCCGGAAAGAAAAGTTTGATATATCGCCATGCCGGAGACAAAAAAGACATGATGGTTTTTAATGCGGCCGGAACATTACCACCTGTGGTCCTTGTATCTACTCCGCAGGCGCTCAGGAAGCGTTATGTTCTTGACGAGGATGAAGTAACCAAACTTGCGGAATGGTGTAACAAAATTGAGCAGCACTACCAGATGCCCATGGATATTGAATGGGCAAAGGATGGAATAACAGGTGATATATATATCCTCCAGGCAAGGCCAGAGACTGTGCAGAGCAAAGAACCATCGCTCAGGATGAAACAATATATCATAAATGCCCACCCTACCTCAATTTGCTCAGGCAAGGCAGTTGGAAGGTCTATTGTAAGTGGCAGAGTCTGTATCGTTCAATCGCTTGCAGATGCCCCCAAAGTTCAGCCCGGCGATATTATTGTAGCAGATATTACTAGTCCTGACTGGAACGCATTATTAAAAAAAGCAGTAAGCATCGTTACCAACAAAGGGGGCCGTACAAGTCACGCCTCTATTGTAGCTCGTGAACTTGGCATACCTGCTGTAGTCGGCACAATAGATGCCACTGCAAAGTTGCGCGATGGCCAGCAAATTACGGTTTCGTGTGCCGAAGGAGATACAGGATATGTTTATGATGGCCGGATTAGTTGGGAAACACGCGAAACGGCGACAAAAGACCTGATCAGAACCAAGACAAAGCATATGATGATACTTTCTGACCCTGATAAAGCGATCAGCCTATCCGTTTATCCCAGCGATGGTGTGGGTTTGCTAAGAATAGAATTCATTATCAGCAACCATGTGCAAGTTCACCCTATGGCAATCGTCCACTTCGATAATATGGCAGAAACACCAGATAAGAAAACCATTGCCACCCTTTGCAGCGACTATAAAAACAAGAGCGAGTACTTCATATCTAAGCTTTCCGAAGGTATTGCGATGGTTGCAGCAGCATTTTATCCCAGAGAAGTAATTGTTAGGACCAGTGATTTTAAAACAAACGAATACGCGCAATTGCTAGGTGGTAAATATTTTGAACCACAGGAGGAAAACCCCATGCTGGGATTTAGAGGTGCCAGCCGTTATTATAATCCCCGTTACAAAGAGGGGTTTGGACTAGAATGTGCTGCTATAAAGGAAGTGCGTGATACAATGGGGCTGACCAATGTTAAAATAATGATTCCTTTTTGCCGGACGGTAGAAGAGGGAGAGCGAGTATTGAGCGTACTTCAGGAATATGGCCTTGAACGGGGGAAAAATGGGCTTGAAGTATATATCATGGCAGAGATTCCGAGTAATGTTATCCTTGCAGACAAGTTTGTCAAGTTATTTGACGGTTTCTCAATTGGCTCCAATGATTTGACACAACTAACCTTAGGCCTTGACAGAGATTCGGCTATTGTGAGTGATCTTTTTGATGAAAACAATGATGCAGTGAAAACCCTGCTGGCCCAGGTTATTGATGCAGCTAAAAGAAATGGCAGAAAAATAGGACTTTGCGGACAAGCCCCGAGCGATTTTCCCGATTTTTCCCGCTTTCTGGTTCAGCAAGGCATTGACTCCATTTCTTTTAACCCGGATGCATTGCTCAGCGGAATTGAAAACATACTAACTGCCGAACAAGGTGCCAGTAAACCGGCAAAAGCATATCCGATACTTTTCCGGGAGGCAGCACCCAATAAATAACAATACAAGCAAAATTGTACAGGTTTATTATATGTGGAGCAAGCGGTTATAGATTTTTAGAACATGCCACACCTGAAATTAATTACCCTAACCGCATTGGCTACAATGTCTTTGGCTTGACAGCCAGCATTTATACAGATGTGCCTAGGGGCTTGCAATAACGTATTGTACGTATCTTTCTTTACCGCTGTCAGGAAACGCCTACGCTACGCATAACATACGCTACAATCCTGTCACATTTGATAAGATGAAAGTTATAGACATGGTCTTTCATATAACCATTCAGGTTCTTTCGCAGCATTATTTTTGCCCTGTTCAAACGGACTTTTACGTTCGGTTCTTCAATATTCAATGCCACAGAAGTTTCCCGGATTGACATGTTTTCAATTTCCCGCATCACGAAAACGAGGCGATATTTCTCCGGCAACTGCGCAATGGCTTCTTCCAGCAGGTTGCTGAGCTCTTTATTGGCTAATTCATTTGCCGGTGTTTTCATATTTACAAAATTATCTGGTTTGTCAAAGTTGGATAGTGTATGCCTGCTCTTCTGCTTTTGTGCATAGCATTGGTTCAGCATAATCCTGGTGAGCCAGGTACTAAAAGAAGACCGCCCTTGAAAATCTGCTAAATGCTCGTAAGCATTAATGTATGCGGTTTGCATTGCATCCTCCGCTTCAGCTTCATTTTCGAGAATGGACATGCCTATTCTATATAGCCGTTGATTGTATCTGCGGATAAGTGGCTCAAACTGACGTTTATCGCCTGCCAATATCCGGGCAATAAGCTCTTCGTCCGGTGTAAAATCAGTTTTGCTTGGTTGGCTTACCATATCTCTTAGATTAAAAACGCCCTAAAAGGTTACAGCATAAGGTATTTTTTAAGGAATAAATTTTTGTAACCTTTTTCAGGATTATCGCTCTAAACCATAATCAAAAATAAATGATCATGGCAACTATCAGGCAGTTACAACAAACTTTAAAACTCACATTCGGTATTGTGCCGGTTGTAGCGGGGTTAGACAAATTTACAAACCTGCTAACCAATTGGGTAGATTACCTGGGCGATAATAAAGATATAATACCATTTGACGCTTTAATCTTCATGAAAATCGTTGGCGTTATCGAAATCATTGCAGGTATTATCGTATTGGTTCGGCCTTTGGTCGGTGCTTATATCGTAATGGCATGGCTCATCTGCATTGCTATTCAATTGATGGTAGGCGGGCAATACTTTGACGTTGCAGTACGCGACCTGGTAATGGCAATAGGCGCGTATACTTTAGCGCAACTTACGAGAATACAAGACCAGAAGCAATAAATATGTACAACACATCAGAAAGCACAATAATAAAAGAAGAAGAAACCATACTAACAACAAGCGAACAAATAAGTACAATAGAGCATCATTTCAGAGAAATCATGATACCCCTGGGTATGGATATGCAGGATGACAGCCTGAAAGATACGCCGCTTAGAATAGCCAAGATGTTCGTCAATGAAGCTTTTATGGGTCTTAACCCATTGAATGAACCGTCTGTTAGTTTATTCAGGAACAGCTATAAATATAACGAGGTGTTACTGGAAAGAGATATACCGTTATATTCTTATTGCGAGCATCATTTCGTTCCAATAATCGGGAAAGTGCATATTGCTTATATTTCTAAAGGAGAGATTATAGGCTTATCAAAGCTAAACCGTATCACGCATTACTTTTCAAAACGTCCACAGGTACAGGAACGCCTTACGATTCAGATTGCGGAACACCTGAAAACTGTCCTTAAAATTGAAGACGTTGCAGTGATCATAAATGCTGAACATTTGTGTGTTGCTTCCAGAGGTATAAACCACACAAGCTGCTCTACTGTTACCAACAGTTTTCACGGCCAATTTCTGCGACCGGAGCGAAGCAGCCAATTATATGCGATGTTAAGTTTAAAATGAAACACGACGCCTCGCCGACAGTATAGCTACTCAAATTAACCAATGTAATATCCGGGGTAATATTCACATTCTAATGCTTACCGTTCATTGATGAATGCGCTGTCGATACTTTATACTACTACTGCGCTTTTCCTTCCGTGTCAGTCTTGCCTTAGGTGTTGGTTTCTCCGTCCTCAATTGATACCTGGAAGTTTTTGAAGATAATGACACCATTCCGATGGCACATACTGCAGTTTATCCGAGTGACCTGACATTACCTGCATCATTTAAAGTAGAACCATCTATACCAATTACTCTATACAGCAAAGACTATTATATTCAATTGTCAGGAGAAGTTACAGGATACATCGCCAGATGCAAAGTAAATATGGACGAATATAAAATCATATTCCCGATTGATATGGAGGTTGAAAATGATAGTCTTAATATCTCTATTATAGGTAGCTGGAAATAAAGATATAGGTATGATGAAAGCACAAGTAAATAGCTTGAATGGAAATATAACTGTAAAAGGCCTTTAGAAAAGGTAACCTAATAATAATAGAGTTCCCGCTCACATAGGTTTATTAAACAACTTTACTCAATACTTTTCCTAACGCTTTGCTGGTATTTGTAGGCTTTTGTAATGAAACATCTATCCAATCCCTATCCTGAAACTTTACAATTATCTCCTCTCCAAATTGTGTGATGCATCTGTAGATGTTGCCATTGGGCGTTTTTAAAATATAAACATCAAAAAAGGTTTTAGCTCCGCACAGGATATACATCAGCCTTTCATGAACAATAAACGGCATAGCAGCGGTACTAGGTAATAATGTTTTGGTCTGTGTCACCCTTTGCATATTGCAATGTTATAGATAGTGATATATTGCAAAGATGTAGTAACCACGGGCACATTACAATGACAGCCATCAACCCGCAGAAGATTGCGGTCAATCATTTACTATTCAAAATCAGGAAGTAGTTGAGATGATCAATTCAGCATATTGACCAGTTTGGGTTCATTAAGTATGATAATATTGCCCTGTTGAATATCAATAATTTTTTCATCCCGAAAATCACCTAAGGTCCTGATAAACGATTCTTTCGCAGTACCTGCAATACTTGCCAAGCTATCTCGGTCTACATCTATCACCACCTGCTTATCGTCAGATATTTTATATTTCTTATATATCATAAGCAGTGTATTAGCTACTTTTTTCCGCAATGAGCTATAAGCCAGCTGTAGTAACTGTTGCTTCTTCTCTTCAATATTACCTGCCAGAAGCTGTAAAAACTTCATCAGAACTTCTTTATCATTATTGAGCAAAACATCGAATTCCTTTTTAGGGATAACAATAATTTCCGAATCTTCAATAGTTTCTGCAGATTCCTGATATTTATTCCCTTCAATTAAAGCAGCATAGCCAAAAAACTCTCCCTTCCCATATAAACTGGTAGTAAATTGCTTACCGTCTTCATTAATTTTATATTCTTTGACGGTGCCTTTCTGTATATAAAAAAGATGCACAGGGTGGCTCTTGGCAGAATATATAGTGACGCCTTTATTGTACATATTCGGCTCATAATCCGAAATAAGTTTATCCAATGCTTCTTTCCCCTGAATTTTATTTACCAGGGTTTTAAGCCCTTGTATGCCACCAGAAAATTTCGACTCCAGAATAGCGGCCTTTTTCAACCTTTGTTCAACGGCAGTGAGTAGTTCCGTATCGTTGAAGGGTTTTGTTATGTAATCGTCGGCCCCGTATTCCATACCCTTTCTTATCTCATCCCGTTCCGCTTTTGCACTTAAGAATATAAAAGGAATATGCTGGGTTTGAGGGTTTTTCTGCAGCACATTAATGACACCATAGCCATCCATTACAGGCATCAATATGTCGCATATAATAATATCCGGTTTATGTTCGATAGCAATAGCAACACCTACTCTGCCATTTTCGGCTGTTAAGACCTTGTAGTTTGCAAACTCTAATGTTTCGGCAGTATTTTTTCTCAGGTCAGCGTTGTCTTCAATCAGTAATATTGTTTTCATGTCAAATGGTGTTTGGGCAATAAAATATGAAATTCTGTCCCTATATCAAGTTGGCTTTTATACTGTATTTTCCCTTTCATAAGTTCGACATATTTCGCCACTATGTATAATCCAAGCCCCGTGCCCTGAATGCTGACTGCATTATCGCCTCTAAAAAACCGTTCAAACAAATGTTTTTGGTCTTCTTCAGATATACCGATGCCATTATCTTTAACTGTTAACGTACACTCAGATTCTGTATTGCTGGTCTTAACCTCGATAACAGAACCGGCTTTTGAAAATTTAATTGCATTAGAAAGTAAGTTGACCAGTATATTTCTGTATAAAGAAACAGACGTAACTATAGAACGGCTACCTTGATGTGAATAGCGGATGACATGATCGGCAGCTATAGTAGAATTCATATCGGTGATGATAGTTTCTGTCAGTTTCAGAATATCGACATCTGAATACTGTACATGTGTTTTACCATCTTCCAGTTTGCTAACAGAAAGGAAATCATTTAAAATTTCTGTAAGTGCCGAAACAGAAGACCTGATACGACTAATATGTTCGTCTCTCTTTTCCTGCTCCTCTGTTTTAGTATATTTAGAAAGCAGGTTGATAGACGACAGAATGATACTAAGCGGTGTACGAAATTCATGAGAAGCAAAGGACACAAACCGGGACTTTAATTCTCCAAGTTCCATTTCCTTTTTAAGCGCCTCTTTGAGCAATAATGTACGCTCGTAAACCTTGTGCTCTAATTCAGCATGCAGGCCAAGGATAACTTCTTTTGAAATAGGCTTAACGATATAGTCAACAACATATTGGCTGGAAAAAGCTCGCTCCTTATCATTGATATTGGGAGATGATGAAACTATTAATATCCGGTATTTATCTCTTATTTCATTCTCCAGTTGATTAAAATGCTCCAGGAACTCCCAACCATTCATATCGGGCATGTTAATGTCCAAAAAAATGAGCTGAAGGCCATCGTCAGTACTTTTGTTTTCCTGAATATATTTAAGAACTGTTATAGCAGAGTCCATCAGGATGACTTCCTGGGCAAAGTCATATTTCTTGATAAACTTTTCAGCGATAATGCGGTCTACGTCCGTATCATCAATTACAATTACCCTTTTGTATTTATAGCTCTTATTCTGATCCAATTCCTATGTTTATTCAAGTGACCTTCTAAAATTACATATAAATATAATTTTTTCGAGCAGCAAGAATTTTCTCTTTACACGCAATGTAAGTGGCAATTGTTATGCAACATTAGGTATTTCAACTTCAAATACAGTTCCTTCCCCCAGCTCAGAATGCACTTGTATCGTTCCTTTCAATTTTTCTACCGTATCTTTTACCATATACAAACCGAGGCCTGAGCCTGATGCATCGGCTGATATGCGAAAGAACATATCAAATATCTTTTGTAAATTTTCTTTTCCAATCCCTATGCCATTATCCCTTACTATAATTTTGGCATAGTTGGGCGATAAAGCAACATGGATTTCTACCACCGGTGCAGATGATTGAGGATTATAATACCGGCATGCGTTGGAGATAAGATTATTCAATATCGTTACTATCCCGTTTGAGTTGGAATAAAAAGGGGCATCACCAACTATTTCAGTTTTAATAGCAACATTTGAAACATGTCCATTCATGAATCTTAAATTGCTGACCACGTCATCCAGCAATTCTTTAAACTCTATTTGCTCAATCTTATCTCCTGCTTTTACATTTTTTGAATAACTAAGGATATCCTGAATAAATTTGTCAAGCTTATTTACACTTGTTTTTATCAGGGAAAAACTATTTAGTATCTCCGGATCAGACACTTCCAGTTCTGAATAATTGATGATTCCCAGTATGGATGCCAACGGTGCCCTCAGGTCGTGGGCTACACCATATACAAACTTATCAAGTTGCTCATTGGTTTTTCTCAATTCTTCATTATGCTTTTTCAGATTTTCTTCTTTGTCAATATATTTTGAGATGTCGTGGCATGTCACAACAATACCTTCTACTGCCTGGTCGTTTAGCGCGTTTTTAAACGCGCATTCGCACCATATATACTGACCATTTCCCTTTCTGATTCTGCATACCGCTTTTTGTGACATCTCCCCAATGTAGCCAGTATTGTGAATACTCTCTAAAAATGGTTTGATATCATCGGGGTGCAAGATGTTTTTAATGTGCATACCAGTTATTTCTTCTTGTAAACAATCCAAAACTTGCATTATAGAATTATTTGCAAAAAGTACGGTCATATCTTCATCTACAATAACAGCCATACCAGGTAAACTATTCAATAGCCAATGGCTTGCATATTTTGCATCTGCTTCTCTCATATTATCCGGCAAGTTTAAAAGCATACATGGAAAACTAATGATACAAAGTAAAGTTGAAACGATGAAAAAGGTATTGATTTAGGTCAATCCCCGACTTATTGCGATCAATCGCCCTACCTCAATGCTTCCAATATTTAATACGACTTCTAAGCGTTTTAATGCTATGGTGCGTGTTTGAACTATTAAACCCTGGGCAAACCACCATGCATGTCCCATAATGTAGCTTAATAAAAAAAGCCGGCTTGAGAACAAGCCAGCCCCTATAAACCCTATCACCATGAAAACTTCTTTATTAGAATTTCTTTTGATTTTCTACTGCAAAGGTTAGGCAAGATTTATTAAAATTTATTGATCAAAATCATTACAAAATTGATGGTTATCAATATCCACATTGCTAACCGAGGGGAAATCACATAAAAACATAAGAATAAGCAAGTTATAAGCTATTTAAATATAACTGCTAATCTTTGCTACTATTTGCTTTCAATTTTACAACGATATCCTAATAATCAACTATAGTATAAGATGGTATGATTTGAAACAGATGATTAACATCATACAAAACCTTAATAAAGGTCATTTTTGTCCTTTATTTGCCATTTTAGCTTTGTTATGTGAAAAAGCTAATAACCTTCAGCCTCGCACTTCTTCCTTATATCACAACAGCCTGCGCGGTTTGCGGTGGTTCAGCAAGTAACCAGAATATGGCTGTACAACCACAGTTTTACAAACATTTTGCAGGCATACAATATCAATACCGCTCATTTAACAGTACGCACCCCGCTGATGATGGTGTGGCCAGTCATTCAAATGAACAGTATAATACCACGCAGGTATGGGGTAGGTATAATATTGGCAACCGGTTACGACTATTTGCCTTTATACCCTATATATCTAACATTCATGAAGAAGATGGGAAGAAAACTAATTGCAGTGGCCTGGGTGATATAAGTTTCCTCGGCAATATACGCGTGCTGAGTTTGAAACAACCAAGTAATGACTGGCAGCATGATTTGCAAATAGGTGGCGGCTTAAAATTACCCACTGGCCGCTACAATAAAGAGTCTATACTTAGTGGAGATAATTTACCCAATATGCAACCCGGCACTAAATCGTGGGATGTAACAGCCAATACCATATACACTACACGTTATAAGTCATTAGGTGGTACGATAGATGCCTCGTATACCATTGTGACGCCCAATGCGGATGACTACAAATTTGGCAACAGGCTGAGCACGGGGGTATCTGTATTTTACTGGTGGCAAACCAAGAAGTGTACCATTTTGCCGCAGGGCGGTATTAGGCTGGATGCTACTGCGGGAGACTACGAATATTACTCGCGAAATATAAAAAGTGATATGACAGGCGGACAGCAGCTGTATATATCTGCCGGCATCCAGGCCTATTACAAATTTACGGGGATACAATTCTTATACTATATACCGGTTTACCAGCATTACGCCGATGGACTTGTAAAAAGCAAGGCACGCGCAGAAACAGGCATTTACTTTCTTTTTTAAAAACAACACAAATGAAATACATCAAAGCTTTAAGCATCACATTCCTTATGGCAACCGCCACGCTGTTATCATGCCGGAAGGACAATACAACAATAAAGTCGGAACATGAAAAACTTAGTGCTACAATCAATATCACATCGCCGTATGCCAACCAGGTATTCAAATACGGCGACACCGTAAAGATAGTAGCCGATATATATGCAGAAACTAAAATGCATGGCTGCAATGCTATCATCCTAAACCAGGAAGGCGATACGCTTTTTTCAGCTAATGCACATGAACACGGTACTTCTATCGGACTTGAAGAAGCATGGATAAATAATGTTGCTACTACGGGTATGCTTACACTAAAACTAATCTGTATTATGGACCATGACGGTAACACATGTGAGAAGACACAAATAATTCAAACTCAAAGCGAACAGAAGTAGCATAATGATAAAAATCATTTTCAAAAAAGACCTTTTTATCTTCAATATGATTCTCATCATACTTTTTACATTTTTCAATGCAGACTTTTGAGTGTTGAATCACCCATCGAATACAAACATTAATTATATTTGATAACAATTATATTTTCCATTAATCATAAAATACAATTTACATGAACCGTAATCTCGTTTTAGTTATCCTTTCGCTTAGCCTTGCATTCTACAGTTGTGGCGGGAATTCTGAACCAACTTCTGTGCGTGATGAAACGCCGGACCCAGGCAAGAATGAATATGTAGACCCCAATGCCAATCCTGGTGGAATAGGAAAATTCAAGAATGTAGAACTTACGCATCCGCTTGATGATAAAATGGTAACAGCGGGCGAAAGTATTTACGATTTAAAATGCGGATCTTGTCATAAGCTGACAGATGAAAAACTTGTGGGCCCGGGATGGAAGGGTGTGACAGACAGGAGATCGCCAGAATGGATCATGAATTTCGTTACAAACGTTGACGAAATGCTGGATAAAGACGCTGAGGCTAAAGCTATGCTGGAGGTTTGTATGGTTAGAATGCCTAATCAAAACCTGAAAGACGATGAAGCAAGGCAAATACTAGAGTTTATGCGTAAAAATGATGGCAAAAACTAAATAGAACATCTTCAATCGCTCAAATATTCAATATGAAAAAGCTAATAATTATATTAAGCGCTATTGGTGCTGCCTATAGTTTGCAAGGTTGCAAAATGAAAAGCACCGGCGCGGTAGTAGAAGGCGATGCCGCTTCTAAGGTATATGTTGCCCCGGGAAAATATGATGAGTTTTACAATTTCGTTTCCGGTGGTTTCAGTGGGCAGGTTTCTGTTTACGGCCTTCCATCCGGACGCCTGTTAAAAGTAATACCTGTATTTTCTGTAAACCCTGAAAATGGCTACGGCTTTAGCGAAGAAAGCAAGCCTATGCTGACCACCACATCCGGATTTGTACCATGGGATGATGAGCACCACCTTGCTTTGTCGCAAACAAACGGGGAACAAGACGGCAGATGGCTATTTGCCAATGCGAATAACACCCCCCGTGTAGCCCGTATTGACTTAACCACATTCAAAACAGTAGAGATACTTGAAATTCCCAACAGCGGGGGCAACCACTCTTCTCCTTTTATTACTGAAAATACGGAGTATGTTATAGCCGGTACGCGCTTTGCAGTGCCACTTGGAGACAAAGACGTAGCCATCAATAGTTATAAAGAGAATTTTAAAAGCACGGCTTCTTTTATCAATGTAGATAAAACTACGGGCAAGATGAATATTGCCTTCCAGATAGCGCTGCCGGGTATGGACCTGGACCTGAGCCGTGCGGGCAAAGGGCCATCACATGGATGGTTTTTCTTTTCAACCTACAATACGGAGCAAGCTAATACACTGCTGGAGGTAAATGCATCGCAAAAGGACAAAGACTTTATAGTAGCTGTGAACTGGAAGAAAGCAGAAGAATATGTAAAAGCCGGTAAAGGCATAAAAATGAAAGCGCGCCATACGCACAATACATGGAATGATGAAACACATTCGGCATCATCTACTATGAATGAAGAAGTACTGGTGCTTGACCCCAATGAGTTGAAAGATATGGTGTATATGATACCATGTCCGAAATCGCCACACGGATGCGATGTTGACCCCAGTGGTGAATACATTGTTGGTAGTGGTAAACTAGCAGCGCTGATACCTGTTTTCTCATTCCAAAAATTCACAAAAGCAATTGCTGATAAAAATTTCGAGGGTGATTATCACGGTATCCCTGTTGTTAAATATGAAGCTGCCCTTCATGGTGAAGTACAAAAACCCGGCCTTGGACCTTTGCATACAGAATTTGATGGCAAAGGAAATGCATATACTTCATTCTTCCTTTCTTCAGAAATCGTAAAATGGAGCATTAAAGATGTAAAAGTACTGGACCGTGTACCTACTTATTATTCTATTGGCCACTTATGCGTACCGGGTGGAGATACAAAAAAACCATGGGGTAAATACGTGATTGCATATAACAAAATCACTAAAGACCGCTACCTGCCTACCGGCCCTGAGCTGGCGCAGTCTGCACAGCTGTATGACATTTCAGGCGATAAGATGCAACTGATACTGGATTATCCGACAATTGGCGAACCTCACTACGCCCAGGCAATTCCGGCAAGCGTAATAAAAGACAGGAGTGCGAAAATATATGACATTAATAAGAACCATCACCAATATGTAACATTAGGCGAGAAGAATGCTAAAGTAATACGTAGCGGCAATCGCGTAGATATCTACATGACAGCCATACGCTCACACCTTACACCGGACAATATTGAAGGGGTGAATGTAGGTGACGAAGTATATTTCCATGTTACCAACCTGGAACAAGACTGGGATGTGCCACACGGATTTGCGATAAAACACGCCAACAATGCTGAACTGCTCGTAATGCCCGGTGAAACAGTGACTTTGAAATTTGTGCCCGACAGGACAGGTATATATCCTTTTTATTGTACAGACTTCTGCTCAGCCCTACATCAGGAAATGCAGGGTTACCTGAGGGTATCAGCTAAAGGCAGCAATACCCCATTAAAATTTAGCACCGGAGAAACGACTCCTGCTGTAGCAACTAAATAATTACCCAAATGGCAGTACTACCTATCAGGGTGTGTACTGCCATTTTCATTTTTTTGATTTATGAAAAAGTTGACGACGTTAGGAAGAACAAGCATCATTATAGTTATTCTATTCGTAGGAACGCTATTTTTTTTCCCAATGTGGAGAATAGACCTGGCAGCACCGCAATATCCTGGTGGGCTAACGATGACGATATGGATAAATGATGTAAAAGGTGATGTTGATGTGATTAACGGCTTAAATCATTACATTGGCATGCAAACCATTCACAAAGAAGACTTTAAAGAGTTTATTTACTTACCTATAGCTATGATGAGCTTTATGGGTTTAGGAGTTCTCTTAATCTTCTGGAATAGGAAAACAGGCTACTATATATGGACAGCTATCTTTGCGGTTATTGGCTTGCTTTCATTCTATGATTTTTACAAGTGGGAATATGACTATGGCCACAATCTCGACCCCAACGCACCTATCCAGGTGCCGGGAATGGCTTACCAGCCCCCTCTTATAGGGTATAAAAAAATGCTGAATTTTGAAGTGCTTTCACAACCGCATATTGCCGGATGGTTTTTTATTGCTACCGGCGTGATATTAGTAACGATAAGTTTTTACGAATGGAAGAAATCCAAAATAAGTTTAGGAAAATAATTAACCTGCTGTCATATTGCAGCTTGCTTTTATTCGTGTCTTGTCAATCATCTCCGGAAAAGATAGATTATGGCAAAGAAGCCTGTGCAAGTTGTAAAATGACTATTGTTGATGCCCGGTTTGCAGCTGAAATGATAACTGCAAAAGGAAGAATCTATAAGTTTGATGATATCATATGCATGAAACAGTATGCAACAGCCAATGCTGATGCCGCAAAGGATGCACAATTCTGGGTTGCCGGTTATACTGTTACTGATGGCGCATTTATCGATGCTACCAAAGGTGTCTTTCTTAAAAGCAATGCCTTTGCCAGTCCTATGAATGGCAACTATGCAGCGTTTGATAATGAAGCATCGGCCCAGCATTTGAAAGATAGCCTGAACCTTGAATACCTTCAGTGGAGTAGTTTATGATAAGAGTGCCGGTTTTGATATTAACGATGTGCTTGCTGGCATATGTTCACGCCGCAGCACGTACAATACAAATTTTTCCCCGCCAGGCAAAGGCTATACAGGGAGCCATCAATTATGCTCATGAAGGAGACACATTAGTAATAGAGAAAGGTATTTATAATGAACCTGACATTCTTGTAAATAAGAAGCTTACTATTATTGGCAACAACTATCCCATAATAGACGGGGGAGGGAAAAAACAATTAATAGTAGTGGTGCATGATTCTGTCTATATATCAGGGCTTCAGTTGCAGAATACCGGGCGTTCGAGCATGACAGATATGGCAGCCATAAGGCTTCAGAATGTTTCTGGCGTAGTAGTACATAACAACAGGCTTTTGAACAACACTTATGGTATATACCTTCAAAATAGCCACTACTGTACTATCAGTAATAATAAAGTAAGTGCCAGTGCTAAAGACGAACTAAACAGCGGCAATGGCATCCATGCATGGAAGAGTACCCACCTTATGATCCACAACAACAATGTTTCAGGCCATAGGGATGGTATTTATTTCGAGTTTGTAACAGAATCACGCATTATCAAGAATGTTTCAACAAAAAATATACGTTATGGCTTGCATTTCATGTTTTCTCACAGGGATGTATATGCAGATAACCTTTTTGTTGATAATGGCTCAGGCGTGGCCGTGATGTATTCAAAGTTTGTAGAAATGTATAATAATACGTTTCGCCACAACTGGGGCGATGCGGCCTATGCCATACTGCTTAAAGAAATTACAGACAGCAAAATAAAGCAGAACCTGTTTATAAAAAATACTGTTGGTATTTACATGGAAGGTAGCAGCCGTATTGACGTAATGCAAAATGAGTTTAAAGAAAATGGCTGGGGAATAAGAGTGCAGGCAAGTTGCGACAATAATGTTTTTGAGCACAATAACTTTCTGTCCAATTCATTTGATATAGCCACTAATGGCACTATGATGTTAAACACCTTTAATGAAAACTATTGGGATAAATACGATGGTTATGATTTAGATAAAAACAAAATCGGCGACGTACCCTACTACCCCGTAAGTATGTATGCCGTGGTGACAGAACGTATACCTAATGCTATGATACTCTACCGCAGTTTTTTGACGGATATTATGACGCAAGTGGAAAAGCTGATGCCCAGTGTGATACCCGATAACCTGCGGGATGACAGGCCTGTAATGAAAAGCTGGAAATTAAGATGATAAAACTAACGGAAGTAACCAAATCATTCGGAAAGTTCAAGGCATTGGATAATATCAGCCTTACCTTGGGAAAGGGGCAGGCCATTTCATTGCTTGGCCCTAATGGCTCAGGCAAAACAACGCTTATTAAATCTATACTTGGACTGGTAATACCCGAAGCAGGCACTATTACTGTAAATGGACTGCAGGTAAATAACAATTGGGCATACCGCTCTCATATTGGCTATATGCCACAAATAGGCCGCTATCCCGACAATATGACCATCGTGCAGGTACTTAATATGATAAAGGAATTAAGAAGCGATAAGCATGTGTACGATGAAGAGCTGATAGATAGTTTAGGACTGAGAAAAATTCAAGACAAAACGATGAGAAGCCTTTCAGGTGGTACCCGTCAAAAGGTAAGCGCTTGCCTGGCCTTTCTTTTTTCTCCGGATGTCTTTATCCTGGATGAACCCACAGCCGGCCTGGACCCATTATCCAGCGAAATACTGCAATCGAAAATAGCACAGGAAAGAAACAAGGGCAAACTGATTCTTATTACTTCGCACGTGCTTAGTGATCTTGAAGATATTACAAGCCATATATTATACCTGCAAGATGGGAAGATGATGTTTCACAAGACCGTAGAAGACTTGCAAAACATCACAGGTGAGTTAAAACTAAGTAAAATAGTAGCCAGCCTTATGCAAGAGGCGGATGTGCACAAATCATTTCAGCATGAACACGATAGTTAAATACATAACGTTAGACCTGATCAAGAATAAGATCATTATCATTTACACGCTCTTATTGGGCGTAATATCCTTTAGTGTATTAAGTATAGATAGCAATTCGTCAAAAGGGTTACTGAGCTTATTAAATATCACACTGCTATTTGTACCTATCATAAGTATCCTGTTTGCAACGATATACTTTTTCAATTCATCTGAATTCATAGAATTACTTCTTTCGCAACCGGTAAAGAGAAAAACGGTGTTGTTAGCTGAATATTCAGGGCTTTCAACTGCGCTTTGTGCAGCTTATGCTGTAGGTATCGGTATACCAACAATCATATTGACCCCCTCCCCTGCGGCGTTAGTACTATTAGTCAGTGGATTGCTTCTTACCCTAAGCTTTACCGCATTGGCCCTTTTAGTTTTTGTTTTATTTAAAGATAAAACAAAGGGCATTGGGGCTTCAATCATTATTTCCTTATTCCTAAGCTTACTGTTTGATGGGCTCCTACTTATTTTCATTTATTCTTTCGGCGAATATCCCATCGAGAAACCCATATTAGGCATCATAGCATTAAACCCCATTGATCTTGCCCGCATTTTAATGCTTTTGCAATTGGATGTTGCTGTACTGATGGGTTATTCGGGTGCGTTATTCAAAAAGTTTCTTGGAAGCATGGCAGGCAGTGTATACGCAATAATATGTATGATGCTTTGGGTGATAGTTCCCTTATTGCTTTCCGTAAAAATATTCAGGAAGAAAGACCTATAATTATAAACCAAGTGCTGCTCGGCCTTCTGTACTTATACACTCGTAATTCCACTTAGGTTCCCATACCAGCCTGATATCTGCTTCATAACCCGGCAAAGCATTTTCGATAGCTATTTTGGCATAAGATATAATAAGCCCACCCATTGGGCACGACGGTGTAGATAGTGTCATATATAATATGATGGATGCATTACTAACTTCCAGGTTATAAACCATCCCAAGATCTACAATATTCACGCCCAACTCCGGATCTTTTACTTCATAAAGCGCAATTAACGCTTTGGACTTGATCTCATAAAATGGGTCTGATATTCCTATCTCAAACATTGGCAAACTTTTTTCTCACTATTAATAAAACATGAATAAAGTAGATACTTGTGGCAACAGCCATTAATGCTGCACCGGCATAGCATAAGCCTGCGTATTTCAAAACTATTCCGGCAACAAAAGGTAAAAGACCCGCTATGTATAGAAGCATCTGAACACGCACCAGCTTTTCATTGAAGAAATCTTTGGGCATTTTGGCAGGTAGCTCGTTTTCATTTACACTTTGCATCCATACGATAAAAGGAAGTGTTTTAAACGTTTGCGCCATTATAATTGTTCCTACAAAGCCACCGAAAAAAGAAAAACCATAAGCTAAGCTAAAATTCGGAGGCATATCGCCCACAACAAACAATGGCAATAGTAATACACAAGGCAATACCAAGAGCGCAAACGAAAGCCTTGTTTGCTTCATCCCATTATCTAACTGTTTACGGATAGAATGTACATAACTGCTATAAACATACCTCCCATAAAAAAATATCGCCGTTATGACTATCAACACTGCCAAAACATTCATTATCTGGGAATGAAAAAAAATCTGATTAATCATGAATAGTACCAGCCCAATATTTATGCCATAGTATATACGGAAAACTTGTTTTTCTTTAGGCTCTTCACACAACAAAAACATAGGTATCAACTTAGAGCTGACCCCTACAATTAATTGTAAAAACCAACCAATCATCCCGATATTGGCATGCACTTTCAGATATTGCAAATGATTTACAGATAAAAACGGGAAACGAAAATTGATGAGCAACATGCTTCCTATAATGGCAGTAAAAATCAGCCAGACATTAGCAGTTTTTATCAAGCTAAGCATAGCTCTTTCTTCTGCTTTTTTCAAGGCAGAATACAGATTCAGAGAATGTAATAAAATAGCCGTAAGGATACAAGCTACACCAGTAAATGTATACCATGTGAAGAGAAAATTCCAAAAGGAATAGACTAACAAAGCAGTACCAACAGTAAGCAAACCCAATACCAGCACCGGCAAGACCCGCTCATTATACAATTTCCGTTCAGAAATAACAGGAATCAATTGATTGCTTGCACCAAAAATTATCATAACACCGCAACCAAGTACAAATAGGTGTGTTAATGCTAATACCTTGGGCTGAAAGAAATGGCCAACAAATACATTTGCAGCAAATAAACACAGAGCAGTGGTAAGAAAAAAAGCCAGGGCAGCAATAATATAAAAAGGTATTACTGCTGCCCTGGAAAAAACCTGTTGTCTATGCGGAAGCATTCTCTTTTTTGTTCTTAAATATTAACAGTTCAACCCCCTCCTGTGTTTCCTGATAGACATATTCAAAAAGCCTTTCTTTTAGCTCCGGAAGCAAGAATAATGGAACCTTTTTATGAAACACAAACAATGCCTCATTTTCCGAAAGTGCCGGGAGTGCTTCGAGTATTCTCATCATCGGCTGTGGCATGGGCAGGGCCCGCACGTTTATAATGACAAGATTATCTTTGTACGCTTCAAGCTTTTGCTGAAATATGATGGGCGAAGGCGCTGTTGCTTTCTCCACCATTTTTGCCTCCTGCATTTTCTTAATATAAGTATACACCTTCCCTTCAGAAGCGTTTTCAACATCAACTTCAAAGCCTTTATCCAATAATATCCGTATCAAGGGTAATGGCTCAAATGAATTAATAAGCAACAATACTTCCTTGGCTTTCAGTGCAGATACCGCATCCATGATTTTACGAAAAGGGTCCTTACCCGATTCGATATCTTGCCTGACATCCAGTGTATAATCCGGGTGAATATTACTGCTTATCTTCTTTTCTTCATCAAGTAATGATTCTTCAGTATCGTCGATAACGAACCCCAGTGGCTTCAGTTTCTCAAAAAAACTGGAAATTTCACAGCCTCCTATTCTTGCAGCTTCTTTTATAGTAACTCTTGATGCAAGAATCTTACGTAAAAAGGGATTTTGCAACTTTTTAAAATGCGGGTTGATTGTTGCAATAACATCAATACAACCCGGATTTTCTTTTATCAGTGCAGATATTTTGGTGTTTGCAGAAATGGTCTTCATAACACAATTGAATTAGCACAATCCATTTACAGCACTTCTTTAAATAGCTTTTCCAGTTTCATAGCACGAGGGAAAAGAATATTATTTTCGAGATGTATGTGCTGAAATAAATCGTTTTCAAACTCTATAAGTTTATGATATAGCATCTTTACACTATTACATGCGCTTACAGGTATTGCATAATCTTTAGCCACCATCCTGATTTCTTTCATCAAATCACCTGCTATATCATGGTCTTTTTCCATAACATATATCGGATCGACAATAGAATCAAAACCAATATTCACCGCTCCTCCGTTTTCCAACTGCTTAATGATGGGGAATAATATTTGCTCTTCCTTTTTCATATGGCTCGTAAGCTCGCAGCGCAGTTCTCTTACTTTAGAATAAATGTTTATCAGGAACGGCATAGAATTGCCGTGATGCTCGGCCACTTTTTTTGACAAATCTTCAAGTACCGGAAGATTTTGATTCACAAACGTGTGATGCACGTTTACAATGTAGTCTGATAAAAAAGACAAGGTAAAGGAATTGAAATCCAGTTCTATACCCTGCGGTTGTTTTGATGTTTCTTCCAACTCAGCTTTAACCCTCATTACATCGAGGCCTTTTTCGAGGCAAGCCTCTTCCAAAGTTCTTTTTCCACCACAACAAAAGTCTATACCAAGCTCCTTCAACCGCATAGCCTTTTTCATGTCTTTGCCGGCTATTTCACCAATTGTTTCTACGCCTTTAATATTTTTTCTTATCTCTACTTCCCATATTTCGGGGCCATTGTTCAGATATACCCAGGAAAAACTATTCCCCCTCTCCCCCAATAACTGATAATAAAGTGGCTTGGGGTCATGATCGTTATGTATAACTATCGCCTCTCCTTCCGGTATATTATCAAATGCATCAAAAATGGTAGGATGTTTCCTGGTAGGATGCAATACTGTTACGTCGATAAAGACACTTGTGCTCATATACTTTTGCTATTTAAAATTTGAAAATGATTGAAATTGTTTTTTATGTTCTGAACTATTTGTTACACCAACTTTATTGTGAAGAACGCATCTTAAAAGGAGTATTGCACCTGCTAATAACAGCAATGAAGCCAACCAAAGCAAGTAAGGATAAAACACCCTGTTATGCATCAGCATAATATCTGCCCCTTGGGAAAAAAGAACTACTTCATTTACTATAACGGCACCGGCAAAAACAGCCAATGCACGTCGTGTTGCACTGACGGGCTTTAGTACTTCGGCCAATGTATAGTGCGATAGTATATAGATGCTTACAAACCCCAGGAGTACCAGGTGCAGGAAGGCTATAATGACAGGCCTGTTGCTGAATACTAATGCGCCTATACTATGAAAAATTGTTAATGCCTGAAATATTGATTTTAAGATGAATGCACAGCCTGCAATCATCAAAAGTTTAAGTGTTATCTTATTCAGTTGTAGAAACACATCTTTTGCTGCAAGTGCAAATGCCATAAATGCTACCACACTTAGCACAATTAAACTGCTTCCAGAAACTGCTATCGCCTGGTATAAGGCCCCCGGGTAATGCCATAAATAGCAGAGAAACAATGATGGCAATACAGATAAATTAAGCAAGGTTGAAAAGCTCTTCGCCAGCCTGCTTGTTCTTATAGAAAACCTATTATCCAGCCTGTTAAATAAAAGCGCAAAGATGGCAAGGGCAAAAAAGCCACTATACTGCAGGTGCAAATAAGTATAAATGGCATCTTTATACAGAAACGCATTATTGCTTCCGCTGGCAAGCAGGTATGCAAGCGTAAACGGCCCCACTGAAGAAAGCACTAAATATATAGCAGCACTAATACCAAGGCTCCTTACCGGCTCGGCAACACATGCCTTAACTACATGCCTGATAAACACAAAGGCAAATACATAAGTGGTGAGGATGAATAGTGTAGAAAATAAAATGGAATAAAAATTGTAGCCCCCCAATGTAAAGCTTATCAGCATGCCTACTGCATTGAGCAGTATACTTGCGAATATCACCTGGTAAATAGGCTTACTGCTTAAGCTTTTGGGGAGTATTTCGTACACCATCAGTACCACAAGAGCAAGTGTTACCCAACCACCAAAAGCATAATGTGAATGCGCGTGCAAGGTGTTTTTAAAATCGAGTAACGGAATAGTAAAGACAATTTTGCTTCTGAGCAAAAAGCCTAATATGGCAACTATTACAAGATTTGCCAATGCTATCTTCAGCCATGTTTTTTTTCTTGAATGAATACTAATAAAAGACATTTTTGTCCTATTTTGTTTCAAAATTTTTTTATTCTTCTAATGTCTTTAAAACAGATTTTCCTGTTTTTAACTTCTTACCTAATTCTTCTATCGTAGTTTGTTCCAGCATGTTTTTAAGTGCATTCCTGATGGATTTAAATTTATCGTGTATAGGACATGGCTCCTTTTCAGAGCATTGCTTGAGGCCCAGGCCACAACCTGTAAATAAAGCCTTCCCATCTATTGCTTCCACTATACTGATAAGCTTAAGGTCTGATTGAAATTTATCTAGATAAAAACCACCGTGAACACCTTTCTGAGAATTAACAATCCTGTTGCGGCTGAGAATTTGCAATATTTTTGCAGTAAAATGGTTAGGCGCCTCTATTGCTTCACATATTTCCTGTATGCTAACCTTTCGGCCCGCTTTATTCTCAGACGATATATATATGACGGCTCTTATACCGTACTCGCATGCTTTTGAAAACATTTAACTTCCTTGTTTAATTTCCCAAAAATTATCCGTCCATTCCGGGGTGGTATGCTTATC
Organism: Azovibrio restrictus; assembly: GCA_029255605.1. Lineage (GTDB taxonomy): Bacteria > Bacteroidota > Bacteroidia > Chitinophagales > Chitinophagaceae > Polluticoccus. The sequence goes on from JANLJF010000059.1 coordinate 23,167, forward strand.
CTCTGTTTTATTTAAGCGGTCGGTTAATACAAGCAATTGCTCCGCACTTAATTTACTTTCAATATACCCAAAAAGTTCTCTTTCCTCAAACCGGATATGCTTATCTAACTCGTCAGCAAATGCAAGTAAATATTGAGTACCCTGTTGGTTTTCTTCTCCCAGGATATTTATTAGTTTCCTTAAAGCCTCATGCTGGGATATTGCCTCCATAATAAGGCTATCGTTTGCAGGAAGTACAGAAAATAAAACATCCTCTTCCTGAATAAAATGTGGTGCCAGGAAATGATTGTAAAAATGAAGGGTATAATCAGATATCCGCTGTGCTGCTATATTATTTCTACAGCCTTCACGTATCTTCCAGCACAAAAGCAACCCTTCGTGATGCTCTCTGGACAAGGCCACCAAGGCTTTGCTTCTTTTAATAGGTGTTCTCACTTCTTTCATCTGAAACCCAAAGTTACTATGTTTTTAAATAAAGGACAATTTTATCTTTTATTATTTTCATCCGTTGCAATCCGGATGCCATTCCATATGGCCTGCAAGTAAATAATCACAATAGCACCTAAGCCGGCGAGCAACCCTATACCGGCAATGGCAAACACTGTTAATACTTGAAACACAGGCTTCATCATTAATTGAAAGTCTGTAATGTTCATAGCCACACTTCTGTATCCTTTCAGAATACCGGCTATTACCAATGACAGCCAGAATATGCCTAAAGAAACCTGGGCCACGTAATGGGTGCTTGTCAAAATACGTTTAGCACGAGCAGTTAGCCGTTCTATGCCTATCATATAGCCAATACCACCCAGTAATATCATGGTATTAATACCGATGGTAGTGCCCATAGCATGCGCCACAGTTATGTGTGTGCCATGCGTATAGCGGTTAATGGCAGGGATGGACATAGCAATGGCCAGCAATAGGTTAATAAACACCCATATTTCGGCTGTTATAAGAAACCGATATGTTATAAAATGGTTTAGCTTCCGTCGCTCCGATAGTTTTGATTTGAATCCCTGGATAATGTTAATAAGGAACAACCACTCCGTCATACTGATAGCATAAGCTACATGCCTTATCCAACCGGCTGTGGGCACATTATAAATATGATGTCCCCAATTAAACATCAGGTTTGTAAGCCCCAGGAAGTAGAAGAAGTATACCTTTTTTCCTCGTGCCAATGTTTCGTCTCCCGAAAGCCTTGTCATCAAAAAAAAGAACGTGCCATATATCATCTGGTTCCAGGCACCCACCATTGAACCATTTGCTTTCCACTGCACAGTTATTTCGCGCAGATACGATTGGCGGAACCACTGTATCTGCCAAAGGTTTTGCTCGATAAAAGTTATGAGAAAAAACAAAATGCCGGTAGACCACATTATCGAATAAGCCGACATTTTATTATCATGCTTTTCCCACAAAGGGAAGTAGCCTAACATAAAAAAAAGCCACGCTACCAGCAATGGAATACAAAGTATGGGTGGGAACTCCCAGTACTCCTTGCCGCCAAACTGCTTGCCGGCATATGAAATGAAAACAGCAAGAATGGTTAATACCCATGTTATTTTGAACAAAGGAATAAACACAGTTTCCTTTTTCACCTCAAAAACCTCTTTACGATAATATATAATACAGCCGGTGGCACCTGTGATTATCCAAAATATAGCCGCTGATACATGCAGGGGGCGAAGTAAATAAAACGGTAGAAATTTATTGAAATAAACGGGATACAGAAATGCGAATGAAGATAAAACCCCGAATATCAAAGTTGCCAACAGCAATAGTAACGCGAAACTCAGAAAACCTTTTAAACTAATAGTCATTTTCCATCATTTAGGATATAAGTGCCCGTCCAATGAACATTTTCTTTAGCTACCCGTGTATTTCCACTATTGTCAATCCATGACAGGTAATGGACAAGGTTTTCTACTTCATTATCTGTTAAGTGGAAATTTGGCATACGCCCGGTGCCATACTTAATTATCGTGCTCATGTATTTAGAACCTTTAATCGATGCCGTATTAGTAAGCTCCGGCCCTAAGTATCCACCAAGCCCATATAGTTGATGACAACTCTGACAATTATGCTTTTGCCAGATATCCCTGCCTGCAGTTATTGACTTGTCTAAATCATTGGGCTGAGAACCAGCTGTGCCTGCATCACATTGTGTATATACCAAGGCCGTATAAATAGAGAAGGCAAGAAAAAGACTAATCCATATTTTTTTAAACATAGTGTCTGGCAAAAGGGCAAATTAGTCTTGTATATAAAATGGCAGGCTGAGAATCGTCATCAAAGCATATGATTAATATCACCTAACCTATGCATGCTTACTTTTTAATTGCAGGTGCAATGAATACAATCGTATTGTAATCCTAATTATACTATGATAGATACAAGCTATAAGATTTGTATCATTATATAGCCTAATATTATTCTTAATAATAAATTTAGTACGCAATGGAAAACAGTTCAAACGATATCAGCAAATGCCCATTTCACAATGACATGAAAAGCAATGTTGGCGGCGGTGGCACCAAAAATCGGGATTGGTGGCCCCACCAGCTTAAGTTGAATATTCTGCGGCAGCACTCTTCTTTATCCAACCCTATGGATAAAGGCTTCGACTATGCCGCATCATTCAATAGCCTGGATCTTGAAGCTGTAAAAAAAGACCTCCATGCATTGATGACCGATTCGCAAGACTGGTGGCCTGCAGACTTTGGCCACTATGGCGGCTTGTTTATCCGTATGGCATGGCATAGCGCGGGCACATATCGCGTAGGCGATGGACGTGGTGGTGCCGGGCAAGGGCAGCAGCGTTTTGCCCCGCTTAACAGCTGGCCCGACAATGTGAGCCTGGATAAAGCACGCAGGTTACTGTGGCCTATCAAACAAAAATATGGCAACAAAATATCGTGGGCAGATCTTATGATTCTTGCCGGGAATGTAGCGCTTGAGTCGATGGGCTTTAAAACGTTTGGGTTTGCCGGCGGACGGGCTGATACGTGGGAAGCTGATGAAGCCGCTTATTGGGGAAGTGAAACAACTTGGCTAGGTGGAGATATACGTTATAATCACGGCTCTGAAGGCGTAGACAAAGCTGGTGGTGTTGTATCATCAGATGATGATGCAGATGGCGACAAACATTCCCGCAAGCTGGAAAACCCATTGGCTGCCGTACAAATGGGCCTGATATATGTAAACCCAGAAGGGCCGGATGGCAACCCCGACCCTATTGCTGCTGCAAAGGATATACGCGATACATTTGGCCGCATGGCTATGAATGATGAAGAAACAGTAGCATTGATAGCAGGTGGGCACACATTTGGCAAAACGCATGGTGCTGCACCATCCACACATGTAGGTAAAGAACCGGAAGCTGTAGACCTTGAATACCAGGGCTTTGGCTGGAACAACAGCTACGGTAGTGGTAAAGGAGCTGACACCATTACCAGCGGCCTTGAAGTAACGTGGACTAAAACGCCTACACAGTGGAGCAATAACTTTTTCGAAAACCTGTTTGGCTTTGAATGGGAGCTTACTAAAAGCCCGGCAGGTGCCCATCAGTGGGTGGCAAAAAATGCAGAAGCTATTATCCCCGATGCATATGATAAGTCAAAGAAGCATTTGCCAACTATGCTTACCACTGACCTTTCTTTAAGGTTTGATCCTGCATATGAAAAGATTTCACGCCGCTTCCTTGAAAATCCGGACCAGTTTGCAGATGCATTTGCGCGTGCATGGTTTAAACTGACGCATCGCGATATGGGGCCAAGAACACGTTACCTGGGCCCGGATGTACCTACGGAAGAACTAATCTGGCAAGACCCGATACCCGTAGTAAATCATCCATTGGTAGATAACAATGATATTGCAACTTTAAAGGCAACCATTTTAGAGTCTGGCCTTACAGTGCCCGAATTAGTATCTACTGCCTGGGCATCAGCATCTACTTTTCGCGGCAGCGATAAACGTGGTGGAGCCAATGGTGCACGCATACGCCTGGCACCTCAAAGGCACTGGCAGGTTAACAACCCATCGCAACTGGATAAAGTGTTGAATACATTGGAAAGCATCCAGAAACAATTCAATGATGCACAGACAAATGGTAAGAAAATATCGCTGGCAGACCTCATTGTATTAGCTGGGTGTGCTGCAGTAGAAAAGGCGGCAAAAGATGGGGGACATACTATCACTGTTCCATTTACAGCAGGCCGCATGGATGCTTCGCAAGAGCAAACAGAGATTGAATCATTCGGATATCTGGAACCTGCTGCTGATGGTTTCCGTAACTATCGCAAGACTAAGTATGCCGTGCTGACAGAAGCATTACTGATAGATAAAGCAAATCTGCTGACCCTCACTGCACCTGAAATGACCGTGCTGGTAGGCGGTATGCGCGCATTAAATGCCAACTATGATGGTTCTGCACATGGGGTATTTACCCGTCGTCCCGGGCAGCTGACAAATGATTTCTTCGTAAACCTACTGGATATGGGCACTGTGTGGAAAGCCGCAAGCGAAGACAGGGAAATATTTGAAGGTACTGATCGCAAAACAGGCGAAGCCAGGTGGACGGCCACACGTGCCGACCTTGTATTCGGTTCTAACGCCGAGTTGAGAGCTATAGCTGAAATATATGGCAGCGTTGATGGACAAGATAAATTCATAAAAGACTTTGTGGCTGCCTGGTATAAAGTAATGAATCTCGACAGGTTCGACCTGAAATAAGAAGACAATAGGAATAATAAAAAAGCAGGCAAATTTGCCTGCTTTTTTATTACACAGTTAACTCATCATCGGTGTCTTTAGCAAAACCGATGTACATATATTCATTGACAAATTCAGTGCCTATACTTTCCAGCGCTGATTTAAGGCCGGCTTTTTCTTCAGCTAAGGCGTGATCAGCAACTAGTGCCTCAACTTTATGATTCAATTTCTCCTTTAGCAGCTTTAAATTGGCATTAAACATTTTCAACCTATCCAACCTGCTATTCAACACATGATATTTGTCATACTCTTTCAACTCATTCGTATACTCAACAATTATTTGACGGGCATATTCTCTAAATAAGAGAACTGTCGGTTCAATAGACATTTTCGATTAGTATTTAGCAATAAACAAATGAATACTGCAGGGATGCAATACTCTCATTTTTTATATCATCAGCTAAATACTATAGGCGGGCCCCGTTGCTTTATCTGGTTGTGTACATCACAACACAGGAAGAAAGTATTCGGAATCTTAATAACTGTAACACAAAAGAACGTAGGCTTATTCTCTTCTAAAGAAAGGGAAGGGAGATCAAACCTCACTTCACTCCCTTTGTACTTTTTTATTTTATACTTCCTGGCTGTAACAACAGATTTTGTTTTAACCTGGTGCTGTTTTGCAGAAGCTATCGAAGTACCATTATAAACGAAGTACCGGTATGATTGTGCAGGTACCTGCCCTGTCAAAAAATATATGACAAGCAATAACCCAGTTACAAATATCCAGTTTCTTTTACCCATTAATTTTTAATTCCGTTCTGCTACAAACACTTTTTCGGTATAAGGCAATATAATTGTAAATGTAGCGCCTTCGTTAGGAATACCCGACGCATAAATATGTCCTTTATGCTTTTCTACTATTTTTTTACAAATCGACAACCCGATACCTGTGCCTTCAAACTGGTCGGTTGTGTGTAGGCGTTTGAATATCATAAATATCTGATCCAGGTATTTTTCTTCAAAGCCAATACCATTATCCTTAATTGTTAACTTATAAAAATCATCCTCATATTTATCGTAGCTCATCCCCTGTATATACATACCCTTAGTCTTCTCGCACATGATGTTTATCTCGGGGGGAACATCCTCACGACTAAACTTCAGCGCATTAGAAAGCAGATTTTGAAATAGCTGGCTGAACTGATCGGGAATAACTTTTATTACCGGCAGTTTGCTGCAATGTACCTTAGCTTTCTTTTGATTGATATTTACTTCCAGGTCGGATATTACGGTATGTACTACTTCATTCAAATCAGTCATTACAAAATCACGGGTATCATCCGCTACGCTCGAAAATTTTAAGAGGTTGCGTATCAAAGCCTGCATGCGTCCGGAAGCAATGGTCATACGTTCGAGAAAATAAGTTCCTTCATCATCCAATATTGCGCCGTATTTCTCCTTCAGCCTGTCACCAAACAGGATGATCTTCCTGAGGGGTTCTTGCAGATCGTGAGAAGCAACAAATGCATATCGCTCCAACTCTTTATTAATAAGCTTCAACTGCGATATATTCTCGATCAGTTGACGGTTGAGCAATTGCACTTTCTCTTCTGAATGTTTACGCTCCTCTATTTCTTTTTCCAGCTTCTTGTTCGCATAGGTCAGCTTCTCTTCTTGCACCATTAAAGCCATATTCTTTTTATACAACTCAACAAACACTGCCACCTTCGCTCTCAGTAATTCCGGATTGATTGGTTTGTGAATATAATCTACACCACCTAGTTGGTACCCTTTAAAGATATTCTCATCACCATGGTCGTTAGCTGTAACAAATATGATAGGTATCTTACGCAACCTTTCACTCTCATATATCATTATTGCTGTTTCAAATCCGTTCAGGTCGGGCATCTGCACATCCATCAGGATGAGCGTAAAGTCATGCTCTTTCAGCAATATCTTAAGTGCCGCCCTTCCTGAATTGGCTTTCTTTATCAGATAGCCATCTTTACTCAATATAGTTTCAATAGAAAGCAGGTTATCATCTCTATCATCTACTACCAACAGTTTGATATCCGGCTTATGAATAACTTTTTGTGAATAATTAGTCATAAACTTCTATTTATACAGCCACACACGCATTAATGACAATAACTGGTCTATTTTCAATGGTTTGGTAATATAGTCTGATGCACCTGCTTCTATGCATTTTTCACGGTCTCCCTTCATTGCTTTGGCCGTTACTGCTATGATGGGCAGGTTGGTATTCTTATGCTCACGCCTTATTTTCTGGGTTGTTTCATACCCATCCATTTCCGGCATCATAATATCCATCAGTACGATATCTATATTACCGTTTTCATTTAAAATATCGATGGCTTCTTTACCGCTCTCTGCAGTTATTGTATTGATACGATATTTTTCAAAAGCAGTAGTCAATGCAAACAGGTTACGCACATCATCATCTACCACCAATACATTCTTACCCGTTAGCACATCTTCCATCAGGCGCAGGTTCTCTATTATTTTGCGCTTTGCAGGCAGCAGGTCTTTGTGATTGATATGCAAGTGCATTACCGTTTCTTCAAGCAAAAGCTCCAAGGAATTGACACTCTTCAGCAATACCCTGTTTGCATATTGCTTCAGTTGTGTCTTTTCTTTATCTGTAAAATCTTTGGCAGAATAGATAATAACCGGGGTCATCTGTGTCTTCTTCGCAAGGCTTATTTCCATAATGAAGTTTAGCCCGCCCATATCCGGCAATGTATAATCAAGTATTACACAGTCATAATCATTAGCCGCCATTAGCTCTAATGCTTGCGCACCTGTCGATGCTATTGTTATATCTATCAATTCTCCATTCTCCAGCATCTTAGCTATTTGCGAAGAATCAATTTCGTTATCCTCCACAACCAGCAAACGCTTAGGTGAACGCAATTTAAACTCAGCTATATCGCTAAACAGTAATGACAACGCTTCCGATTTTAATGGTTTATGATGGAAGCTCCTGGCACCACGCTTCATAGCCAATATCCTATTCTCCTCTCCGGATATCAGGTGCACCGGTATATGCCTGAAGTTCATATCATTTTTAAACAGGTCGAGTATTTTCCAGCCGCTTGCATCCGGCAGCTTCACGTCCAGCGTTACTGCGGTAGGCGTATACTTATTCATCAGATCGAATACTTCGCCGAAATTTGTAGCCACCAGCACTTTCAGGTTCATCTCATGCGCTTTCTCCGTCATTATTTTGGCAAAGCGTATATCATCTTCTACTACCAATACGGTTTTATCATTAGCCGTTATGATATTACGGTCATCATTGGTTTCATTGATAATTTCATTGATTGCTTCCAGGTCGCGTTCCGGTATCTTCACCGTTGGCACGCTTTGAATGGCCAACTTTTCATCGTTTTGTGCCAGGTCATATTTGCTGATTGCCAATGAGCTTTGCTTATCTATCTTCAGCATCATAGGATTGTATTCTATGGGCAGATACAGCGTAAATGTACTGCCAATGCCAGTTTCGCTTTCCAGCTCTATAGAACCGCCTAACAATTCTGCCAAACCGCGGCTAATGGAAAGTCCAAGTCCCGTACCGCCATATTTGCGGCTGGTAGAACCTTCCGCCTGCTGGAAAGCTTCAAAGATGATATTCTGCTTATCCTTAGAAATACCGATACCGGTATCTTTAATTTCAAAAGCCACCACCTGCTTCGCATTATCCAGGTTAGGGTTATCGCTTCTCCATGCTTTGTTCGCGTCAAATATCCTCAGTTTCACTTCCCCTTTCTCTGTAAACTTAAAGGCATTAGAAAGCAGGTTCTTCAATATCTGGTTCAGGCGCTGAACATCGGTTTCGATGATATCCGGCAGCTCTTTATCCATCTCGATACTGAATTTCAGGTTCTTATTTTCAGAAACGTGCTTGAAGGTCGTTTCTACAAAGTTTGTAATCTCATGGAAACGAACATTGATAAAGTCTGCAGAAATGTAGCCCGATTCAATCTTAGACAAATCAAGGATATCATTGATAAGTTGTATCAGGTCGTCGCCACAACTATGTATGGTTTTAGCGTAACGTACTTGCCTTTCCGTAAGGTTACCTTCATTATTTTCAAACAACTCTTGCGCCAATATCAGCAATGAATTCAGAGGCGTACGTAGCTCGTGCGACATATTCGCCAGGAACTCAGATTTGTATTTAGATGTCAGTTGTAGCTGTTCTGCCTTTTCTTCCAGCGATCTGCGAGCTTCTTCTACTTCTTTATTCTTATTCTCTACTTCTTCCTTCTGTTTTACCAGCAGGTGTGCTTTATCCTGCAGCTCTTCATTTGTTATACGCAGTTCATCTGTCAAAGATTGCGACTGCTCCAGCAAATGTTCTGTGCGCGAATTGGTTTCAATTGTATTCAATACAATACCGATACTTTCTGTCAACTGGCCAAGGAAGTCAAGATGTGTTTCGCTGAATGCTTCAAACGAAGCCAGCTCAATAACCGCTTTGATTTCTTTTTCAAACAATACCGGTAGTACAATAAGGTTGAGCGGCGTTGCTTCACCCAATCCGGAGCTTATTTTTATATAATCGGTCGGTACATTATTCAGTAATATTTTCTCTTTTTCACTGGCACATTGTCCTACCAGTCCTTCACCCAGTTTAAAGCTCTTCCTGATATTGATCTCGTCTTTATAAGCATATGCCGCAAACAATTTCAGGATATTATCATTATGCACCTCATCCTGTTCGTAAATGTAGAACATACCATGCTGCGCATTTACTACCTGTGCTAGCTCAGAAAGGATACGCCTTGTCACCGTATTCAGATCTTTCTGCCCTTGCAGCATTTGTGTGAATTTCGCCAGGTTCGATTTCAACCAGTCTTGTTCCTGGTTGCGCAATGTTGTTTCTTTCAGGTTGGCAATCATCTGGTTGATGGTATCCTTCAGTTCCTCCACTTCGCCCTTCGCATCCACACGTATCATACGTGTGAGGTCACCTTTCGTTACCGCCGATGCTACTTCTGATATGGCACGTACCTGTGTTGTCAGGTTCTCTGCCAGCTGGTTCACGTTTTCCGTAAGGTTCTTCCAGGTACCAGATGCACCCGGCACATTTGCCTGCCCACCCAGGCGGCCTTCAACACCCACTTCGCGTGCCACGGTTGTTACCTGGTCGGCAAACACAGCAAGTGTATCAATCATCTCATTAATGGTATCTGTCAACTGCGCTACTTCTCCTCGCGAACTGATGGAGAGCTTTTGTTTCAAGTTACCCGTAGCTACAGATGTTACCACTTTTGCAATACCGCGCACCTGGGAAGTCAGGTTGGATGCCATCATATTCACCGAGTCGGTCAGATCCTTCCAGGTACCGGCCACACCTTTTACTTCTGCCTGTCCGCCCAGCTTTCCTTCTGTACCCACTTCACGGGCCACACGGGTTACCTCGAAGGCAAATGAGTTCAGCTGATCCACCATCGTGTTGATGGTATTTTTCAGATCGAATATCTCTCCTTTTACATCAATGGTTACTTTCTTCGAAAGGTCACCACTTGCCACAGCCTTTGTTACTTCAGCAATGTTACGCACCTGCGATGTAAGGTTACCCGTCATCTGGTTTACGGAGTCTGTAAGGTCTTTCCACGTACCGGCCACACCAGGTACGAAGGCTTGCCCACCCAGCTTACCATCTGTACCTACTTCACGCGCCACACGCGTTACTTCCGATGCAAAGGCTCGAAGCTGATCCACCATCGTATTCAGCGTTTCTTTCAATTGCAATATTTCGCCGCGCACATCCACTGTAATTTTGCGTGACATATCGCCATTAGCCACCGCAATGGCCACATCGGCAATGTTACGTACCTGGTCGGTAAGGTTGCCGGCCATTTGATTTACGGAATCGGTCAGGTCTTTCCACGTGCCACCAACACCGGGTACGTGCGCCTGTCCACCCAGTTTACCTTCAGTACCCACTTCACGGGCCACACGGGTTACTTCTGATGCAAAGGCACGCAATTGTTCTACCATCGTATTGATGGTGTTTTTCAGCTCAAGAATTTCTCCTTTTACATCCACCTCAATTTTCCGCGACAAGTCGCCATTAGCCACGGCAGTTGTTACCTCGGCTATGTTCCGCACCTGCCCTGTCAGGTTAGAGGCCATTTTATTTACCGAATCGGTCAGGTCTTTCCAGGTACCATCCACACCCGGTACATCTGCCTGCCCACCCAGCTTTCCTTCTGAACCCACCTCGCGTGCTACACGTGTCACTTCCGAACCAAAAGAGTTCAATTGGTCCACCATCGTGTTAATGGTATTTTTCAGCTCAAGGATTTCGCCTTTTACATCCACGGTAATTTTACGTGATAAGTCACCCTTCGCTACCGCCGTTGTTACCTCGGCAATGTTACGTACCTGTGCTGTCAGGTTAGAGGCCATCTGGTTCACGGAGTCAGTCAGGTCTTTCCAGGTACCACCTACACCTTGCACCTTCGCCTGTCCGCCCAGCTTGCCTTCTGTACCTACTTCCAGTGCTACACGCGTTACTTCTGATGCAAATGAGTTCAACTGGTCCACCATCGTATTGATGGTGTTTTTCAGGTCTAATATTTCTCCCTCTACGTTTACGGTAATTTTTTTAGAAAGGTCGCCCGTGGCTACGGCGGTTGTTACCTCAGCAATGTTACGCACCTGTGCCGTCAAGTTACTACCCATCTGGTTTACAGAATCGGTCAGGTCTTTCCATACGCCACCTACACCTTTCACCTTCGCCTGTCCACCCAGCTTACCTTCTGTACCTACTTCCAATGCCACACGGGTTACTTCTGATGCAAATGAGTTCAACTGGTCCACCATCGTATTGATGGTGTTTTTCAGCTCCAGGATTTCTCCTTTTACATCCACAGTTATCTTACGGGAAAGATCGCCTTTCGCCACCGCTGTTGTTACTTCAGCAATGTTACGTACCTGTGCCGTCAGGTTGCTACCCATCTGGTTTACAGAGTCGGTCAGGTCTTTCCATACACCACCTACACCTTTTACCGTTGCCTGTCCACCCAGCTTGCCTTCTGAACCCACTTCACGAGCCACGCGAGTCACCTCCGAACCAAAGGAGTTCAACTGGTCCACCATCGTATTGATGGTATTTTTCAGTTCAAGGATTTCTCCCTGCACATCCACGGTAATTTTCTTGGAAAGGTCACCATTGGCCACTGCTGTTGTTACCTCGGCAATGTTACGTACCTGTCCTGTCAGGTTACCCGCCATCTGGTTCACAGAATCGGTCAGGTCTTTCCATACACCACCTACACCTTCCACGGTCGCCTGTCCGCCCAGCTTACCTTCTGAGCCCACCTCACGTGCCACACGGGTTACTTCCGAACCAAAGGAGTTCAACTGGTCCACCATCGTATTGATGGTATCCTTCAACTCTAATATCTCTCCTTTTACATCCACGGTAATTTTACGGGAAAGGTCGCCCTTGGCCACTGCGGTTGTTACTTCGGCAATGTTACGCACCTGTGCCGTCAGGTTACTACCCATCTGGTTTACCGATTCCGTCAGGTCTTTCCATACGCCACCTACACCCTTTACCGTTGCTTGTCCACCCAGCTTTCCCTCCGAACCCACTTCGCGCGCCACACGGGTCACCTCCGATGAGAAGGAGTTCAGCTGATCCACCATCGTATTGATGGTATTCTTCAATTCAGATATTTCGCCTTTTACATCCACCGTTATCTTTCTCGACAAGTCGCCACGTGCCACCGCCGTCGTTACCTCAGCTATATTTCGCACCTGCCCTGTAAGGTTCGATGCCATTTGGTTTACGGAATCCGTCAGGTCTTTCCAGGTACCACCGATACCCTTTACCTGCGCCTGGCCACCCAACTTACCTTCCGTACCCACTTCCAGTGCCACACGGGTCACTTCCGATGAAAAGGAGTTCAGCTGGTCCACCATCGTATTGATGGTGTTCTTCAGTTCTAATATTTCCCCTTTCACATCTACAGTAATTTTTTTCGAGAGGTCACCCTTGGCTACCGCCGTTGTTACTTCAGCAATGTTACGCACCTGCCCTGTCAGGTTACCCGCCATCAGGTTCACGGAGTCTGTAAGATCTTTCCATACACCACCTACGCCTTCTACCACTGCTTGCCCACCCAGTTTACCCTCAGAGCCTACCTCACGTGCCACGCGGGTTACCTCCATGGAAAACAGGTTCAGTTGCTTCACCATGTCGTTCACCTCTTTGGCAATGCGTGAAAACTCACCCTGCAACTTGTGGTCGCCAATTTGCATCGGCATTTGCTGCGATAGGTTTCCTTTCGCCACAAGACTTATAACGCTTGCTATTTCAATGGTGGGATGCACCAGGTCTGATATAAGTGTATTCAACGAATCGACGCTGGAACTCCAGGAACCTCTGGCATAGGGTACATCAATACGGTGCGTTAGTTTACCATTCTTACCAATATTATTGCTGGCTCGTGTAAACTCATCTGCCATCTTTTGATTCAGGGAAATTATTTCATTCAGAACATCACATATTTTTCCATTTATGCCCACCTGGTCGATAGGCATGCGCACATTAAAATTCCCATTTCGTACATCGGTAAGTGTTTTCAGCAACTCTACATATAACTCCGGCGTTGGGAGCATATCATAAGTAGCAACCGGCTCCCGGGTGGCTTTTTTCTTTCCGGAGGATGGTTTTTCATCCACCGACAATGCTACAACTTCCACATTATCAGTGGTTTGCTCAATGGCCGCATGGCCATTTGAACGACGGGATGATCTGGGCATACTTTTTAAAGATTTGATGGTGGATTTTATAACCGCTTTAGTACATTAACTGTCTGTTTTTAAACAGCTACAAAAGATACTATACATAAATATTATTCCATCAATATCTTTATTCTTGCCCGGTTCTACATTTTCATTAAAAATAAAGCGGGAATATATCCCGCTTTATATCTTATATTATATAATTATTTAACAATAACTGCATTAGTAATTTATCGTACCGTCAATACCTGTCAGGTAGGCTACGTTAGGATTGTTCAGGGGAATAGTAATCGTGCCGGTAAAACCACCTGTTGCGTTAACGAAACGCCCGGTACCGCCAATAAAGGTGGCCTGCATAGTACCCGTAGCCGATGTGCTATTGAAATAAACATCGTACGGTTGTATAGCTACTTCTATATCGTCGCCATTAGCTGCAGTAAAACTGCCGCATTCTATAACTATATGATTGCCAACATATACACCATTCTGTATTATAGGGGTAACGCAGGTTTTATTGTGAGATGCTAGCAAACCCATATGCGTTACGTTTCCGCTACCGGAAAAATCGCCAACTGCTATAGCCGAACCACTACAATTGCAGGGTAAGCCTAAAGTAGTATCCAGTGTATAGGTCATATCTCCCTTGAATGGCCTTGCTGTTTTCTTTGCCAGTGCTTCCAGCTCGCTTCCCGATGCAGGAGCCAGTGTATGATCTGCCTTCTGACAAGCGGAAATACCTATCAACAAGCTAAAGGCAACGAGTACATATTTCTTCATAATAAATTGATTTAAGAATATAGCCTAAAAATAAACTATCAATTATAAAACTATGAAAATCATCACTTTCATTAACAAGCTTTTTACAAGCAGTTAACCAGCGCTTAACAAATTATGTAATGGCCAGGGTAAGCACAAAACAAAAAAGCCCGTTCCGGAAAACCGGAACGGGTAACTATCTCACAACAACTGCTACTATTTAGTAGAAATGTATTTCTTTTCTTTGATACGTGCTGATTTACCTTGGCGTTCGCGTTGGTAGAACAGTTTAGCACGACGTACACGACCTGTTTTATTTACCTCGATGCTATCAATGTTGGGAGAGTACAGAGGGAACAGACGCTCAACGCCTACGCCATCAGATACTTTACGTACAGTGAAAGATTGAGTAAAACCGGTACCCTGACGTTTGATAACATCACCTTTGAACGCCTGAATACGCTCTTTAGCACCTTCAATGATTTTATAATTAACGGTTACGTTATCACCTGCTTTGAACTTTGGAAATTCTTTCTTCCCAGTCAGCTGCTCGTGTACAAAAGCTATAGCTTCCATTGTTTTACTATTATTTTGGGTCTGCAAAAGTAATCGATAATTCGATGTTTTCAAAAAAAATATCAGATTATTCCTGATTTTAGTCTTCCAGCAGGTCGGGCCTGCGTTCTTCCGTCCTTTTCAGGGCTTGTTCATGGCGCCATTCGTCCACTTTTTTAGGGTCGCCGCTCAATAGCACATCTGGCACCTTCCACCCTCTGAAGTCGGCAGGGCGGGTATATACTGGTGGCGCCAGCAACCCATCCTGGTGCGAATCGAACAGGGCCGATGTTTCATCATTCAGCACACCGGGTATCAACCTGCCAATGGCATCTACTACCACCGCAGCGGCCAGCTCACCGCCACTCAATACATAATCGCCGATAGATACTTCCATGGTCACAAAATGCTGGCGAATGCGCTCATCAATGCCTTTATAATGCCCGCAAATGATCATCAGATTACCTTTTAGCGACAGGCGGTTGGCCATTTTCTGGTCAAAGTTCTTTCCATCCGGTGTCATGTAGATAACCTCATCATATGTTCGCTCTGCCTGCAGCTTTTCTATCAGTAGGGCCAAAGGCTCCGGCATCATCACCATACCCGCCCCTCCGCCAAACTGGTAGTCATCTACCTGGCCTTGCTTATATGGCGTATAGTCGCGTAGATTATGACGATGCACTTCCAGCAGGCCCTTAGACTGTGCTCGCTTCATTATAGAATGCCCCAACGGGCTATCCAGCAATTCCGGCAATACGGTTATTATATCTATTCTCATGGGCTTCTAAAACTTTACAACTCTTAGCCTGTATACACTTCCAGCAGACCTTCGGGCAGGTCTACACGCACATATTTATTGCGCATGTTCACCTCTATCAATATATCATCCACCAGCGGTATCAATACTTCTTTACCATCTATCACCAGGGTAGCCAGCCATTGCGGCCCGGCCTGCACCACATCGGCTATTGGCCCTAGCCCACCTTTGGTCTTATCTACCATATTGAAGCCTATCCATAATAGCGGAGAGTTGGTTGACACCTCTTTCAGCACATCCTCTTTTACATATACCTGCTTGCCTACCAGCTTTTTGGCAGCTTCTACGGTGTCTATATCTTCTATTTGTACAATATATTCTTCGCTACTGGCAGCTTTTGCACTTGCTACAAAGTGCGGTATCTGGCTATCCTTTCGCAGTTCTACAAATAATATAGCGTCTTTATTCAGCCAGTTGCTTTCGCCTGCTACATGCTTCAACACCACTGCACCCTGCAGCCCGTGTGTAGCTACTATTTTACCTATGCGTACCATAATAGGGCTGCAAAGTTAACGGAAACAGGCGAATGCCTTTCTAAAAGTATCCCAAGTAGAATTTCGAATAGGTAGTATATTCTATATTCAGCTCATCACCCTTCTCCAGGCGGTAATAATCTTCCTGGCTCACCTCTATGCTCACCTTATTGGGGGAATCCAGGAAAAAGTAATACATATTGTTGTGTGGCATGAACTGTTTGCGGGTAATATGGGTGCGTTCCACTGTTTTGGTACGATGGCGCACATCGCTCTGTACTTTTTTCAATGTTCGGGAATAGGCTATGTAAACTGCCCCGCCTGCAAAGCACAGAAGAAATAGCACAGAAGAAAAATAATACAGCATGGAAAAAGGATTGGGCACTTGTGCCAATGCCCGAAGCCACGCCACTACAAATGGGCATATAAAACAGAACACCATCAGTATACGCACTACTTTGTACAGCGATGCCCGTTCCTTCTCTTCTTTCTTCTGTATAAACAGAAGCTCCTCCGCATCCATGGGCTCATCGTGCCTGTACAACTGCAGTTGCATCATATCTGGCTTATATCATACACAGTAGCAAACTTTTGGCGTGCATAATCCATAAACACTTCAAAGTTCAGCCCGCTGCCGGTTACACGTTTACAAATTTCTTCAGAAGTATAGTGCCTGCCATATTGGTGCACATTATCGCGCAGCCATTGCAGCAGGTGGGTAAAATTGCCCTGCGCCATCATTTCGGGCAGGTTCATTATGTCTTTTTCAGCCTGCACATACAGTTGCGCAGCATAAAAACTGCCCAGCGAATAGGTAGGAAAATAACCAAAGCTACCGTGCGCCCAATGTACATCCTGCAATACGCCCTGCTTATCATCCTGTGGTGTTACACCCAGGTATTTTTTATACAAGCCATTCCACGTTTCGGCCAGGTCTTCAGGATATAATTCCCCGCTTATCAATGCTTTCTCTATTTCATAACGTATCAGCACATGAAAATGATATGTCACTTCATCTGCCTCAGTTCGTATCAGCGATGGTTGTACTTTATTCATCCCTTTATAAAACACATGACCGGATACGTTACTCAACTGCTGCGGAAAGTATTGTTGCAGCTTAGGGTAAAAATATTGCCAGAAATAGGTGCCACGCCCTACACAATTCTCCCACAGGCGCGATTGTGATTCATGCACACCCAACGATGCAGCAGCACCCAATGGCAAACCATATTGTGCAACCGGCAAGCCTTGCTCATACAATGCATGGCCACCTTCATGTATCGTGCTCCATAATAGTGATGCATAATTATTTTCGTCCACACGCGTTGTCACCCGCACATCTTCAGGCGAAAACGATGTAGTGAACGGATGTTCTGAAATATCCTGGCGGCCTGCTGTAAAGTCATAACCCATTATCTTCAGCACATCTATAGAAAAATCCCACTGTTGTTGGCGGGGAAAATGCTGTATAAAGAAACTATCATCCACCTGCGGCGCTGCTTTTATTTTATCCAGTAATATGGGCAGCTCGGTTTTTACATTACTAAACACACCATCCAGCAATGCTACAGTCGCCCCTTTTTCATATTCATCCAGCAAAGCATCATAAGGATGGGCTGCATAACCATACATATCTGCCTGCTGTCTTTTCAGAGCTATCATCTTCTCCAGTTCAGGTGCATATATGCTATACTTATTCTCTTTGCGCGATTGTATCCATGCGCTATAGCTGGCACTGGTTTGCTGTGTCAGTTGCTCTATAAATGCTGCCGGAAGCTTTTTGTTTTTATTATAATCCTCAAGGCTCAGTTCTACATTTCGTTTTGCGGTATCTTCAAGGTCGCTTCTGCCTGCCAGCTCCTGCAGCAGGTTGCCATAGGCATCACTCGTTACCATTTCATGCGCCAGGGATGCCAGCGTAGCCAGTTGCCTGCCACGCATCTCAAATCCCTTCGATGGCATGTACACTTCCTGGTCCCACCCCAGCATGGCAGATGCATTGTTGAGGTCTGCAGCTTTTTGTGTTATGTCTTTATATTGTTGGTATAGCGATTCGCTTGTTTGGCCTATGGTCATTTCTTTTGTTTCTAATTGTTTGTTTATTGTTCCTGTGCTTCCAGTCGTTCTACGGTATTGATACCTTCCAATGCTGCCAGTCGCTGGCATAGATGATCAAGCTCATCCCTGTCATGTACATATACCATGATGGTACCTTCAAATACACCATCGTGAGAATCGATACTAAGCGAACGCATGTTCATCTTCAGGTCTGCAGATATAACGTTGGTTATCTTCTGTATCACGCCCACATCATCCAGTCCTACCAGCCGCACCCCACTGAGGAAGGATATTTCTTTATTTTTCGCCCACTTGGTTTTTACTACCCTATGCCCATAGTGCGATAACAACTGTGCTGCATTAGGGCAGTCGGTACGGTGTATCTTCAAGCCCTCGCCCGTTGTAATAAAACCAAACACATCATCGCCCGGTATTGGCTGGCAGCATTGCGCCAGTTTATAAAGTATCTTGTCCGAACTCTCACCAAATATGATAAGCTCTGCACCCTTTGCCGGTTTTTTAACCGTTTCTTCAGAAAGCAGGTGCTTGCTATCCAGCTTCACCTCTTTTACCGGATGTATCATTTTATCACCCGATATAGAAAATTCTTTCAAGTCTTTCAGGTCCACACTACCTACTGCAATACCATAATACAAATCGAGCAACGATGGCTTTTTATAGTGCAGGCACAGTTCCTGCAGGTTTTGCGGCGACATGGGCAGCCCCATATGGTCCAGCTTGCGTTGCAGTATTTCTTTGCCGTCCTCTCCTATCTTACGCTTCTCTTCTTTCAGGTAGTATTTTATGCGCGACTTGGCTTTGGCAGTCGTAACGAAAGACAACCAGTCTTCCGATGGCTTTTGCTTGGATGAGGTTATGATTTCTACCTGGTCGCCACTCTTAATTTCGTGGCTCAATGGCACCAATCTGTAATTCACCTTAGCACCTATACAACGCGCTCCAAGCTCGGAGTGTATATCGAACGCGAAATCGAGTGCCGTAGCCCCTTTCGGCAGCACACGCATTTCACCTTTGGGGGTATAGATGTATATCTCCTCTGTAAACAGGTCAAGCTTGAAGTCTTGCAGGAAGTCGAGCGTATCTGTATCGGGGTTGTTCAGTATATCGCGCAGGTGCTGCAGCCAGCTATCCAGCTTGCTTTCCTGCGCACTTGGCATCCCTTCTTTATACTTCCAGTGTGCCGCAAGCCCCTTTTCTGCTATCTCGTTCATACGCGATGAACGTATCTGCACTTCTACCCATCGTCCGCCGGGGCCCATCACCGTTGTATGCAGGGCTTCGTAACCATTACCTTTAGGCACACTTATCCAATCGCGCAGCCTTTCAGGGCTGGGTTTGTAGAAGTTGGTAACGATAGAATATACCTTCCAGCAGTCTTCTTTTTCACGTTCCGGTGCTGAATTGAGGATGATACGGATAGCAAACAAGTCGTACACTTCCTCAAAGGCTACATGTTTTGTCCTCATCTTGTTCCAGATGGAATGGATGGCTTTGGGGCGGCCATATATTTCAACCTGCAACTCTTCATTTTGCAGCTCTTCTTTTATCGGCTTAATGAACTCATTGATATAACGGGTACGCTCACGTTTCGTTTCTTTCAGGCCCTGCGATATTTCCCAATACACTTCCGGTTGGGTATATTTCAGCGCCAGGTCCTCAAACTCCGATTTTATTTCATAAAGGCCCAACCTGTGCGCCAGTGGGGAGTAGATATAAGTCGTTTCTGATGATATCTTCAGTTGCTTTTCACGGCTCATGCTTTCCAGCGTGCGCATATTGTGCAGGCGGTCGCCCAGCTTTATCAATATTACACGCGGGTCATCAGCCAGTGTCAGTAATATTTTACGAAAATTCTCTGCCTGTACTGTAGTATCTGCTTTCAGGTCTACTACGTTCGATATTTTGGTAAGGCCATCTATTATCTTAGCATAGTTGGTACCAAACTCGCGGCTGATGTCTTCGAGCGTGGTTTCGGTGTCTTCTACCACATCGTGCAACAAGGCACATATGGCCGATGTTACGCCCAATCCTATTTCTTCTACTACTATTTTGGCCACCGCCAGCGGATGCAATATGTAGGGTTCGCCTGATTTGCGGCGCATATCCTTATGTGCATCGGCTGCTATTTCAAACGCGCGCCTCAAGAGAGCCTTATCCCCTTTTTTTATGTGCTGCTTCAATACCCTGAGCAAAGCACGGTATTCACGTAATATGAGTTTCTTCTCTTCCTCTTCGTTCAGATTATATGTCCCTGTAATCACTGTTTCCATTATATATAAAAATGCGGCTTCTTGTAATTTACGAATTATGCCCCAAGCTAAAAAGTTTTGCCGGGCTGCATATAAAAATGCACTATAGATATATTGCTATAGTGCATTCCATATAGTCAAAGGTACTAACTACTTATATTTTGTGTTGTAGAATTGCAGGTACGGCTTGATATCTTTATCAGCAGCCATTTTACGGTAGTTATTTGCCGAAATCAAAACCAATTGGTATTCACCCGGTTTGTATTCCCTGAAAACCTGGGCTGTACTGCGCAGCATATTCAGGTATATTTTAGCTTCCGATGCATTTTTAAAACTGCGCGTTACAATAATCCCCTGGTCTGCTTTCAGTACTTCCGATGTGCTGGTGAGGTTCAGGCTGCTGAATTTGAATTTATTAAAATCCGTGAGCGCTGATTTTACCCCCATAGCCCGGGCTTCCATAGCCCCGAATACGAACAAAGCATAATGCTCTTCGTTAGGAGCATACGTATATGTTTTGGCTACCTGCTCTGCACCCGTAGTGCCCGTAACAGGTGCTGCTGAAGAAGCAGTAGATGGCGGAGGCGGTGGTGGCACGGCACCTGTAGCACTGGCATTTGTAGGCGCAGTAGAGCTTGCAGGGGCTGGGGCACCGCTTGCCGGTGGTGGCGGTGCTGCACCGTTAGCAGGTGCCACGGAAGGTGCCGGTGGTGCTGCAGGCTTGTTTTTCTGAATATATGCCAATACTGCATCTGCCCAGGGCTTCAGTGAATCAGTTGGGTACTGTTTCAGGAAATCCTGTAGTATGGTGTCTGCCGCGTCATAATTACCAAGGCCTGCCCTGGCTATACCTTCCATTATACGGAAGCGCTTTGCGTAGTTTGTTTCCTTGTATTGTCGCTGGCCTTGTATCACCCTTGCTAATGCACCTTCATAATCGCGCGCAATAAGCATACCGTAGGTTTCATCATAATAAGCGGCAAGCTCTGTATTACTTACTGCCTGTGCTTCTGAAGGCCCTTCGGAAGGGCGAACCAGGTCGGCCCATCGGGTATTGCCATATTGCTGCAATATACGGTCGGCATATGCTTGTGATTCCGGAAGTTTATTCTGGCGCATAGCTACCAGGTATCGCAGGTACAGGCCTTCTGCCAGATATTGATGGTCTGCATAACGCTTGTCCAGCGTATCGAGCGTGCGGGTTGCGGGTGGATAATCTTCCAGTTCGCGTACATAAGCATTGGCAAGGTCTATATGGGCTTTCTGTATCAGGGCTACAGCTACCGCCTGGCGTTCGGGCTGCACAGGTATGGCAGCCAGCAGGCTTTCTTCTGTTGGCAAGCCGTTTTCGTCCAGTTCCGGGCCTTCGTCATCCGTTTGTTGTTTATTGCTGTTATTGCCCTGGTTGCTGGCAAAGCCTCCGGCAGCACTACGGCGCCAGTTGTCGGCCAATGGCCTGTTGTTCCATTTACTTTTAAAATCATTCTGCCCTTTCTGCATCAATGCAGGGTTGGCAAAATACCAGTTGGCATACGGGTTATTTGATGCCGGGTTCCCAGCCGTGCTGTTTTGCATAGCTGCATTCAGCCCCGCATTCTCTGCCTGAAAAATGCTGTCAGCCCTTCTTTGTTCCAGGCTACGTATATATTTACGCACTGCCGTACGCTGTTCCTTTTCCGTCAGTTGTGCCAGTGCCAATAAACTATCCTGCGTGCGGATGATGCTAATGGGTGCAGTTACTTTGCCTAAGGCCTGGCTGCGTTTTATGGCCACTATCATGCCGCTATCGCTTGGTGGCAGGTGCGATGCCAGTATCGCTGCACTATCATAAGCCGCTTTTGATTCTACATAATTACCTGCTTTATAATAGATGCCCCCCAGCGCTGCATAGGATTGTGCTTTTTGCTTAGGTGTTACTTTAGCCGATTGCAAACCTTCTTTCAGGTAGCCTATCGCTTCATCATCCTTACCGCTATTGGAAGATAAGCGGCCCAGTACATAATACACCTGTTCGTAATAAGGGGAGTATTTACCATCATTCAGTATGCGCTTTAAAGATGCTACGGCTTCCTGCTGGTCGCCACCGGCAAGCATCAGGCTATAGGCCATGTTCTTCTTCGCATAAAAGTCCATGTCTATTTTAGGGTTCAGGTCTGTCACCTGTTTAAAGCTGGCGGCCGATGCTACATATTCTCCCCTGTTCTGCTGTATCTGCCCGTTGATGAAACCTGCGCGCATGCGCACCCAGTCGGGCAGGTTTTTATCCTGTGCCACTACGCCCAGTTGTTTGGAGGCTGCCGCATAGTCTTTCTGACCCAGGTAAATGAATGATTTTTCCAGCGCCAATCGTCCTTTCAAGTCATCGGGGAAGTTTGGGTCGGTTTCCACCAGGTCCAGCACCGATTCCGCATTGCCTTCCTGTTTCGACTGGGTGAATGTCCGTGCCAGCCATAACACCGCCTCATTATGCACCGACCGGTGTTTCAGGAAGTCAAGCGCACCCTGCTTATCTTTTTGTAATAATGTTGGTGCCCCTTTCGATTTTGATGTTGCATAAGATGAAGACGAACTTTTCTTTCTCTTTTTATCCTTCAGGCTCAATATATAGCGGAAGGCAATACCAGCTTCGTTATATTTCCCTTTGTAAAAATAAGCTTGCCCTAACAGCAGGTACAGGTCGTCGCCCCATTTGGTACGTGGGTCATGTATCTGTATACCCACCGATACCTTTTGGATGATACTATCCATATCTGCCGATAGCAGGGAGGAATCCCGGTCGGGGTTGAAGGGGAATAACTCGATCATCTGGTCATAGTTATCCTTCCTGGCCCTTTGCATATTCTCCAACGCTTCGTCCATTTTCCGGTCTGCATTGAAGTAATAGTTGTACCGGGTAAAGGTATTTTGCACTAACTGCCGCGGTATGCCCCACCGTTTTTTCAGCATCTTTTCATTGCTATATGCCGACCTCTTTTTCTTCAGCTTCAGCTCGAAGGCCAGTTGCTGCCTGTTTTCTTTATCCTTTTGGCGTACTTTCTGGTCTTTTTCGCGCTTCTCTTTTTTCTTGGCCAGGGAGTCGGCTCTAAGCTTTTTTTGAGCAGCCAGGCTGTCGGTTTTCGCTTTGCGCATAGCAGTCAGGCTATCCGTTTTAGCTTTACGTATGGCTTTCAGGCTATCGGCTACTTTCTTGCGCGATGCGGTCATACTATCGGTGCGAGCTTTTCTAATGGCCTGCGCACTGTCCAGCTTCATTTTTTTCACCACCGTCACGCTGTCCCGGTAGCGTTTGCTCTCCTTGTACTTACGTATGCGTGCCAGGCTATCGGTGCGTTTCTTTTGCCTGGCTTTGATGCTGTCTGTTATCACCTTGCGGGCAGCTATTGTGCTATCAGCTATTTTCTTCCGCGCAGCAGCAGCACTATCAGTCTTTGCTTTACGTGCCGCCTGCAATGCCTCTACTTTTTGCTTACGCACGCGGGCTACACTATCCTGATATTTTTTGCTTTCCTTGTATTTGCGAATGCGGGCCAAGCTATCAGTACGGCGTTTCCTCACTTTTGCCAGCTCTTCACTTATTTTTTTGCGGGCGGCTGTGGCGCTGTCTGTTTTGCGCTTTTGTTCGGCACGCGTCTGTTCCAATGTCCGCTGCCTTGCCTTGGCAGCACTGTCGCGACTGGCTTGCTGGGCTTTGCGCAGGGCTTCCTGCTGCTTCTGCACCTGGGCAAGGCTATCCTTATTTACTTTTTGGGCAAAAAGATTGCCATTGCCTATAAAGGCAATAGCCATTAAGATTATATATAATAACTTATGCTTAGGGCTCAATTTTACCTGTCTGATTTTCTCCACCTATTATAACTGTATAATGCGAAAAATAGTATGCGTACTGGGGAAACCCCGCGCACCTACTCCCGCAATATCTCAAAAATAGAAAAAAACACATTAGCAGTTGTCTGCTATATCTCTTCATCTCATATTAGAACAAAACATTAACAGACATTTTCACATCATCCTGGCTTCAAAGGAAAAAACTGCCCGATTGTTTACTTATACAGTAAATTGCAATCCCGTTTGGGGAGGGTTGTATATGAAGAAAAAACCTGCAAGGCGCAGACATATCTTTCGGCGGCTGAATACTGATTACAGGCTGGTATTCATAGACGACGAATCGTTGCAGGAGGTAGCATCCTTCAAGCTTACCATGCGCAAACTGTACATTGTGCTCAGCAGCCTGTTTGTGATGGTGGCGGCGATAACGGTAGCTGTATTGCTAATAACCCCGCTTAAATATTATATACCGGGATACGCGAATAATACATCGCGCCGGCAGGTCATCAGGCTGAAACAAACGGTCGATTCCCTTTCAGACCTGGTATCGGCACAACAAAAGTTTAACGCCAATTTGCAAAAGGTGATAACCGGTGACGTAGCAGTGAAACGGGACACCAAACTGCTGGATATGAAGAAAGTAAACCAGGAAGCCATGAACAACCTGGTACCTATGAACGAAGAAATAAAGAAAGGTGCATTACAACCCCTGAAACAAAAACCACGTACGCCATGACAACAGGAAACGACAGCAACAGGAATATGATGCGCTATGTAGGGCTGGGCACGCAATGGATGGTACTGCTGCTGGCAGCAGCTTTCGGCGGTTATAAGCTAGACCAGAAGACAGGTTGGAAATTCCCCGTATTCGTGGTCACTTTGCCCTTGCTGGCACTGGGCATATCGCTATGGCAGCTGATAAAAGAACTAAACAAACCAAAGAAATGAAGAAAACCTATATATTATCTTTGATTATTGCATTTGTAGCACTTACAGGCATTTTCCTGTTTATGCGCAGTGCAGCGCCCGATTTCCGTTTCCCGGTGCTGATGGGTGGCAACATCATCATGCTGGCATTGTCATTGATAAGTTATTTTTTAGTTAGCAAACAGGTAAATAACCGTACACAAGCGTTTATTACCGGTGTGCATTCCGCAACTTTCCTTAAATTGTTCATCTGTTTGATAAACATCGTCGCATATGTGATGATAAACAAGCCCAACGTTCACAAACCAACCATTTTTGTTTTATTAGGTATCTATGTCGTGTATTCGGCCATAGAAACCATTATGCTGTCAAAAATTGTAAGGGCAAAATGATATGAAAAAGCAGGAAACTTCTATCTACCTATTAAACCAGTTTATCCCTCCACGCACATTCGATCTGGTGGCTCCTTATTTTCAAAGCCATAGTATCCACCTCACGCTGACACGTGAACGCAAATCAGTATTGGGCGATTATCGCAACCCTACCAGAGATGAACCGTATCACCGCATCACGGTCAACATCAACCTCAACCCGTACAGCTTCCTGATAACATTGCTGCACGAGCTGGCACACCTGCTTACGTACCATCACTTTAAACATTCGGCGCCGCCACATGGCAAGGAATGGAAAACGCAGTTCAGGCATGTGCTGATACCATTTATTGGAAAGAACATTTTTCCAGCCGATATAGAGAAAGCAATTATAGCTTACCTGCAAAACCCGGCAGCCAGTACCTGCTCCGATCCCGGGCTGTATAAAGCATTGCGCCGTTACGACGAACAAAAGCCGGGCTACTACCTGGTAGATGAGCTGAGCGAGGGCCATTGGTTTGAAGCAGATGATGGGTGCTTATATGAAATTTTAGAACACCGCCGCACTCGCAGCAAGTGCAAGAACCTGAATAATGGTAAAGTGTATCTTTTCCCCGGCATAATAGAAGTAAAGCATGTGCGCCGTGATAAGCGCAAAATAGCCTAAGCAATTTTCACCCGATTTTTCACCCATGCATTGTTTTCTATATACTATGCACGGGTGCCTAATATTTGTACATTTGGTTCCTTAATAAAAAAACATACGAAAAATGAATTGGAAGCATTCACTGCTGGCAGGTGCTGCTATTATAGCTATGGCATCTTGCAAGGATGCAGGCAATAAAAGCGAAGGCACTACGGCTGCATCGCGCAAGCTTTTAGACCCGGCTAATATGGATACCACCATACGCCCGGGCGACGACTTCTTTATGTATGCCAATGGCACATGGTTGAAAAACAACCCTATTCCCGGCACAGAAACACGCTGGGGCAGCTTTAACGAGCTGCAGGAAAACAACTTCAAAGCCCTGCACGAATTGCTGGATGCGGCCGCTGCCAATAAAAATGCAAAACCTGGCTCTGCAGACCAGAAAGTAGGCGATCTGTATCGCAGTGGTATGGATAGTGCCGCTATAGATAAAGCAGGCATTGCACCGCTGAACGATGTGCTGAAACGCATAGATGGCATTACAGATGCAAACAGCCTGATGAACGAAGTAGCCCTAATGCAGACACAAGGCATCGGCCAACTGTTTGGTTTCTACGTATCGCCCGACGATAAGAACGTGACCAAGCAGATCAGCCAGTTCTTCCAGGGTGGCTTGGGCATGCCCGACCGCGATTATTATTTTAATAAAGACGAGCGCACTGCTAAAATACGCGAGGCTTACCAGCAGTACCTGGTAAAAATGTTCACCCTGATAAATGGTGACAGCACTACCGCTAAAAAAGATGCGGCTGATGTTTACAAACTGGAAACATCACTGGCCGGCGCTTCTATGACGCGTGTAGATATGCGCGACCCGTACAAACTCTATAACAAATACAACCTGGACGGGCTGAACAAACTGACTCCGGGCATGGACTGGAAAGTACTGTTTCAGAACCTGAAACTGAACGGACAGGATTCCGCTATCGTTGGTACGCCCAAGTTCTTTGTAGAAGTAAGTAAACAACTGAAAGCTACACCGATAGATGTATGGAAGAAATACCTGAAATTCCATACGGTGAACGATATGGCGCCGTACCTGAGCAGCAATTTCGATAACACACGCTTCGATTTTTACGGCAAAGTGGTACGCGGCCAGAAAGAACAGAAACCACGCTGGAAACGTGTGCTGGCTGTGGTAGATGGTTCTGTGGGAGAACTGCTGGGCCAGATGTATGTTGAAAAGCACTTCAAACCGGAGGCTAAAAAGCGTATGCTGGAACTGCTGGACAACCTTCAAAAAACGTACAGCGACCGCATCAACCGCCTGGACTGGATGAGCGACGCGACCAAGCAAAAAGCACAAGCTAAGCTGAATACTTTCATCAGGAAAATAGGCTACCCTGACAAATGGAGGGATTATGGCAAGCTGGAAATAAAAGGCAACGACTATGTAAAAAACATCATGGCGGCTTCAGCTTTTGAATATGATTACATGGTGAGCAAACTGGGCAAACCTGTAGACAAAACAGAATGGCAGATGACACCACCAACGGTGAATGCATATTATAACCCTGCTTTCAACGAAATCGTATTCCCTGCGGGCATCCTGCAATATCCTTTCTTCGATATGGAAGCTGATGATGCGGTGAACTATGGTGGCATAGGTGGTGTAATAGGCCACGAAATGACACACGGTTTCGACGACCAGGGCCGCCAGTATGATGCTGATGGTAACCTGCACGACTGGTGGACACCTGAAGATGCTAAGAAATTCACAGAGAAAACAAATGTTGTTGTAACACAATTTAACAACTATGTGATACTGGATAGCGTGCATGTAAATGGCCAGCTGACACTGGGCGAAAACCTGGCAGACCTTGGCGGCCTTGCTATAGCATATGAAGCCTTCAAGAAAACAAAACAAGGGCAAAGCAATGAGAAGATAGATGGCTTTACACCAGACCAACGTTTCTTCCTGAGCTGGGCACAGGTGTGGCGCGCCAATACTACACCTGAAGAAGCGGCATCACGCATCATTACAGACCCGCACTCTCCAAACCTGTGGCGTTGTAATGGCCCGCTGAGCAACATGCCCGAATTCTACCAGGCATTCGATGTAAAACCAGGCGATAAAATGTATCGTCCTGAAAACGAAAGGGCTAAAGTTTGGTAATTAAGATTATCATCATATTGTAAGCAGCGCCGGGCTAGTTGCCCGGCGCTGCCATTTTCAGGAAAAACGCAAAAGTAGTCGCTGGTTTGACGAGGAGAACTAAAGAATAGTGGATCCCAGACAAAAACATCACACAAATTAGTATGATGCTTTTGTATTATTATTTTTATGCCCACATGGACCAGAATAAAACTATCGATAAGAAAACGATATGGGCTTTATGTACACTACTTGCAGCTGGTGTATTTCTTAGGCTTTGGCATTTAGATTATCAAAGCTTGTGGGTAGATGAACTTTATACTATAGAAGAAGCATCTACAGCCCGTAGTTTAAAATGGCTGTTTCATTATCTGCGCACAGTCGACCAGCATCCACCGTTATATTACCTGTTTCTCCGGCTTTGGTTACCAATTACAGCTTATACAGAATTTGCTTTAAGACTGCCTTCTGCACTAGCTGGCACTGCGGCTATCTACGCTATATTTTTACTGGGCCGGGAGTTTTTCAATAACCGTATCGGATTGATAGCAGCACTATTAGCTACTGTCAACTTTTTTTCCATACATTATTCACAAGATGGGCGCAGCTATATTTTCATCTTCCTGTTAAGCTGCATATCGTACACGCAACTGATACGTATCCTCAAAAAACCCACATTAAAGCGCAGCCTTTGGTATAGCCTGGTTTCGTTGGTTATGATCTATACGCACTACTTCTCTATTTTCTTTTTATTCGGGCAGGTAGCTACCGTAACCGTTTTCTTTTTCATAGCCGATGCACCTACCCGCGTCCAATACATTAAGAGTTTTGCACTAAGCGGTATCATTATTATCATCGGCTACCTACCCTGGATACCTTCGCTGCTAACAGTAGGTGAGATATCTGCCTTTTGGATATCTCCTACACCCGATACTTTCCTGAAAGACTATTTCATTGAGTATTTCGGTAACAGCGGTTTGCTTACACCCTTCCTAACGGTATTCCTCCTATTATTTCTTCACAAGGTGTTTTTCAGTAAGTATGAAAAAGACATAAACATATTGAACCAGCCATATACAGCTGCATTCATCATAATACTGACATGGATACTTGGCACTTGCTTCATACCTTATCTCCGCTCTTTATTGGTGATCCCTATGCTACACCCAAGGTATACCACACCTCTGATACCTGCATACCTTATTGCTTTGGCTGCCGGCATCTATCACATCAGGAATTATGCTGCCAGGGTTACCCTGCTTGTAGTATTTACTATCATTTCCCTATTCGACCTTGTGGTTGTAAAAAAATACTACAATGACATAAACAAAGCCCAATACAGGGAAATGACCCAGTTCATCATAAAGCACAATCCTGAAAAATACCCTATTGTAGAGCAGACATGGGCATGGCTTCACAATTATTATTTCAAGAGAAACAATGTTACCCAAAATTTTATAGACCAGAAAAAACGGGTATTCATTGACTCTGTTATGTCACTTATTAAAACCCAGCCAGTGCCGGATGGTTTTTGGTTCGTAGATGGACATGTCTATGAAGAATTAGAAACAGACAAAAGAAACTACCTGGAAACAGAATATACACAGGTTTTGACAAGAAAATATTATGGCGGCTGGGTTGAACTTTACTACCGCAACCTGGGCTACGACAGTGTGAATAATGCATGGATGATACTCCCCAAGGACTTTCCTGTAGAAACAACCTTTGCAGAAGGCAAACAAATTGCTGTATGGAGTAACAATCCTACACCTCCGTCATCAAATATTGTATTACCTAAAGGTGAATACAATATTGTTGTATCTGCCATGGGTACAGATGCAAAAGATACGTTTGCCGTGTTGAAGGTTTTAATGAATGGGCATGTTATTAACGAAATACAAACAACCGCTGAATTCGACGCTTATATGAAAGTCATCCCGATAGCCCAAGACACACAGGTATCTTTTCAATTGGCGCTACAGAATAATGAAGAAGACCCTATAAAGAAAAAAGACAGGAACGCCTTTGTGAGATTTATCCGAATAAAGAAATTACGTTAATATCATGAGCCCCGCTACCGTTAAAGGCAGCATTATCAGCTCAACATAAAAGTTTTCTTTACGGGTAAACTGGAAAATAAATAAAACACTCTCTACGAGGTAAGTAAGTGCTGCAAACCCACCCCATGCCATCACAAACATATTACGGAATTCGCGGCTGAACAGGGAAATGATAATACCGGGAGCCAGAGTGCATAGCAGCAACCCCCTGTACAGGGTTATGTATTGCCGCCAACGTTTAATCATCGCTTTATCGAAAGTGAGAAAGGCAGTGTAATGACGAAACATGAGCCTGAGCGACCAGAAAACTTCTGCGTATTTAAGGAAGCGTGTGTTCATTAGTTTTCATGCTATAGTTCAGATTGCGAATCTATAGCGCATGAAAGGACATAAAAATAGATCAGGGAAAAATAACAAGCCGATAACACTATAGCACTTCGTTATACTCCCACATTATTCCTAAATATCTTCACCGCTATCGCTAGCAGTATCACACCAAAGAATTTACGCACTACCAATATACCCGAAGGGCCCAGCACCCTTTCTATCAGGTTGAGGGAGCGCAAAGTGATGTAAACGAATATCAGGTTGATAAATATAGCAGCAAGAATATTATAGGCGCTAAAGCTGGCTTTCATAGACATTACGGTCGTTAGCGTGCCCGAACCGGCTATGATAGGGAAGGCAATCGGGACTACATTACCCGATTTACTGTCCTTGTCAGGACGAAATATTTCCAATCCCAATACCATCTCAAGGCCCAGGATGAATATAACGATAGAACCCGCAATAGCAAAAGAATGAATATCAAGCCCCATGAAGTTGAGCACCTGCTCACCCACAAAGAAGAACAACAGCATCAATGCACCGGAAATCAATGTGGCCTGCAGCGCGCTGATATCACCCATTTTTTTGCGAAGGGACAACAACAGAGGTATTGACCCCAGGATATCTATCACCGCAAACAACGTGAACGATACCGTAAATATTTCGGAAAAATCAAAACTATTACCCCCCATGCTTACAAATTTACACTTTTGCCCGAGGTATCGATGGTATCTATGTCAAAGTACAGTGCATATTGCTATTTTTACGCCCTCAAACAGCCAATATGGGATTATCCAATTATACGCATACTGCAGCCGAAAGATTCATGCGTTATGTGCAGGTAGATACACAGAGTGACCCTGCATCACCTACCCAACCCTCTACCGAAAAACAAAAAGACCTGAGCCGAATACTGGTACAGGAACTGAAAGCCATTGGCATACAGGATGCCGAACTGGATGAACATGGATATGTATATGCTACCATACCGGCTACATCATCTAAAAATGTACCGGTATTGTGCTACTGCTCGCACGTAGACACGGCACCCGACTGCAGTGGTGCTGGTGTAAAACCTAT
>JANLJF010000060.1 GCA_029255605.1 Azovibrio restrictus
GTTTATCATCTATAACATAAAATTCAAATCGGCCGAGGCCCTATGGGGACAGCTGGATTTTATGCAGCAATTTCCACGGGTATACTTACAAGGCATATACCGTTTTGCCAGCAACGCCAATTATAGTTATACCTCGCTAAGGCTACCGTCCTTCATTGTTTTTTCATTGGCCATCCTATTTGCTTACAGGCTTTCTTCCCGCATATTCCACAAGAATATTATCCGGCAATGTTTTTGGGTATTATGCCTCATATCTTTCAAGTCATCGTTAGAATACTTTGTGCAGATAAAGCAATATTCTATGGAGATTGCGCTATCTGTAGTAGCCATCTGGCAATTAATTGAAATGACGCAATTGCTCAAAGAAGGAAAAAAATCAACCTTTGTTTATATACTATTGTGCATCAGTTTATTTGCAGCCCCGTTATTCAGCTATACCTACTCCATAGCGATAGTGCCTGCTATTGCCGTAGTGCTTTACAGCCTTTATTATCATCAACATGACAGGGCTGTTACAGCGCTGCCTGTTATATGCAGCATTGCGGGGATAGCATTAGTGTATGCTATTGATGTGCGGCATGTAATGCAAGACAGTGGTATGCAGGATTATTGGAAGGATCATTTATTTACCCATCAAACAGGCCTATCGACCACACTGAATAATGTATTCCTGCTATTTGCCAACCTGGGTTCAGGCGATCTGTTCATTATTATATTCGGCATCCTGGGTATTGCTGCCTTTATTTACAGCAACATTATATGCTTCAAGGCATTGAAAAATGGTACTACCGACAGCATTTTACTGTACAGCACATTACTAATATGGGGAGTGCTCGCCCTTTACTTTGCAGGCAAGTTACCACTTGGCGCCCATAGGTTCAATGCGTTTGCAGTGCCTTCTTTAGGCATACTTATCCTAACACTCTTTCAGGCTATCGCTGCTGCAAACAAGAAGGCGGTTGTGCCGGTAAATATTTTTACCATACTATTGACTATAGCATTTGCGGGCAACATTATATCGTCATCTATTAACAATATAACAGGCGACGATAATAATCGAAAACTATTGATTTACCGCAATACGCGTAAAGCAATTGAACTATCTAAAAGCAACCAACATATACCCATCTACACGACATCAGACATTGCCTATCCTACACAAGAAAAAGTGACAGGCGAATGGATATTAAAAACCCATCCTGCCTATCACCTTAAAGACAGCATTCATGTTTATGCTACAAAAAACATAGAGGATGCCCATCTGCAATTAGCGTCTGAACCCAACTTTAACCGCGCCATATTTTTCAATGCAGATACATCCTATGTGTTTGAAAAATAGCATGCATCGACATTAGAACGTCCTGTTGATACCTATCACATACCTGAAGTTGGCATACTGCGGGTTGGCGTATGGTGGCCTGTTGAGGAAGAAAGGCATATCGAAACGCAGGGTCAATGGCTTCGCTTTATCGAATGGCCCCCATTTCTTGATGGTGCAGGCAAAACCAAGGCCGGCATCTACGCGCAGGTCGCTCCACATGGTAGTAGGCGTGGTTTCCCAGTAGGTGCTGAGGTTTGCATTGCTCAGTTCTATCATGCCAGCATCAGCAAAGAGATATGCATCTATGTGCAGGTAGTCTTTTATGAACTTAGGCTTCAGCTTGATGTATTCATCAAAATCTACCTCGATGTTGCCGGCAATACCACTGCGGCCTTTGTAGCCTATCATATTAACACCATTCCTTTCATCGGCGACAAAATAGCCTGCATAGCCGCGCAGGTTTAGCCCGCCACCCTGCTGAAAGTGATTGGTTTCGTAGCGCGATATATCTCTCCAGTCGGTAGGCATCAGGCCTATGCTGCGGGTATATTTATTTTCCATCAGCTCTTCAGGATTGGCACCTGCCAGCCACAGGGCACTTTCATACGGTATATTGCTGCCGGTACCATAGCGTCCAAACAAACGCGTGCGTATTTCAAACTTATCCAGCTTGTTAGTGTTGGTCGCTTCCATTTGCAGGTAAGCATAATCGAAGGCCTTAGCATTATTGCCGGTGAGGAATGGGGCACGCAGGCTTACTTTATACGTACCATTACCACGCAGGTAGCTGTAATTATGTGTCCATGCAGCATTGATGGATGCATTAGGTAATGCCCTGGCACTGCTCCATTCGTTTTGATAGATGAGATAATCTTTGTCATACACCAGCGGGCGCCACATGGTTTGTGTATAAAGTGCTATGGTATTGTTACCATTCATCAGCCAGTTGAAACCACCGCGATGATACCACAGGCCATCGAGCAGGCGGCTGTTTATCTGCAATTGAAGCTTTGGTTTAAACCTGCTAAGGGGCGAAGTATAATTCAATGTATAGTTGATAGGCGTGTACTTATCGTACCAGCCCTGGCTCTTCGTGCTTTGGTAATCGTATGTCTGGAAGAAGTGCGTGTTTACCCATATGGTAGCATCTATCTTGTGCATGCTATACAGATAATCGCCTTCCAGGTGTGCACCCAACTTAATACCATCTACGGGATTGTACCAGACATCGGGACGCACATAAGCACGGTTGTGACGGCGGTCCCACGGCGCGCTTACACCACCATCCAGTTTCAACGCCAGCGCCTTTGGCGAGAATGGCAGGCCACGCGACTTGTAGTTGTCCATGATATAGATATCGGCCAGGCGGAAGCTGGTATCTATCTGCACATTGCGTATGCCTTTAGGCACGGTAACCGTTGCGGTATAGGTGCTATGCAGGTTATCCCAGCCGTACCATTTTGGCAGTACGGTAGCGTGTGTCTTTTTCTCAAACCATGTGTTAGGAATATGGAAATCGTGCTTCGCGCCATCCTTATCCGTCACTGTAAAATCGATAGGCATTTGCATCTGCCCCCTGCGGCGAAACTTGATATCGTACCTACCCACACCGCGCTTGCGGATGCCGGTGATGCCGTAGTCTATGGTCTTGGTAGTTTCCAGCCATTGGTCGAAGAACCAGTTGAGATCTACATGGGTAAATTGTATAATTGAATTACGGAAATCTTCAAAATACGGGTGCGCAAAACGCCATTGGTTGAAGTAATGCTGCATGGCAGCCAGAAATAAAGAATCGCCCAGCACATATTGCATATTGTAGAGCATAGTAGCTGTTTTGTAATACACACCACGGTAACCCCCTTCATGGCCCAGCGCATTATGAAAGTCGTTGGAGTGTGTATTTAGCTGCACTTCATCCTGGTTCAGTGCATCGTACAGGTAGGCATTGTACACGCGCCTGTCTACCACTACTTCCGGCTCGCTGAAGAGGCCTTTATAGCCTTTTACCTTATCGGCCACCAGCGTATCGCCATCTATTTTACGCAGCCCCCATGCGGTGAGGAACTGGGTAAAGCCTTCATCCAATGCAGCGCGATAGGTTTCATTATTACCTACCTGGCCATAAAACCAGTTGTGCGCTATTTCGTGCACCAGCAGGCCACGGTAACCGGGGTCGCCGCCACCGTCCAGTGTCAGCATAGGATACTCCATACCATCGGCAGCATCGGCAGCTACCATTTTGGGATATTGATACATACCTATGTCTTCAGAGAAGGTCCTGATAATCTTAGCCACGTATTCAGCACTGTTCTGCCATTTGGCTGCATGCGGTTCCTGTGCCAATCCTACACACTCCACGCCATTCCAATAGGTGGTAGCTATGCGGTAAGACGGATCGGCCGTGAAGGCAAAGTCATGCACGTTATTTGCCTTGAAGCGCCATATTTTACGCTCGCCTTTTTTATACGGTATTATCTCCGATGGCTTTTCATTCCACTTTTTATTTGCAAAGTTTTTGATGTCGAGCTTTTCACGAAGCGTATCGGGCAGCATCTCTTTGCGGTTCATCAGTTCACCCGTTGCTTCCACTATATAGTTGGAAGGAAAATCGAGCGATACATTGTAAGAACCAAAGTCGGCATAAAACTCTTTGTTCAGGTGCTGGTGTGTGTCCCAGCCAAACTTGCGGTCGTACACACATATTTTGGGAAACCACTGCACACCATTGTAATGTTTGAAGCCCCATGCATCGTACATCTTCATACGGCGGCGTGTAGCACCATTATCATAATAGGTTTTGAAGTCCATTACAAAGCGCACCTTAGAGCCGGGGTATAATGGCCGGGGCAAATACACTTTCATAAGGGTGTTATCCAGCTCCGTTTTTACCTCTGCCCCATCAACCGTCAGTTTTTCTACTACCGTGCCCAGCCCTTCTTTCTCATACCTGCCTAATCGGATTTTAGTATTGCTTGCTTTCTCTAAATCGTGCAGGTGCGAGCCTTTCACAAAAGCATTCTGCCACAGGTGAAAGAATACGAAGTGCAGCGTATCGGGAGAATTGTTCCAGTACTCCAGTGTTTCCGCCGCTTCTATTATGTGTTTTTCTTCGTCTATCCGTGCATCTATATCATAATGCACATCCTGCTGCCAGTAAGCGGCATCGGGCATACGGTTCTTCCAATAGAGTGAATTGCCGGGGCTTCTGAATGCTCCGTTTTGCGCTGATGCATAATAGGTTGCACACGACAGTAAAACCATCGCCAGTAAAAATTTCTTCATATCAATGCTAAATGCGGCCTGAAAATACAAAACGAAACCATAGCAAACAGGGGAATATAAAAGGGGAAGCCTTACATAAGCATTGGCGTTAATTTAAAAAAAATGTTATACCTTTGTGTGCAGAGATAAGGAAATGTGGCGCTGATCTTCTGGCAGCCCCTGTAATTACACCAATCACTCATATTCCACTCATTACCCCACAATATAAACCTATTGGAAAGACCGCCTTCATGGCGGTTCTTTTATTTATACCGGAAAGAAAACCGCCCACACTTTTCTGCCATTTATTATGATACTTTTTCAAGTAATCTTCATGGCCGGCTTGGGGGAATAACAACAACTCCTTAGGACCGGCCAGGTTATTGTAAATAGCGTCCGTTTCTGCACGTGTTACCCTATTATCCTTTTCACCGTACATCAGCAAAGCGGGGCACGATACAGACTTTGCATATATTTCCGGATTGTGACCATATGCCCAAAAGCCATTTTCTGCACCACCCCAAAACATGAGCAGGTGTGCCATAGGGAAAGCAGGTATGCCCATCATCTTAAAACGTATGGCCACAGCCCCATACATGGTACCAAAAGGGCATTCTATGATAATGCCTTTGGGCGAAACATAGTGCTGGTGGATGGCCCGTAATATAGCTGCAGCACCCATAGATGTACCCATCAGGTATATATTCTGCTCACCTTTGGCAGACCAGTAGTCTGTACAAACCTTTATATCCTCCGCTTCTTTATATCCCAATGTTACCTGGTTGCCGGATGATGCGCCGCTACCAACGAAATCTACCAGCATTACCCTGTAGCCCAATTGATGCAGTACTTCAGCCTTGCCTATCATCCCGGATTTTTCACCAGAGAAACCGTGAAACACCAGTATAGTGCCTTTCGCAGCATCCCTGTTGAGCACCCAGCAATCTATCTTGCCCCGCCCATTCAATACAACGTGTTGGTAAGGTACATGTGGCGTTTTTATATTGGCGGGTTTGGGATTACTAATGCCGGTAAATAAGATAATAAGCTTTTCCCCCATGGTTAATGAACGGGCTTCTGTACGCTCTTGTGTATCTAATGAAAAGTGGGTGAACTTGTAGGTATGCAGTGCAGCTATGACATTAAGGAAAAGGAAAAAAGCGCATAGGGTGTAGGCTAGTTTTTTCATGATAGTAAGATAAGTAACACACAATTATCCTATGCAGAGCCACCTGTTAATATTACTATAATCATTGCTTACCTACCCGGCTACCGAACGAAAGGCATTTACATATTTATCAATGTATGACTGTATGCTTTTACTCTTGTATTGCACAATGAAACGGGGGTGCTCTAAAGGGATGATGGTATCGAAGAAATGATGTTCTTTATTCAGCTTTTGCAGGAAAGCAATATTCTTACCCAGCCCGAGGCAGAAGCAAACACCCGGTATGGTGCCTATGGCTATTTGCTTGCGGATGTTCTCTATGATATAATCCTTCACGGCAGCGATGAGTGCGGGACTGTCATAATAATTATAGTTCTTTTCCTTGCCGGCTGCATCTACACTGGTGAAGCCTAAAGGGCAAAGGGAATTGATATAGAACTTTTGATAAAAGGCCGCTACGCCGCCAAAGGCATGTATCATTTCATACACAAAAACAGAAGAAGGTTCGTGCGTGAGCTTGCCGTGATACGGGATGTTGCATTCACTTATCAGCCGCTTGGGGTCTGTAAAGGGTACACCTGTAAGCCCGGCACCAAAGCGGCCGGGGTTGATGCCAAGGATAAGGTGCCGCGGCTGCATATCACTATAATACTTTTTATAGAAAGCAGAGGAAACCTGCAGCGCTTCGGGATTTTCTATAAATGGGTTCATGACGCGGATGCCAGCCGGCAATAGTGCACCGGTATATTGCAATTGCTTATTGAAACGGATGACCTTATCTGCGAACGTCATGATGCAAATGTAAGGTATGCTGCTACAAACGGTCTTTGAGCATAATGATGGCGAAACAAATAATCATACACGCAGCAGATATTTTGTTCATAAGCATGGCGTACTTATAACGTGCTTCGGCAGGGTCTTTCAGGATGCGGGAAAACCACCAGTTAAAATAAATGATGAGCGGCGACAGGCAGGCAACGAAAATAAAGAAATCGGTCAGCGTGCGCCAGGTGGTGAAGTAGTGATAACAAACGATGGCCGTTAGCGCGAAGAAGATACCCGAGAAAATGAAGGTACCCTTTACACCCAGCTTGTAGCTAATGGTATAGTCGCCACGCTCACCATCCTCTTCGTGCTGATATACCTGCGTGAGTGGATACGAGCCCCCCAGCATCAGCGATGCGATAAGCATACCTTCCAGGTTGGCAGTGGTGAACCAAGACATATCTACCTGCCGCTGTGCTGTCATACTACTGAGCATGAAGGTATAACCGCCCTGGAAAAACATGACACTGAGCCATCCCCAAAGCGGGTATTTTTTAAGGCGGATACCATCCCAGCTATACGATTTTGAAAAGGATATATAGCCTGCAACCAGCAGCACATTTTTCCAACCTGTAAGTGCGCATAGCAGCAGCCCTGCCACATCTACAATAATGCTGGTATAGTACATACTGCGCTTTATCGGTGGCGGGTGTTCGAGTCCGCCGATGCTGCCCGTGTCTTTATCCATATAGCTATTATACAGGTTGCTGGCAGGATAGATAAACAAATGAAGCACAATGCCTACAATTAAAACATCTATGGCATGAATATTTAAGGATTGACTGATACCGAACCAGAATACGGGGAAGAGGTAGATGGAAAACGGTATCCGAAGATGCAGGATCGTATCCTTATCGAATAACTGACGGGTGTATGATATAGACTGGTTCAAAAGTGAAACGCATTTTAAATGATAAGATGATGAGCCCTACTATACAAGCCATTGGCACTGCGGTACCTGTAAATAAAATATGCCAACAGGACCATTATGATATATTAGAATCGGCAAACGGGCTGAACCGCGCGGAAAGACTGACACTGCGACAGATATACAGCAAGAGCGGCATTGCATACCGGCATAGTGTGCTGAGTGAATTTGGGGCGGAAGATGCAGCAGAAAATCAACTATTTCACCCGTCGGGCAGGTACCCGCAAACGGATATAGCGCAACGCATGCAGATATATGAACAGCATGCCGGCGACCTGTGTGCTGAGGCTTGTCGCGATGCCTTTGCACAGCTAGACCTGCTGAAGAAAGAAGAGGTGACGCATGTGGTAACCTTTAGCTGCACGGGCATGCACGCACCGGGGCTGGATATAGAAATGACAGAAAAGTTGGGGCTGCCCAGGAATGTAGAGCGTACCTGCATCAATTTTATGGGTTGCTATGCGGCCATCAATGCATTGAAGTATGCCTATCACATTGTGCGTTCGGAGCCAGACGCTGTGGTATTGCTAGCCGGTGTGGAGCTATGCTCACTGCACTACCAGAAAAGCAATGAAACCAACCAGATGGTAGCCAATGCCCTGTTTAGCGATGGGGCTGCAGCCGCCGTTGTATCCGCAAAGAAGCTTAGCAGCGATGCGAACCACCTGACCTATGCGTTGAAAAGCTTTTATGCGGAGTTTGAGCAAAGTGCCAGTAATGAAATGGTGTGGCGCATCGGCAACCTGGGTTTCGACCTGCGGCTGACACCTGAAGTACCGAAAGTGGTGAAAGGCAACATTAACATGCTGGTGCAAAAGCTGCTGCACAAAGCAGGCATCCGGCAGGATGATATAGCTTACTATGCCATACACCCGGGTGGTATCAAGATACTGGAAGCCTGCGAAACTGCATTAGGCATCAGCAAAGAAGACAACAAAGTTTCTTATAGCGTGTTGAATGACTTTGGTAATATGTCATCGGTGACAGTGCTGTTTGTGCTGAAGCGTTATCTACAACAACTGACGAAAGCAGATAAAGGGAAGAAAGTATTATCGTGTGCTTTTGGGCCGGGCATTACCGTAGAATCTTTAATAGCTGAAATAGCATAACTATGCCCGACCTGAGCGTACGCAGCCACGAAGCAGAGATAATGGACGACCTGGCATCGCCCGAAAATGAACTGCGGCAGAACCTGCGCGAGTTGGAGGTAATTAATAAACTACTGGGTGGCTATAGTGTGGTATTGAATGCACTGGATAAACTGGACCTACCGAAAGACAAACCCACCAGTATAATAGACATAGGCAGCGGCGGCGGCGATATGCTGCGCGAGATAGCAGGGTGGGCACAGCAACGCAAAAAGGAAGTGGTACTAACAGGTATAGACTATAACCGTGTAATGATACATTATGCCATGGAGCATTCCGCAGACTATGACAACATCAGCTATAAGCAGATGAGCGTGTGGGATGAACAGATGTGGCAGGAACGTGCAGATGTGGTGCTGTGCAATTTATTTTGCCACCACTTTACAGATGCAGAACTGGTGCCGTTGCTGCGGATGTTTTATAACATTAGTAATAAAGCCGTTATTATCAACGACCTGCACCGGCATTGGTTTGCCTATCATGCTATTGCTGTGCTTACATCACTGTTCTCTAAAACCTACATGGTGAAGCATGATGCGAAGCTATCTGTAGCACGGGCATTTACACGAAAGGAACTGGAACTGCTACTGCATGATGCAGGCATCACTAACTATACTATAAAATGGCGGTGGGCTTGGCGGTGGGAAGTCATTATAAAGAAGTAACAACACGATGCATACAGACTACGACGTTATCATAGCAGGTGGTGGATTGGCAGGCTTAGTTTCTGCCATAGAGCTATCGGCTGCGGGTAGTCATGTATTGCTGCTGGAAAAGAAAACATATCCTTATCATAAAGTATGCGGCGAATACATCAGCAATGAAGTGCTGGGATATCTGCAATCGCTGGGGTTTGACCCGTTTGCACTGAGGGCATCACGCATTAGCAAGCTGCGCATCTCTACACCGCAGGGAAAGAACATACATACAAAATTAGACCTGGGTGGCTTTGGCATCAGCAGGTACACGACGGACCACGCCTTATCGCTACTGGCCATAAAGAATGGTGCAGAGGTATTGACTGATACTAAAGTAAATGACATGCGATTTACCGACGATGTATTTACCGTAGATGCCGGTGCGAAAAGCTATACCTCCAAACTGGTGATAGGCAGCTATGGCAAGCGCGAGATGCTGGATAAGAAACTGAACCGTGCCTTTATGCAGCAGCATACAGGCTACACAGCCGTGAAATATCATGTGCGGCTGGACTACCCGAAAGATGAAATAGGGCTGGACAATTTTGCCGATGGGTATTGCGGTATATCGAGGATAGAAGATGATAAGTATTG
Organism: Azovibrio restrictus; assembly: GCA_029255605.1. Taxonomy (GTDB): domain Bacteria; phylum Bacteroidota; class Bacteroidia; order Chitinophagales; family Chitinophagaceae; genus Polluticoccus. Next base: position 9,944 of record JANLJF010000060.1, read on the forward strand.
CATGTGCTACCTGTACAGGCGCGGTAAAAACTATCATTATAAATCGATACCCGAATTTGAAGCGGCGGTTCTGCATAAGAACCCGGTGCTGAAAAAGCATTTCTCTATTGCAGAACAGTTATACGATGCGCCACTGGCTATCAATGAAATTAACTTCTCGCCCAAGACACTGATACAAGACCATATACTGATGTGTGGTGATACGGCAGGATTGATAACACCCCTATGCGGCAATGGCATGTCGATGGCGATAGCGGGAGCGAAGATGCTGACGGCGCTTATCAAGCAAAGTAAATTATTAGACAAAGAAGCGATACCGTTGCAAGACAGGCTACAACTGGAGCATGCCTACCAGCAGCAATGGGACAAAGCCTTTAAGCAGCGACTGGCATGGGGACGGGCTATACAAAACTGGTTTGGCAACCCTACCCTTACGGGCATCTTCCTGCGCACTGTACACAGCATACCACCACTGGAAAAGAAACTGATACGCGCTACACATGGCAGCCCATTGGTGTAATGCTATTCAGGTTCCATTAGTGTATAAATGCAAGCATCTACGTATTTGCCGTTATGATATTTATAATCCTTGAACATAGCAGCACGTGTAAAACCTGCTTTTTCCAGCAAGAGATAAGATGCTTTGTTATCCGGATTCACCATAGCTTCTATAACATGCAGCTTCATCTCGCTGAATCCATAATCCAGCACAGCTTTGAGCGCTTCCATGGTATAACCCATACGTTGATAATTGGCATTCATAACGAAACCAACCTCTGCACGGTGGCTGCTTTCATTGATATTCAAATAGCCAATCGTACCTATCTGCCGGTTTTCCCCTTTCAGCGTGATGGCCCAGTTGATGCCGGTTTTAGTGGCGATGAGGTTATCTATGATATCTATAACAGCCAGTATATCTGCATGGGAAGTTGCCAGCGGGCGTAGTATATAGTGCATCACATCTGGATTGGAGCGGATAGCGAAAAAATCCTCCACATCGCTCCGCACTACACGGCGCAGCACAAGGCGTTCGGTTTCCAATACGGGAAAAGGAGAGAAGTTTATCGGTAGCCGGCGTTTCATTATTACAATATATCTTACTTATCGCCGGGTATTACGGCGGTAGTATAAAATGAATATAATTCCCAACCCATTTTTTCATACAGCAGTTTGCCTTGTTCAGTGGCTACCAATATGCCTTTGGTAATGCCCTCATCTAAGGCAATGCGTTCCAGTGTGTGCATGATAAAACTTGCGAGTCCGCGGCGGCGATGAGCAGCATGCGTTTCTATACGGTCGTAAATAGCATATCCATCTACAAATACGATACGGCCAATGGCAATAGTTTCTTCACCCATTGTTATCCTCACCACAGTTACTGCATCTTCGTGTGAAACCTGCAATTCATACTCATCGGGCAGTGCGAATTTACTTTGAGCCATGGGCCTGTTGCATACCATCATGTATCGCTGTTGTTGAATAACCCAACGGGATGGCAAAAGCGTAGCTACCTGTTCCGGTGCGATACACACTTTGAGAAATACCCAAGGTTCTGTTACTGTATTCGCCAGCAACTTAAAACCATCGCCAGGTGCAGCAAATACATACCGCTGCAATTGCTGCGGCCACCCCACATCTACCCCATAGCCATCGTATTCGGCAATAGGCGCAGATACGCCTCGTGTGATGGCCCAGCCCGTTATCCAGGCTTTCAGTATGTGGTCAGCTACCATTGCAGTTATGAAATTAGTAGTTTTTACCGCAGCCGCGAAGTGCAGAATATGCAATACTTTTGCAGCTAATCTGAATGGCTATTGTGAGTGCACCTGTATTATTAATAACACCACCGTTTACACAGCTAAATACGCCCTACCCGGCTACGGCTTACCTGAAGGGCTTCCTGAATACGCGGCAGATACCTGCGGTGCAGGCCGATATGGGTATCGAGGTAACGATCGCTCTGTTCTCGAAAGCAGGGTTGGAAAGGTTGTTTGCGCAGGTAGATACTAGGAAAGAATGGAGTGAGAATGTAAAGCGCATCCTTACGCTGAAAGATGATTATATAAACACAGTGGATGCAGTCATCCGTTTTTTGCAGGGGCATACGCCTACCATGGCGCACCTGATATGCAAACGCAACTACCTGCCAGAAGCCAGCCGCTTTGCGCAGCTGGACGACCTGAACCAGGCATTTGGCAGTATGGGCACACAGGACAAGGCCAAGCACCTGGCCACCATGTACCTGGAAGACCTGAGCGACCTGATACAGGAATGCGTGGATAGCCATTTTGGTTTCAGCAGGTATGCGGAAAGGTTGGGGCGTTCGGCCAATAGCTTTGATGAACTGTATGCTGCACTGCAGGCACCGCTAACGCTGGTAGATAGTCTGCTGATAGAAATACTGCAACAACGTATGCAGGATGTGCAGCCCATGATGGTAGCGCTATCGGTTCCCTTTCCGGGAAACCTATATGCAGCCTTCCGCTGTGCGCAGTGGATAAAACAGCACTATCCCAATGTAAAGTTGGTGATGGGTGGCGGCTTCCCGAATACAGAGTTGCGTTCTTTATCGGATGCGCGGGTGTTTGAATTCTTCGATTTTATAACGCTGGATGATGGCGAAGCACCAATTGAAGCACTGGTGCAATACATATATGGCAGGCGTGCATTGGAAGAACTGAAACGCACCTTCACGCTACAGGATGGCAAGGTGGTATTCTTTGACAATCCATCGTGCAGTGATTATAAACAAGGACAGGTAGGCACACCTGACTATAGCGATTTTTTGCTGGATAAATATATTTCTGCTATAGAAGTAGTAAACCCCATGCATAGCCTGTGGAGCGATGGCCGCTGGAACAAGCTGACCATGGCGCATGGCTGCTACTGGGGTAAATGCACCTTCTGCGATATATCGTTGCCTTATATAAAACAGTACGAACCCATCACCGCGCAGCTACTGTGCGATAGGATGGAAGAAATAATAGCCCAGACAGGCGAAACCGGCTTTCACTTTGTAGATGAGGCTGCACCACCGGCACTGATGCGGGCACTGGCGCTGGAAATCATTCGCCGGAAGCTGAATGTGAGCTGGTGGACCAATATCCGCTTTGAGAAAAGTTTTACGCGCGACCTGTGTATGCTGCTGAAAGAATCGGGCTGCATAGCGGTATCGGGGGGGCTGGAAGTAGCATCGGATAGATTGCTGGCTTTGATACAGAAAGGCATTACCGTAGCGCAAGTGGCGAGGGTGAACAAACACTTTACCGAAGCGGGCATCATGGTGCATGCCTACCTGATGTATGGCTTCCCAACGCAGACGGCGCAGGAAACCATCGATTCGCTGGAGATGGTAAGGCAGATGTTTGAAGCAGGCATATTGCAGTCGGCCTTCTGGCATCAGTTTGCCATGACTGCACACAGCCCTGTAGGATTGGAACCGGATAAGTATAAAGTGAAGAAAGAAACAGAAGCCATCGGCAGCTTTGCCAATAATGATATTGTGCATACAGATCCAACCGGTGCCGACCACGATAGCTTTAGCTACGGATTGAAAAAATCATTGCTGAACTATATGCACGGGGCGTGCTTTGATTATCCGTTGCAAAAATGGTTTGAGTTTAAAGTACCGAAGACCACCGTACCGCCTGACTATATTGTAAAAGCATTGGAAGCCGATGAACTGGCAAGTGCCAAGCCTACTGCCAAAGTAGTGTGGCTGGGCAAAAAGCCGGAAGTAGAAACGGTGATAAAATCGAAAAAGGGGAACCAGTGGGAATTATCTTCCCTTACTTTTCAGAGCAGGCAGGATACACTTAACATTAAAGTAGATAAAGAACAAGGCCTGTGGCTGGCAGAGATGCTGTCAACTTTATCTGCAAACAATACAAAGAACTACACACTACAAGAAATAAAAGATAGCTACGAAGCAGCGGGGCTGGAAGATTTTGAACTCTTCTGGGATAATAAACCGGTGAATGGGCTTTATAAATACGGGCTGCTTACTTTATAAAAAAAGAGCGAACTGTTTGAAACGGTTCGCTCTTTTAATTAGCTCATGCTGCACCGCCATCGCCGGCAGCACCGCCATCGCTACCAGAGCCTGCATCGTAGAGGTCGTCTTCTTCATCATCTTCTTCTGTCAGGTCCTCATCGTTCAGGCTGTCTGCTTCCTGCGGGATGGATGGGTGCAGTTGCTCATCCAGCTCTTGTTGCTGTCCCGGAGTCTGGCCGGGTTGATTTACTTGTGTCATAACAAACGTTTTTTATAGTTTAAAACATATACTGCGGAATGTTTTCAAATAACTATGCCAGCACCACGTGCCGGAGCCGTTTATGACAGAACCTTAACATTGCCCGGAAAAAACCTGAAATACTGTGAAAAACACCGGTGTTTTTTACAAGAACGCGTAATACTTTTGCACTGTTTGTTTGTTTGACCCTGTAAACCCTTTTTTTCTTTCTCTCCCGGTCTTACAATACATACTATGCAATCGGTTCAACACCTATTTGGAAGGCAAATACTGCCAGGCCTGTGCGTGTTTTTATCTTTAGCTTTTCAAACAGGCGGTCGCGATACCAATCGATGGTACGGAAGCTGAGGCCCATTTTTTCGGCTATCTCTTTGTAGGTATAATCGCTGCAGCAATAGGCTAGAAATTCCAGTTCGGCTTTGGTGAATTTCTGCGATTTGGCGAGGCTGGCATCCGATGCCTGTGCTACTGTTTTTTCAGATACCAGGTCGGAATAGTAGATGGCACCATTAATAATAGATGTCAGTGCCTCTTCCAGCTCTACAGGGCCGGTTTCTTTAGGCAGGTAGCCCGATGCACCGCTGCGCAGCATTTTGATAACGCTAAACTCGTTGTGGTGCATGGACAAGGCCAGTACGCCGATGTTGGGCCACATCTTTTTCAGTTCTTTGGTAGTATCATAGCCATTCATGCCGGGCATGTTCACATCCATAATACATACATCGGGTTTGCGTTTGGCATCCGCTATTTTATCCAGCAGCTCATCGCCGCTACCGGCTTCTATGTCTACATGAAAATCGGGGAAAGAATTGATGATGAATATCAATCCCGTTCGGAGAATGGAGTGGTCATCGGCCAATGCTACGCTATACTTTTTTTCCTTTTTCATTTGGTGGTAGTAGTGTTTACGGATAATATTACCTCTGTACCCGAACCGCTGGCAGAGCGTATATGAAGCGTGCCATTTATGAAACGGGCCCTGTTTTGCATGTTCATCAACCCGATACCCGAGCTTTCACCGGCTGGGGCTGTTGTGTTAAAGCCTTTGCCGTTATCAGTTATCGTTACTGTAAAATGTTCAGGTTCATAGTGCATCTTCACATCCATGTGTGTAGCACCGGCGTGTTTCACCACATTTGCTATCGATTCCTGCACCATGCGGAAGACGATTAACTCTTTCTCATCATCCAGGCTGTAATAGTCGCCGGTAACCAGCACCTCGCAATGCATACCTGTTGCCTTGCATATGTAATCTACTTCTTTTTTTACAGATGCTACCAATCCTTTGGTAATAACATACTGGCTATTAAGGGTATGGCTGATGCTGCGCGCATCTTTTATTACCTCTTCCAGCAGCGATACCGCCTGGGTGCGCAGCATATCTGCCGTTTCTACAGGCACAGGTGTATTGGCAGCTATCAGGTTGCGCATCACAGCCGTAAGGCGGCCGCCAATGTTATCATGTAGCTCGCCTGAAATTTTATCCAGCGCATGTTGCTGCACTTCGAGGCCTGTTTTCAGTATCTCGCTTTTGTAGGCAAATTCCAGCTGCTCCTTTTCCCAGCGAAAACGGTTTTGCTTACGCTTCTGCACCTGCATGTACATAATAAAGAAGAATGCAAAAAGCATAAGCAACATGGTGCCAGCAATAAATAGCACCAATACATAATTACTGTTCATTTGCCGTTTTCATTTTTGGGTATAAGAGAAAAACAGTACCGAAGCCGATGTATGTAATCACGTTGATAAGAATTAGTGAGAGGTGAAGTAATCCTGCATTTACTTTTATTTGTTCAATCAAAAAGTCGTAGAGACCCCAGAATAAAAACGTAGCTGTCCAAAAAAATAAAAATATGGCGGTGAACCAGAAATGCGGGTTGTTCCTTAAGCGCATATCGTTATCGCTTTGCAGCATATTATAGAAAGCAATTAAACTCATGGCCACAACAATAATACTTTCAGCAAGTAAAAAATAGGTGTTCATTTTGGCGGGTGATTGCACAATGTAATAATTGACAAACCCTAGAATACATCCCGCAATACCTATATATATGCCTATCTTATTCGATTTAAAAAATGGTATACTGTAATTAAAATATAGTGCTATGATCAATAACTGGATGGGATTGAATACACCATAGGCTATAAAATTATTCCCTCCATTATGAGCATAATAATCCGCTACTCTTTCATTAATTAAGGTTATTAACATTAACCATGCTAACACCCGTGTCGGTTTGTCAAATTGCTTGTATTTGAACAGAGCGCAAATAACGGCGTACCCTAATATAACTAATCCTATTATTACGCTCTGTTCATAACTTAACATAATTACTGTAAAGTATTATTTGCGGCTGTACCAGATGAAGGACAGTTATGCGGACATGGTGTCATGTTATCCATCACCTGCCCCTTGTCGTTGTAAATATAATTATCACTCGCATCAAATCCGACCAGTATTGCTGTAAGTGCATTTTTACTAAAGCCTGCATTTTGCCCACCCTTGCCTGCATTAATATAACTTAATTTATGTGCGAACATTATCTTTACATGTTTTATATTCGTGTTGTAGAGATATGCCCTAAGGCTGTCTGCATTTATAATAAGGGAAGTTAAATTGCTATCATTAGAAGTACTGCCAATGCTATTCAGGTAACTGGAGATCATCCTATTGGCTGAATCGGGGGAAATAAAAACGGGGCCACTGGCGGTGAATGCATTCAGCATTGCCTGGTTGGCACTATCCTCTGCCTCTTCGCGGGAACCCTTTTCCTTCGTTTGGCAGGCGGCTAAAACGGTAAGGGAAAAAAGGGACGCGATCAAAAATTTGTTGGTTATCATATAGAAGAAAATTTTTGAAAAATACCGCTATGCCCTATCCTAAAAAACTGGTGTTTTCACGGGGGTTTATAATATGTCGGCTGAAACCCTTTACCAGCAATACAAATATTTTTACGAATAATACATAACGTTCGTGGAAACTTATCAAAAGCATAAAATAACCGTAGCCCTTACAACAGCTTTTCTGCTCCAAAAGCATGACTTTTGTATATTATTAATCCAAAACAAGTAAATGCTACATAAAACAAAGATCATTGCTACCGTAGGCCCGGCATGTAATACGTACGAAAAACTGCTGGAACTGGTAGAAGCCGGTGTCAATGTGTTCAGGTTAAACTTTTCGCACGGCACGCACGATCAGCACAAAGAAGTGATAGACCATATACAACGCATCAATAAAGATTTCCCTTTTAACATAGCCATACTGGCCGATCTGCAAGGTCCCAAGCTGCGCGTAGGCGACCTGAAAGACGGCATGCTGGACCTGCCGTTGGGCGAAGAGTTTTACTTTACGAATGAAAAACGCATAGGCGATAAAGATGGGGTATATATTTCTTACCCTTCCTTCCATACCGATGTGCGCATAGGTGAAAAGATATTGCTGGATGATGGCAAGATAGAAGTGCTGGTGGTAGAAATAACTGCCGACAACCGTGTGAAGGTGAAAGCTGTAACAGCCGGTACACTGCTGCCAAAGAAAGGTGTGAACCTGCCGGATACGAAAATCTCATTACCCTCCTTATCTGAAAAAGACCTAGCCGACCTCGACTTCATCATCAGCCAGAATATAGATTGGGTAGCGCTATCCTTTGTACGCAAGCCCGATGATATACACGACCTGCGCCGCATACTGAAAGAGAAGAACAGTAATGCCAAAATAATTGCCAAGATAGAAAAACCGGAAGCGCTGGAGCACCTGCGTGAAATCATACTGGCGTCAGACGCGGTAATGGTAGCCCGCGGCGACCTGGGGGTAGAACTGCCACTGGAGCAGATACCCATGATACAGAAGAACATCATACGCAAGTGCATACACCGTGCTAAGCCGGTAATAATAGCCACGCAGATGATGGAAAGTATGATAGACCGCCCGCGCCCCAACCGTAGCGAAATAACCGACGTGGCCAACGCCGTGCTGGAAGGTGCCGATGCGGTAATGCTGAGCGGCGAAACCGCGATGGGTAACTATCCTGCACTGGTTATTAAAACCATGGTGAGCATTATAGGCGAGGTGGAAAAAGAAGAAATAGTATATAACCGCAACCTGGTGCCCCAGGCACACTCGCCATCGTTCCTGAGCGATGCGCTGTGCTATAATGCCTGCGAGATAGCCAAAGACATTAACGCGAATGCGCTGATAGGCATGACTCAATCGGGCTATACGGGCTTTATGCTTTCCAGCTTCCGTCCGCGTTCACCGCTGTATATTTTTACCAAGACACAAACACTGGTAAACCAGCTGAGCCTTAGCTGGGGTGTGCAGGCTTTCTTCTATGCACACGAGGAAAGCATTGATAAAATCTTTTCCGACCAGATGGCCATACTAAAAGAAAAAGGCCTGCTGAAAGCCGGTGATGTAGCTGTTAACACAGGTAGTACGCCGATAGCAGAACACGGCCCTACCAATATGCTGAAGATAACGAAGGTTAGTTGATTGGTTGATTAGTCAATAGGTAGCTAGGTTAACTGGCAGATATTAAGTTAAGGGGATAACACATGGTGTTATCCCCTTCTTTTTTGTGTTTCATTTACCACACTATTCAACAAGTCAACCAATCACCGCCAATGTTATCTTTTTTGCGCAGGGCAAAACTTAACATAACAAAACCATAACACAGGCGTAATTTTAAAATAACACTTAAAACACGTCAGCCATGCGTCTGTTCATATCTATTCTTAGCATTGCGTTGTTAGCCGTTTCGTGCAAAAAAGAAGACGCAATAAAACCACAGGCCACTGTTCCTACTTATTATCAGTATAGCGGAAAAATAGCGCCGGGAGCAGGCTCCAGCATTATACTGCAGGATGGCAAGCTGCTGCACTGCGGCACATCTGCAGCGCAGAAACTACTGGTTGTAAAGACCGACCAGCAAGGCAATACCATATGGCAAAAGGTATATGCAAACGATAACCATGCTATCATAGCATCGGCCATAGAAACAGCGAACGGTGATATACTGGTATGTGGTAGTGATGATGCAGGCAAGCTGCTTATGAAGCTGGATGCAAATGGCAATGTACTGTTCAGAAAAACAATACAACAAGGCAAGGCATATAAAATAATCAGGAGCCGGGATGATAACTTTTATGTGCTGGGCACGCACCATGCAAGTGCTATGGTACTGAAGATAAATGCCGATGGCGACAGCTTGTGGCAGGGCAATACAGACTTTAATACCGGTGGTGGTGATAACCCGATAGATATTGTAGCATGCGCCAGTGGCGATGTGCTGGTGATGGGTACCGTAAGCAACCCATCGCAGGTGGTATTGGCAAAAACAAATGATTATGGCGGGCCGCAGTTTCAGACAACGGTATCTACCAGCAACGAGATATATGATAATACCTACCCATCGCAAAGCGTAGAGCTGGCAGAGGGTGCATTCATTACCTGCATCACTACGCAGACACCCGTTGCACAAAGCTTCATAGTGAAGCACAACATACTGGGGCAGGAAGCATGGCGGAAAGACCTGCCATATAACTACGAAACACCGGGGCAGTATATGGCGATGACAGTTAATAGCGATGGCGGCTTTACTGTAGCAGGAAGTACGGATGGGAGTAAATTATTTGCTGTGCGCTATAATGCCAATGGCAACATCATGTGGCAACAGCAGTATAACGATGAACGCAGCAAAGAAGTGCGCACCCTTTTATACGATGCACGCAGCAATGCCTATATCATTACCGGCAACATTGGTGCAGCCCAGTTCTTTACCTTCAGGATACATCCTGCTACGGGCAAGCCGATGTAAAGCTACACCTCCGTCCACACCCTCAGCATATCGGTTTTATAGCCCAGGCTTTTGTAAAAGGCTCTGGCCGCTTCATTCAAATCGCGCACGGTAAGATCTATGCGATGTAGGTTGCGTTGTTGTGCCGCTTCTTTTACCGTTTGCATCAACAATGTAGCAGCACCGCTACGGCGGTGTGTGGCATCTACCATTAGCTGGTGCACATGCAGCGAATGCTGTGCATAGCCGAAAGCATTTTCAGGCTTCTGTATGATTTGCGCCTGTACATAACCTATGGGCGTTTCGCTTTTATATGCTGCCCAATGCAGGTAGCTATCATCGGCCAGACAGGTAAGAAAATAATCGGTTACAGCCGCTTCATCGTATGGCTTATAGATACCGGGATAATGCTGCACATGCAATTCTTGCAAAGGCTTGTTGAGCTTTGCCAGCAGTTGTGCATCATATATGGGCCGTATATCCATCTTTAGCCATTTACGGGCATATTATCTATCAGGCGTATATCGCCCAGCCATGCGGCTATAAGGGCTACCGTTTTGCGGTTGTTATCGTAGTTATCCAGCAGTTCCAGCGTATCGGCATCTGCCAGCGCTATGTATTCGGGCTTAAACCCTTTATCTACCAGCAGGTCTTCACATTCTTTCTGCACTATTTTAAAATCGCCCCCTTGCTGCCCTTTGGCCTGTATAGATACCAGGCACTGATATATGATGCCTGCCAGCGCACGCTGTGGCTCTGTAAGGCGGCGGTTGCGGCTGCTCATGGCCAGGCCGTCGGCCTCGCGCACGGTGGGGTTAATGATCATTTCAGCATGGCTGCCAGTTTGCTGCAGCAGGCTTTTTACTACCATACATTGCTGGTAGTCCTTCTGGCCCATGTATAGTTTATCGGGCTTTACAATATCCAGCAGGCGGGCTACTACCTGCCCCACGCCTTTAAAATGGCCGGGGCGGCGGGCACCTTCCAGCACGGTATCGAGGTAGCCGAATTCATAAACGGGCATGCTGTCCGTACCTTGCGGATACACCTCATCTACCGGGGGCAGAAACAGCACATCGCAGCCGGTGGCGGTCAGCATGGCTATATCGGCATCTACCGATGTAGGGTATTTCTGAAAATCAGCCTTATCGTTGAACTGCGTAGGGTTTACAAAGATGCTGGCAACAGTCATGTGCCCATCCCTTTTAGCTGCTGCTACCAGGGCGGTGTGGCCACTGTGCAGGGCACCCATAGTAGGTATGAAGGCAACCGTACGGCCTGCCGCCCTGCCCTGCAATATAAATGACTGTATATCAACAACTTTCTTAAATATTACCATGATATTGTTTTACACCATTGTACGAAACAGCGGTTTGAATTTAATATTTTCGTAATTTTGCAGACAATTTCCCGACAAGTTTATATTTTTTTCTTGTTTTAATCTAACACTAAAGCATGTCTGTAGACAAAAAACGTGTTCTAATAGTAGCCAACGAACTTTCACCTTACATTGAATTTACCGACTTTGCTCATATCCTGAACAAGCTGGCCGTAAAAACATTCGATTCCGGATTAGAAGTCCGCGTTATCATGCCCCGCTTTGGCACCATTAACGAACGCCGCCACCGCCTGCACGAGGTAGTGCGCCTGTCCGGTATCAACGTAATAATAGATAAAGACGATTACCCGCTTATAATAAAGGTAGCATCGCTACCAAATGCCCGCCTGCAGGTTTACTTCATGGATAATGATGACTACTTCAAGCGCAAGACCCTTTTCCGCGATGAGCAGGAAAAATTCTACGATGACAATGCAGAACGCATGATATTCTTCTGCAAAAGTGCGCTGGAAACCGTTAAGAAATTCGGATGGCCTCCGCATGTTATACATTGTCACGGGTGGATGACATCGCTGATACCTGCTTACCTGAAGACGGCTTATAAAAAAGAGCCTGTATTCGGCTATTCAAAAGTGGTGTATACGGCACAAAACGCACAGTTTGACGAGGTGCTGAACCCATCTTTTGTAAAAAAAGCACTGATAAGCGCCGACATTAAAGAGAAAGACCTGGAAGCTTACAAGGAAGGTACGGCTGATGCCCTAACACTGGGTGCCAGCAAGTATGCCGATGTAGTGATACATGGCAGCGATGACCTGAGCCAAAAACTGGTGGATGAAATAAAGCCCAGCCGCTACAAAAAAGTAGTGAAATATGACGAAGCATGGAAAGAGGATGTAAGCCAGCTGCTGGACCTTTATAAAAGCTTAACAGAGTCTTAGTATTTCTTTTATCACTTTCGCTGAAAATAACCTCCAGTTGAAAAAACAGTTTTTTAACCTCGTATCTGCATTGACGGTAACAAGCCTTGCTATCTTCAATACCGGGTGCAAAGAGGATACTATTATAAAGGCCAATATAGCGCCTGTTGCCGATGATATTTATTCAAACGTCATTGGTGATACCCTAACGCTGATAACCAAAACCGTAATAGACGATTCTATCGTTACCAGCTTTAGCTCCAGCAGCACACCGGTGATACACGGGCTGGGCACGGTGAACGACCCGTTATTCGGCCGCAGCAACTGGGGTATCTATACACAGTTTTTGCCAACGGCAAATAACCTGTCGATACCTACGCCGGATTCTGCCGTGCTGATACTCCCTTATTATGGCGTTAGCTGGGGCGATACGCTGAGCAGCAGTGCACCTTCTATGCAAAGCTTTACCGTGTACCGGGTAACGGAAACCATGAGTAAAGACAGCACCTACTACAGCAAATCTTATAAAAACATAGACTGGAACAACCCGGTTAGTGACCCTACTTCGGTTAATGTTCTTGGCCTGAAGTACGATACACTGAAAATAGCAGGCTCAGTACGCAGCCCGCACCTGCGCATAAAACTGAAAGCATCATTTGCTGCCGAACTGGTAGCTGCTGCCGCCAGCGCCAACAATAGCGCGGATTTCCTGGATAAGATAAAAGGTATTTATATAGGCCCGTCAGACACCAGCAATGGTAGCCTGCGTACGGTGCCCTACTTTTACCTGAACGGCAATTCTGATTACAACAGGGCATCTATAGCGCTGTATTATTCAGAAAACGGCAATACCAAACCCGACAGTGTAAAAACGGCCTTCCTGAACTTTGTATATACCGACTGTGCGCACTTTAACCGCATCACGCGCAACTATACTGGTTCGTGGGCCAATAACTATATACAATCTACCGCCGTATCTGATTCCATCATACTGGTGCAGAATGAGCCGGGTGCATCGCTGGATATACGCATACCGTATATCAAAAACCTGCCGAACGCCATTATTAACAAGGCACAACTGGTCATCACGCAGATAAAAATGAATGATGAGTCGGACAAATTTACTGCGCCATCGCGCCTGTACCCTGTGGGTGTAGATGCTACAGGTGCAGCTTATACCATTAAAGACCGTGAACCCGTTGAAAGTTCAGGACCGCTCGATTTTATAGACGGTACCCGCAGAGATGTAACCTTACCGGATGGCACACAGGCTTCTCAATATTATATTAATATACCACGTGAGGTTCAAAAAGCTATTTTGAACAAAGCAGATGAATTACATTTGCGTATAAACGGTACGGTGACTTACCCCGGTGCATACAGGCTGATAGCAGGTGGAAAGAAACATAGTAACAGCATGTACCGTATAAGGCTCAATATATCATACTCCAAAATCAATTAAACTCATAATACACTATGTGCGGTATTGTTGGTTACATCGGTAAGAAAGAAGCATTTCCCATACTACTGAAAGGACTGAAACGTTTGGAATACCGCGGCTACGACAGCGCCGGTATTGCATTGCTGAATGGCGACCTGAGCGTTTATAAAAAAGCAGGCAAGGTAAGCGAGCTGGAAAAAGTAACCGATGGTGCGCACGTAAGTGCCAACATAGGTATAGGCCATACCCGCTGGGCTACGCATGGCGAGCCTAACGATATGAACGCCCACCCGCATCTTTCCCAATCGGGCAACCTGGCTATTATACACAATGGCATTATTGAAAACTACGCATCTATAAAATCGGAACTGCAAAAGCGTGGTTACGTTTTTCATTCAGATACCGATACCGAGGTACTGGTAAACCTGATAGAAGAAGTATGGAGGCAGGACAAAACGACACTGGAAGATGCCGTGCGTGTAGCGCTGAACGAAGTAGTAGGAGCCTACGCCATCGTAGTATTGGATAAAAACAACCCCAACCAGCTGATAGCCGCCCGCAAAGGCAGCCCGCTGGTAATAGGTGTGGGCGAAGATGAATTTTACATCGCATCGGACGCATCGCCGATAATAGAATATACCAAGAACGTAGTGTACCTGGACGACCAGGAGTATGGCGTGGTAAACCGCGATGGTAGCTTTACCATCAAAACACTGGGCAATGTAACCAAATCGCCGGCTGTGAAAACGCTGGAGATGAGCCTGGAAGCGATAGAGAAAGGTGGCTTTGAACACTTCATGCTGAAAGAGATATACGAGCAGCCCAAGGCGATAGAAGATAGCCTGCGCGGCCGTATGAATGCGCAGGAAGGCTGGATAAAAATGGGTGGCCTCAGTGAATACCTGAGCCGCATAGACAAAGCAGACCGCTTTATTGTTACCGCCTGCGGCACATCGTGGCACAGCGGCCTGATAGGCGAATACCTGATAGAAGACCTGGCACGTGTGCCGGTAGAAGTAGAATATGCTTCGGAATTCCGTTACCGAAACCCGATAATAGGTGAAAAAGATGTAGTGCTGGCCATATCGCAATCGGGCGAAACGGCAGATACACTGGCTGCTATAGAACTGGCCAAAGAACGCCAGGCGCTGATATACGGCATCTGCAATGTGATAGGCTCATCCATAGCCCGCACATCGCATGCAGGTTCTTATACACACGCAGGGCCTGAAATTGGTGTGGCGTCTACCAAAGCCTTTTCTACACAGATATGTATGCTGACGCTGATTGCCCTGCAAATAGCGCAGCAAAAAGGCACCATTCCTACCTCTAAACTGCGTGCGATACTGTACGAGCTGGAGAACATACCTAAAAAGATAGAAGAAACACTGAAGCTGGATGCACAGATAAAAGAACTGGCAGCCATCTATAAAGATGCTACCAACTTCCTGTACCTGGGCAGGGGCTATAACTTTCCTGTGGCGCTGGAAGGTGCGCTGAAACTGAAAGAAATATCTTACATACACGCTGAGGGCTACCCTGCTGCTGAAATGAAGCACGGCCCTATAGCGCTGATAGATGAGGAAATGCCCGTGGTATTCCTGGCTACGAACCAGAGTGCGTATGAGAAAATAGTATCGAACGTGCAGGAGGTGAAGGCAAGGAAAGGCAAGATAATAGCGGTGGTGAACAAAGGTGATACACAAATACGTGCATTGGCCGACCATATCATAGAAGTGCCGGAAACAGAAGAAGTATTATCTCCGCTGGTAACGATAGTGCCGCTGCAACTACTGGCCTACCACATCGCCATTATGCGTGGCTGCAATGTAGACCAGCCGCGAAACCTAGCGAAATCAGTAACGGTAGAATAACCATACTTAAAACACAAAAAAGAAGCCGCAATTATTTATATTGCGGTTTCTCCAATTATAGTTCAACATAAATACAAAGATTAAATGCCTTATTTATTCACTTCAGAGTCTGTATCAGAAGGACATCCTGATAAAGTAGCAGACCAGATTTCAGATGCACTTGTAGACAATTTCCTGGCTTGGGACCCAAATTCTAAAATAGCCTGCGAAACGCTGGTAACTACCGGGCAGGTAGTATTGGCGGGCGAAGTAAAATGCAATACATACATAGACGTACAAACCATTGCACGTGAGGTGATAGCTAAAATAGGCTATACCAAGAGCGAATATATGTTTGAAGCACACTCTTGCGGTGTACTGTCTGCCATACACGAGCAGTCTCCTGACATCAACCAGGGTGTAGATAAAAAGAAGAAAGAAGACCAGGGTGCAGGTGACCAAGGTATGATGTTTGGCTATGCTACTAATGAGACAGCCAACTATATGCCACTGGCTCTGGATATGGCACACCTGCTGCTGCGCGAGCTTTCTGCCATCCGCCGCGAAGGTAAACAAATGAAATACCTGCGCCCCGATGCTAAAAGCCAGGTAACACTGGAATACAGTGATGATAATAAACCTGTGCGCATAGATGCCATCGTTATCTCTACACAGCACGATGATTTTGCAGATGAGAAGAAGATGCAGGAGACTATTACAAGGGATGTAAAGAATATACTGATACCACGTGTTATCAAAGTATATCCTCAATACAAGCATCTGTTCAATAACAAGATTGCTTACCACATCAACCCAACGGGTAAGTTCGTGATTGGTGGCCCGCACGGCGATACCGGTTTAACTGGCCGTAAGATCATCGTAGATACATATGGTGGTAAAGGTGCACACGGCGGTGGAGCCTTCAGCGGTAAAGACCCGAGCAAGGTAGACCGTAGCGCTGCCTACGCTACCCGCCACATAGCTAAAAACCTGGTAGCTGCCGGTGTATGCGATGAGGTGCTGGTACAGGTATCGTACGCTATAGGCGTGGCTAAGCCAATGGGTATATATGTAAATACGCATGGCACTGCTAAGGTGAATATGAACGATGGCGAGATAGCCAGGATAGTGGAGCAAGTGTTTGACATGCGCCCTTACTTTATAGAGCAGCGCCTGAAACTGCGCCAGCCTATGTATAGCGAATGTGCTGCGTATGGCCACATGGGCCGCGAACCACAAACAGTAACTAAAACATTCAGGTCGGCCGATGGTAAGAGCAAAAATGTGAAGGTAGAACTGTTTACCTGGGAGAAGCTGGACTATGTAGATAAAGTAAAGAAAGCCTTCAACATAGGTAAGATAAAAGCTACCAATGGCGCAGTAGTAAAAACAAAAAAGAAAGCTGCTGTAATGGCTTAGGCTTTTGAAGGATATAAGACTAAAAATCCCTTGCACAAGCGAGGGATTTTTTATTTAGGTAATATGCCGTTAACATCTTCTTTGAAGGCATATACTTATATTTATATTACCAATTACCTAAAAGCGCTAAACCATGAGACCATTGCACACTACTGCTGCTGCAGCTTATTGCAACATCTTTATATTTCCCCTTTTCTCTTATTGTTGCCTGCATCTTTACCGAAAGCAGTAACCCTTTTTTACAGCTACGCATTTCTTTTTTCACCTTTAAATACTCACAAACATGAGACAACTATTGTTGTTGGCTGCTATGGCAGCGAGCGTGCATGTATCTGCACAGAAGTATTCACCCGTAACCGGCACTACTTGCGGGGTTGATTATGCAAGGCCATGTAGTGGCGGCATGATCCCGGACGGCTATTCTTACACAGACTATGGATCTGGAACTTATTATTTACAAGATCCATTCCCTATGGACGTGCATGGTACTGATGGAACTACCCGAAATGAAATTTACAGCGTTGGGATTGAAAATGGGGTAACTCCTAATCGGTCTTATTTTATTCGCCGAAACGCAACCACTGGACAAATTACACAAATAATACAGTGGTCTAACTTTGGACAGCAGGCCGGAACGAGATCCGTAACGTATGATAATACAAACGATCGGTTATTCATTGCGGGCGTGGAAGCAACATCAAATATATCAGGAAGCTATAATGGATATTTTAAAAGTTTCAGCTATACTTTCAATCTCTTTAATAATACCTATTATTTGCCACTTGCTAGTGCAGTGCCTGTTGACATCTTAGTAGATGCCGCTGGTGATGTTTATGTGCTGTGCCATAGAAATGGTTTGAACAGTGGATTTATAGTTTACAAGTATACATTTAATGGGATATTGCTAGGTACACTTTCTTCTGCATCAAGTATCACTGGCTTTTCAACCGCTTCTCCTTGGAGCATGGAATACGACAATAGTTACAATAATATTTATATATGTGGCAGGCTTGGCAACGCGGGTTTTATTTGTGGTATAGATCAAAGCCTTTCTGTGCTTGGTACGGGCACAGATATTAGTAGCTCTGCAGGCTATACAAGCATTGACATGGATAACAATGGCAATTTATTTGCTGTAGGTAGTGCCTCTTCTCCCGGTGGTAATTACGCAAGCTGGGCTCAATGGGATATAAGCACAAGTACATATAGCATAAACTATACTGGCAGCGAACCAACTGCTGGTATTATTGCTGATATATTAATAGATCCTAACAATCGTCATACAGTATTAGTAAATGATAAAATCACTGAAATAACTTCATCTAACACTTTAGACATGATAACGAATGCTGGAACTTTACCAACAAGCGTAGGTTCTTACCTCGGTCATTTGCATAGGAATGTGACAGATGGTAGCTATGTAGTAAGTGGCTTAGGGCTAGGATTTGGTGCCGGTCCCAATTGGCCAACGGAATACGTTGCTAAATTTAACTATCCTGGTGGCCCTACAGGTTCTTTAGGTGCTAATCCGTGGATAGGTTACGAAAATAAAAGCACTACTACTATAAGCTCGTTAGAAAAAGATAATAGCATCGTATTACATCCTAATCCTGCCACTAACAGGCTGTCTATTGACCTGAAGGGTAATGATGCGGATAACTATCGTATCATCAATAATATGGGCCAGATGGTAAGCAGAGGGTATATGCTTGCACCGAGAGCTACTATTGATGTGAGCATGTTGCAACCGGGGCAATATTACCTGCAATTGCTGAACAATACGCAAACGGTCAATACACAAACATTTACCAAGCAATAGGCTTTTAAGCATCTTGCTAAAAACAAATAAAGGCTGCATTTCTGCAGCCTTTATCATTATTAGTCATGAAGATTGTACATTACTGTTTCGAGACGTGGATGACGTCGGTATGGGCATCATCGGCATATTTGATGATGTAGGTGCCTGCCGGTTTTCCTGAAAGGTTCAGCTCCAGTACTTCTTTTTCCATTTCGGCAGTGGTTACTACCTTACCGGTGATGTCTGTTACTATCACTTTGGCTTTACCTGTGCGGATGCCGTTTGCCAGTTCCAGCGTTACTACATCTTTAACAGGGTTTGGATAGGCTATGATGCCAAACTCTTTGCCTGTTACTTGCGGCACAGCTGTAGGCGGCTGTGTAAGGAATGAATCTACCGACCATTCAGATGTAGGCGTTGGGCTGCAATAAGCACGCAGGAAGAAATACCACATACGGCCGGGTTGCAGACCATTAATAGGCACACCTGTACTGAAGGTCATGTTACCAGGTTTCGAGCCAGATGGCGGTACGGTATCCATACTTACCAGGTATTCATATTTATATACAGATGGTACCGGTGTCCAACTGGCTATGGCAGTGGTGCTGGTAACGTTTGTTATCGTCACCTCAGGCGTGTAGCAGCATGGTGGTGTAGTTACAGAATCGATCCTCCAAGGGGAAGTTGCCCAGTCGTTCTGGTTCAGGCCGGCCGTATCGCAAATGGTACGTGTGTAGATGTAGTATTTTTTATCGCACTCTATGGCAGGGTAATTTGCATTGGGGAAGCTAACAGCAGAATCCGCTGTCAGGTTCCAGCCATTAGGCGGCGTATTGGTATGCAATGTGTCAGATATGAAGTATTCATACATTTCTGCATTTGCCCTCCTATTCCAGCGTGTCCTGAAACCGTTGAACTTAACATTATCAATATTAACGGGGTTCATCAAGCAGGGGTTTACGATATACACATCGTAATCTTCTACTTCACCATTTCTATGGCCGTCTGCAGATGTGCCTGAATTACAAGGATGCGTATTAGCACCAACTGTAGGAGCTTTTATACCAGAATTATCATTTACCCCAGCCCTGATTCGCATACGTGTCCAACCTTCTTTTGCAGAAGCAGGAATGGTTAACTGTCCGCCAACTGTTGGCCCGGTAAAATATTGTCCTCCAGACTTACAATAGTCTGCAGTCACAGAGGTGAAAAATAATTCACCTGTTTTTGTAGTGTTGTTATACAAAGTATTATCAAACACATTCTGTGACGCGCCTTTCCTATCCCAATCCAGCCAAATAGCTATCCTGTTCCAATAATTATTAAGACATGCAGCATTGGTGATTTTAACAGAACACACAACCGTTGCCCCAGCATTAGCTATAAGGGTATTGCCGGTACCGGTATACCTGGTATATCCCGTTGAGGAATTACAGGAATTATTGGCATTATTGATATTAGTAGTACCACCAGTAGTTTTAACTTCTATAATCTGAATATTCTCACCTGTTGGTGTTGTACAAGGCCCTAATACAAATTGAGGATCACAATAGGGTGTAGCTGCTTGACCATTAGCCGCAATACTGCCTAAGGTAAATACAGTCGCTGCTAACAACCCTTTTTTAAGCATCGGGTAGAGTTTTATGCGCATGAGTATATTGATTTATGCTTATTATAATAAAGTTAACACTTGTAGCAATGATAATAAAAAAAAATCAGACGTAAAAGCATCGCTACGCCCCTTTTTTCATTATATACGGATACACGCTAAAAATAGCTTTCCGCCTGTATTATAGACATTGTCAGTTTATATTTTGTTAGGGTTTTAACCACATTTTAATATGATTTAAAACAAATACGCCACCCATCAGGGTGGCGTATCGTTTAGAAATTATACTTACTTATTGCTTGTTTATTTTGATAACATCTATGTGAGAACGGTCTGTGTATTTCAGCTGGTACATACCAGGTGCTACACCATTCATATCCAGTTCCACTTTCGTATCTGTAACGCTTACCTGTTTGATGGTTTTGCCGGTTACATCTGTCAGTGTCAGCGTAGCGGTGCCATCTATTTTGTTGTACAGTTTCACATTCAGGATGTCTTTCACAGGGTTAGGATATGCTTCCAGCCCTATGCTGTTGATGTTTACATTGCCAACAGATGTCGGGAATGTTTCAAATGCTGCATTACCCCAGTCAGACTCTGTATACATCGTGTTGCAATAAGCGCGTACGTGTACCCAGTATTTCTGGCCCGGTTGCAGTGGCACTTGTATCTGGTTGGTATAGATAGTAGTACCGAAAGCAGGTGGTGCCGGTGAGTTGGTTACTGCATACTCATATTTGTAAGATGTCAGTACGGGATCCCAGTAAGCGATAGCCCTGGAATTTGTAAGTGCAGTGATCTTAACATCCGGTTTATGACAAGTGATGAGTGTACGGAAAGAATCTACCGCCCAGTCTGATGTATCTTTTGAACCGCATATGGTACGTATATAAACGTAGTACATAGTGTTTTCCAACAGGCCGGTAAGCGTAGTGCTGGCGGTGGTTACAAACATGGCACCTGCACCGCTTGTAGGTGTGCCTTTAGATGTTGTGTATATCAGTTGATACCCGATAGGGTTGAAAACAGTATCCCAGCTCATATCGGCAGCAAATGCGGTCACATTATCATGTTCAATATTGCTTGGCGGCACTACGCAACGGATACCGATGCGGGCATTCAGCACACCTGAGTAGCTACCAATGCTATCCATCTCAGTTTTAGAGGTCAGGATGTTCCTTACCGAATCTGTAATACCATTTGAGAAGTTGTAACCCTGCCACAGGCCACCATTGCTCGATTTGGCAATTTTGGCAGCTGTTTCGTTAGGTATGGTTCCCAATTGCGGGTCTTTATAATATACCATTGGTGTATGCGGGAACACATGTGCACCGCCTGCATCCATAGTGGTGTAGAAGTACATACGGTCTACCGTGCCGGGTACTACCGGTGCCTGCACGCCGCTATATTGCCTTACTACTATGCCCGATGGAGCAGAAACACCCCATTTGATAGCCTGAACCGTATCCTGGCCAAAAGTGAATACTTGTGTGCCACCCGGTGCCGGTGTAGCCGGTGTAGCTATGGCAGCCGGTGGTGTGCTGGTAGGCGTAAATTCGTAGGCACCCAGATCAGGAACACCCTGTGTTGCATTGCGCGGACGTGGTGTCATTGTAACATCCAGCGTATCGCCGGCTATGTGCCTGCCACGGCCATGTGCTGCCCATGCATTGGGGTTGGCCGGATCAGGACGGAAATCCCTGTTGGCAGCATCGCGATAACCGGGATCGTAGATCAGCGAGTTCAGGTCGCGCTTTGTATTATTCCTCCATGCCTGCAGCGATGAAGTATTGATAGCCGAACCGGAAGTCCGTTGCAGGTTTACGGTGCCCGGTGTGTAGTACAGGTTGTAGTCTGCTATCCAGTAAGTAGTATCTGCTATATATACAGCAGGGTTGGTGCTGGTAGCGTTGCTCCTAGAAAAGATGTTGTTATAAACAAAACCTTTACCATTGTAGCTGCTGCTATTGCCGCTCCTGTACACCAGGTAGTTGGTGCTACCGGTAGAGTTGCTATGGAAGGTATTATTTACCAGTTGCACATCTGCATAATAACCGTTTGGCTCATACAGCATGTATGTAGAACCCGCAGTTTTTGCAGTAAATACGTTTCCGAAGAATTTTTCGCCACCTGATAAATAACCACCAAATGCATAAATAGTACCTGTATTACTGTTTAGGTTCCATGTATTGCCTATATAGTTGGCAGAATAGCTGGTGCCGCCATAGGCATGATAACCATATATAGTACCTGTTGTAGATGTACAGTTTATCTTATTGCTATATAATTTACCACCATAGCTATACCATGGATACTCAGCGTAAATAGTACCGCTGGTTGTGTTTACATTCAGCGTGTTGTTACGGTTCACACCATTTACATAATACTGGTAGGTATAGTAAGTGGCGCTGGTAAGGTTGAAATTTTGTGTATTGTTTTCAACTGTATCCTGGGTACCACTACCGCTATGATAATCGGCAAACCCATAGTTATATATAGTACCACCGGTAGCTGTTATATTCATGGTGTTGTTCCTGTATTTAGCTCCGTCGCTATACGCAATGCCGTATGGGTACCAATAAGTGGAAGACGAATTTGCTGTGCCGGTGTAAGTATTATTTTCTATGACCGCGCCGATGCAATAATAGTTGTACCCCAAATAAGAATAATACGAAACATCTGAATTTATGGTATTATTCTTTATTTCAGCTGTACTGGTTTGTGCTGAATAATTGATAAAATAATTGTAAAACGGATAGTTGTAATATGTAGATGAGCTGGTTGTATTGTTTGTAATGCGGTTACCATTGCTTTGGAAAGTAGAGCTGGTATTATAATAGTTAGTATAATAATTATAAATACCATAGGTATAATAGCCCGATCCGCTACTGGAATTGGTAATCGTATTGTTACTTACTTCAGCATAAGCATTGGCTATATTATAGTTGTTGAAGTAGTTATTGATACCATAAACATAACCATAGCCAGTGTTTGTACCAGTTATGGTGTTATTGTTCACGACAAAATTCTCATTAAAGTAGTATAGATATACACCATAATTATCGCCTGCACTGGAAGTGGTAGTGATGGTATTATTCGTAAACCTTACTCTTTTATTGTAATAGTAAGCATAAATACCATAGGTATAACCACCGCTTGTAGTGGCAGTAATGGTGTTGTTAGATACCAGCAGGTCATTATTTGCACTGCTATTATTACAGTATGTATTGTATACACCATATACATCGCCACTACCCGATGTGGTGATGGTGTTACCCGTCATGGTATAACCATTTTGCGAATAAGGAACGTAAAAGCCATAGTGCGTACCTACGCCTGATGCAGAACAAATGTTGCCTGTTATGGTAGCATTGCTCAGCGTGCGGGCATACAGGTATGCCTCACGGCTGCCGGATATTACGTTGTTGCTGAAAGTATGTGTAACTGAATTGGTAGATGGCGACCACCAATAAATACCGTGCGAACCATTCTGAATGGTATCGGCCTTGATAACGTTTGATATCATGCTGCCGGTATTATTGGCATATATCACCGCCCTGTCGTTACTGTTGGAAGTAGTAGAAACACCCGTCAGGCGGCAGCGAACGATACTATCGTAAGATGCTGAACCGGCCAGCTCTACTACCCTGCCGTAAGATGTACCGCTGTTTACGAGCACCAGGTTTTTTATATCAACGTAGGAAGCGCCATCCAGTTTTATCACATAGTTGGCGGTATTGGTACCTGCTACATTGATAGTAACGGTGCCGGGGGTTTGTGCCTGGAAGGTAATCCTGTTTGTAGCACTGGCACCGCTCACTGCACCTACTATTACCTGCCAGTCGGCAGCTGTAGTATAGGTGCCGGGCAGTATATTGAAAGTAACAGCACCTGTAATGGTAGAGCTGTTAAGATCCGTCACCGCCGCGGCGAGGGTGGCATAGGTACCTCCGGTACCAACAGTATATGTACCACTGGTAACTGCAGCAGATGCACCGCCAGAGGCAGCGCAGATAGCGAGTACCGGTAGACATAACTTCTTAAAAATGTTGAATTGTTTCATCTATACTTTTATTTAAGAGGTTTTTGTTTTGTTATATTTCATTTTTTTAACAACCTGTTTATGGGCAGTTTATAATTTACGTGTTACAATTTAACCTATAAAGCATATTAGGTGTTTAACAAAAACATTAAAATCCCATTAATATCCCGTGTTTTTCTCAGTAAAAAATAAAATATATCATTTATACACATGCATAATGGGCATAGTTATAGTTATTACACAACAGTAAACAAAAGGTAGGATGCCGCTATAGTAGCAGGCAGAGAGTGGCAGTTTGCTTCTTAATACAAAGACATGCTCTGTAACAAGAAAACGAAAATTAAAAAACATAATTTATATAAAGAAACATTTTCCGGCATTTTTTTTAACAAAAAAGCGCAGGCATTGCTGCCCGCGCTTTTCATTGTTTTATTAAAGCTTTTACTGTTTCGATACTTTCACAGAAATTGTTTTATCGCCTTCCGTATAATTCAGCATATAGCTGCCAGCCGGCAGATGGCCGATGTTCAGCGATATGATATTTGTTTCAGCGGTAGCAGTCAGCAATACTTTTCCTGTCATGTCGGCTATGGTAATGTTACCCTTATTTACCGTACCCGGAATGCTTACGTTTATATATCCAGATGTGGGGTTGGGGTAAACAGCCAATGCTGCATCACTACCCGGCACATTACTGATGCCGGTAGCAAATGGTGTGGTAAACTTCAGCTGTGCCCATGCAGATTTGGTATCTACATTATAATATTCGCAGTTGCACCTTACAAATACATTGTAGGTAGTGCCACCGGTAAGGAATGGTGTTTGCAAAGCATTTTGCCGTATGACCATACCATATGCGGGTATCGTATCTGCAGTGCTTACCAGGTATTCGTAAGCGGTGGCCGTGTAGACAGGGTCCCACGATATAACAGAATTATCGGGCCTCAGCTCTACCAGCTTCAAAGCGGGCATACGGCATGGCACCGGTATGCGGAAGGAGTCAAGGGCCCATGCAGAGCTATCATCACCGGCACATAGCGAACGGTAATGCACATAGTATAGCGCTCCTTCGGTAAGGCCTGTAAGGCTTACTGCCGTGCCCGACTGGCCTATGGCCGTACCGGCTGCGGGGTCGGCCTTGTTTTGGTCTACCAGGTATTCGTAACTAACAGCTACCGGTATGGCCGGCCACTGAAAGGATACGGAGCTGGAATCGATATACCCTACTACGATGCGGCCGGGTTTTGCACAATCGGGCCTTGTTTCAAACGAAACGGTATCCCATTTAGAATAGCTTACGGCGCTGCACTTGCTGCGTACGTGTATATAGTAGCGTGTGGCAGGTGTAAGGCCTGCCTGCGATGCTGTTGTTGTGGTAGCAGTATTGATGGTAGTAGTAGCGCCGGGCCCTTTATCAGGATTGGTATCTACTGCCCATTCATAACCTACGGCGCCGGTGGCGGCACCCCAGTTGAAGTCTACGGCAGTGGAGTTATAATTGCTCACAGTTATAGGCAATATGCCGGGGCATGGCGGTGGCGGATCCCAACGGTATAGCTGGCCGGTAGCAGGCTTGGTATTGATATTGGTAGTAAATGTGGTAGAACTGGCAGTTGGTGTAGCCGTTGAATTGTTCAAAGTTTGATAATCGGTACTGCTTTTCATGATACCAATGGTAGCGCTTGGCGAACCGTTTATCGGGTCGGCTTCCTGGCGGTACACATACTCTATGCGGCCAGTAGCTTCATACAGCTTTACCTGGAAAGATATAACGATGGGTATCGGCGTGGTGTTTTTGTAATACCAGGTCCAGTTGAGCCATTCTACTGTAAATACCTGGCTGCCCGGCGTGCCCGATGTGAGGTGTGATACCACACCCGACTGGCCGGAAATGTCATCCCACAATGGCATGATAGCAGGATATATGGCCGAGCCGGTGCTATTGGATGTAGATGTGAGCGATACATTGCCGAAAGATATCCAGCCATTGGTACATATGCTGACTTCGGTATAAGGTACGCCGCAAAACTCGAAGGTGAAACCTATCGGCACATTCTGTACCGTACCATCATCCAGGCTGGAAAAGGTAAGGGCCGTGCCCCCGGATAGTGGTGTAAATGTGCCCGCAGCGGATGAAAAACTGTAGGCCGAAGCAGGAAACTGTGCCATTGCGTGCCGGTTGCAAGCCAATAGCATTAAAGCGCATAGCGCTGCCCTTTTGATAAAGTGTAGCATCGTTTCAATAATTAATCTGTTTATGTAAGATGTGGGGTAGGAAATGCGGTTTAAAGTTACGCCCTTTTACCGCGGAGCCCTTGCTGTGCCGTTATTTTAACTTATTAAACAGGCGCCTATATACCTATCACAGATCATCAACGAGGTATACAAAAAAAATTAGCCACTCCTTTAAGAAGTGGCTAAAGAAATTGATAATATCAGACAGAAATATTACTCCTTCACCAGCTTTATTATATCCTGGTTGTTATCGTTTTTATACTTTAAGAAATAAGTGCCTGCTGCCATACCTTTCATATCTACCGTAATGCTCTGTGCAGTTACGGCTATCGTTTTTACGATCCTGCCCGTCACATCGGTAATGCTGATATTGCTGCCTTCGTACCTGCCCGATACAGTTATATTCAGTACATCGTGCACGGGATTAGGGTATACAGCTACCGCATTATCCTTTACTGTATTGCCAATGCTGAGCGGGAATGGTGTCATGAATTCCAGTTGCGCCCAGTCTGAAGTGGTTTTCATTTTATAGTAATCGCATTTGCACCTTACGAATGCATTGTATTGAGTGGCACTGTTGAGATAAGGCACCTGGAAACTGTGGGCCTTAACAGGCGTACCGAATGGTGGCGGAGATGCCAGCTTGCCCAGGTAGTATTCATATTCTACTGCAGTAGGTACCTCATCCCAGTAAATAATGGCATTGGTAGGTGTAAGGTTCGTAAGGCTCAAAACAGGCTTGCGGCAAGGTATAGGTATACGGAAAGAATCGAGCGACCATGCGGAGCTATCGTCTCCATCGCAAAGGGAACGGTAGTGCACATAGTAGAGCTCGCCTGATACAAGGCCGGCCAGGCTTACAAAGGTGCCGGGCTGTGTAACGGCACCGCTTGCCGATGCGGGCGTAGAACGGTCCTGATCTATGATATACTGATATTCTAAGGCCGACGTAACTGCAGGCCATTGAAAGTCGATGGAAGTAGAGTCTATCCGGCTAATAATAATGGGCTTAGGATCGCTGCAAGCAGGCCTGGTTTCTACCCTTATTACTTCCCATTTAGAATAATTGGTAGCACCGCATTGATTGCGCACATGTATGTAATAAACAGTGCTGGGCTTAAGGCTGCCTATGTATGCCGAATTTGTTGTAGTGGTTACTTTGGGTGTAGCAGTACCAGGTGCCGGCGTACTTGTAAAATCCACAGCATACTCATAACCCAAACTGCCCGACACTGCTGTCCAATCGAATGTTATGCTGGTAGAATTGTAGTTAGAAACAGTTATTGGTGCTACTGTAGGGCAAGGAGGACCCGGGTCCCACATGTAGCTTTGGCCGGTAGCCGGTACGGATGACAGGTTGATTGTCCATGTACTGGATGATGACGCAGGGCTTGCACCTACACCATCCAGCACCTGCCAGTCGCTGGTAGAATTGGCTATGCCTATGGTAGCACCACCGCTGGAATTCAGCATTACTGCGCCGGGCTCCTGCTTATACAGCACTTCTATGATGCCGGTGGCCTCATATAGTTTTACCTGGAATGATACGGAAGGCGTGGGCGCATCAAAATCCCATTTCCAATCCCTGCATTCCCATGTAAATACCTTACTGCCTGCAGCACCGGTTACATCGTAATGAGAGGAACCACCTACACCGCTTACATCCTCATACAGTGCAAATACTGCAGGAGCAATACCATCGCCACCTGTGATGTGATTATAGTTCCAGTTAGCACTGCTGCCTACTGTAGCACCGAATATGAGCCAGCCATTGGAGCATACAGTAACATCAGTATAATCCACCCCACAGAATGTAAACGTAAAGCCTAACGAGATGGTAGTATATCCATCATCTACCTCTATAGTGGGGATACCCGTTCCACCGGTAAGATAGCTGAATGTTTTGCTATGGGCAGAAAAAGCATAACCGGCTGCCGTGATAGATTGCGCCGATGCTTTGAAGCTAAAACCTGCCAGTAATAATAACGTGAAGCAAAGCTTAACAAAAGCGGGGAATTTTTGTGTACGAGGGTTCGTGTTCATTTTCATATGCAGTTGAGTAAGGTGAAAAAAAACAGGCTTTTTAAATCAGCCTCAAATATTCTTTGCGTATCGAAAGGATATATGAAGCCAAAATTAATTAATTATAAAACCCATTTATTCTCTGTATAATCAGACGTTAATAATCGGGCTTTCGTTGGGATGTATCCGCCTTTATTTCAGGACTATTCAATTTTTCAAAGCTTTGCAAATCAAACGATTAAGAAAAACATCATAAAAAAAGCCGCATCCTATGATGCAGCTTTTTAATATAAATTTAATCTACTTGTACTTTAAGCGATGGTTACATCTTTATCCAGGTACACATCCTGTATGGTGTTCAGCAGTTCCACGCCTTCTTTCATTGGTTTCTGGAAGGCTTTACGGCCACTGATAAGGCCCATACCACCGGCACGTTTGTTCACAACCGCAGTCATTACCGCTTCTGCCATATCTGATGCGCCTTTAGATTCGCCACCGGAGTTGATAAGACCGGCACGGCCCATGTAGCAGTTAGCTACCTGGTAGCGGCACAGGTCGATCGGGTGGTCTGTAGTCAGCTCTTCGTACACTTTCTTATGTGTTTTACCGAAGCTCAGTGCAGTGTAACCACCATTGTTGGTAGGCAGTTTTTGCTTGATGATATCCGCTTGTATGGTTACACCCAGGTGGTTTGCCTGTGCAGTAAGGTCTGCAGCAGTATGGTAGTCCACACCATCTTTCTTGAAGGCACTGTTGCGCAGGTAGCACCACAGTACGGTAGCCATACCCAGCTCGTGTGCATATTCAAAAGCCTTAGCTACTTCCACTATCTGGCGTGCGCTTTCATCGCTACCGAAGTAAATGGTAGCACCTACAGCCGTAGCACCCATGTTCCATGCATCGCGGATGCTGCCGAACATGATCTGGTCGAACTTATTAGGATAAGAGATGAACTCGTTGTGGTTGATCTTAACGATGAAAGGTATTTTGTGTGCATATTTGCGCGCTACAGCACCCAGCACACCGTAAGTAGAAGCAACGGCGTTGCAACCACCTTCCATAGCCAGTTTCACGATATTTTCAGGATCGAAATAAATAGGGTTCGGAGCGAAAGACGCACCAGCGCTGTGCTCGATACCCTGGTCTACCGGCAGGATAGATACATAACCTGTGTTTGCAAGACGGCCATTACCCATCAGCGCCTGAATGCTTTTCAGGGTTTGGATGTTGCGGTTTGACATAGCCCATACATCATCTACCACGTTGCCGGAAGGCAGGTGCAGTGCAGATTTATCGATGGTTTTGCAAGTGTGGTCCAGGTAAAATCCGGCCTGGTCGCCCAAGAGGTCCTGTATTTTTTTCGATGCCATATATTATAGTGTTGTTATTAAAAAGTGTGCAAAGATAATTATTAAACGAATAGGATGGATGGGGGCGCCGTTATTTGGTGGTTAATGGATTGGAAAGTAATTTGACTAACCTTGAACGAAACTCAAAATGTTGGAAAACAAACAAAAATTTCATATATATACTACCGTACTCAGATTTTTAGCATTTAAAATCACTAGAAACCTACAACGCATTTACCTAGACATTGATGTAAATACTAATGAACTATTATTAACAGCATACTATCTGGAACAGCCTTCTGAATTGGAGTTGGAATTACTGGATGACATTGAAACAAACAGCGATGCACATATACCAGACTATTCAGTAACAAGCGTTATACGACTAACAAAAGACATGGTTGCAGATGAACGACATGAGTATACAATATTTGCCATGTTTGATGAAAAGTTGTAAGAATATTATAATTCAAAAATTAATATCCCTCTTATTTTACCACCACTCACTTCTTTAAAACTAATGCCGTTTGCATCTTTCAATTGGAATGATTGCGCACTTACCGCATCGGGGTAGAAATAGTAATAGTACTGAATACCATACCTGCGCATTTCCCGCAGTAATTCAGCAGCCGGTACATCGGCAAAAGGCATATTATAATACTGGCTGCCTGCGAAATAGGCGATACGTTGCGAACGCACCAATGCCTCGTTGCCAAACACAGCATTGGAGGTGAAACTACCCGTGATGCCCAATTGCTGTAGTTGCTGTGCCGCTGCATGGTCATCGCGGCCATCGTGTACCATCTTCTGCATCTCCCACACGGGGGTAACAAGATAGCTGATTGCAAAGACAATAACAATGAATGTACCAAACACACGCTGCCCGTTCAGCAGCCTCAAGCCTGTTTGAAATACCAGTGCACCTATCAGCATACTGAGCGGCAGCATATACCACACATAGCGCGGCTCGAAATTGATAAGCAGGAAAGCCACAGGGAAAAGCAGGAACGACAACACGGGCAGCATCACCTTATTATGACTGAAGAAACAACGCAGCTTGCGCGATAACAACATCCCCACGGCCATCAGCCATATAAAGGCAAAGAACACAGAAAGTTCACTTGTGCATTTCAGGAACTTGATAGCATTCTGCCCTACCCTTACCATTTGCAGCGCAAACAGCTTTGCCGAACTGTAAAAATGCGGTGTAGCGCCATTTACCATCCACGGGTCATCCCAGTACGATACACCATCGGGATAAGGGGGTGGCAGTAAATGCAGGATGCCTTCTTTATAAAACGGGTGGCCTACAAGATACCACGACAGGTTGAGCGTACCGGCAGTGGATGTTTTCCAGCCACCGTATTTGGTATGCAGCGCATATAGCCACGGGCTGCTGACGATGGCCATGGTGAGTATCATCACCCCGCTAACCGATAGCCAGTGCACCACATTGCGCCGGTTCCACGCACGGGTGAGGTAGAATACACAGCAAAGGGTATTGAGTATGAAAAACGGGAAGGCGTAAGCCTTGGCAAAGTATGCCAGGGCACCGATGGCACCGGCGGCTATCCACAGTTGCGGACTGTATTTGAACCTGTCGGAAACTACCAGCCGTAGCGCTGCCAGCAGGAAGAAACATTCCCAGAGGTCGGCGAAGGACTGGGCATATACCGCGTAACACAGGAAACCCGCCATAACCAGGCTCATAGCCCACTGCAGGCGGCTGATGATGTTGTATTTAAGAAAGAACGACTGGGTGATGTATAGCAACCCCACTGCGCCAAGCGTATTGGCCACGATAGCAGCTTTAAACGGCAGCAACCCGCCCTTCATAAACAGAACCGTAAGCCAGCAGCTCCACGGGCTCCAGTAGCCGTTTATGGCTTTGGCATATTCGCCGGCAGCGTAATATTTTACTACGGTAAGGTAGCCCGTAGCATCGGGGTCTACATAGTATTGAAACAAAGGATAGACCGCGCATATGGCACAGCACAACACCAGTGCTGCCACCCAGAATGGACCGTATGTACGCAAAGACCGCAATGCTTAATGATAACTCTCCTGCCTTTCCAGCCCTGCAATAATAGCCTTATTCTTCAGCCTTTGCAATACACGCTGGTAACCTATGGCCGCAATGCCCATAGACAGCAGGGATACGGGCATAAAATAGCGCGTATTGGCTATAGGGCCTGTTATCATTACAAAATAGGTTATGAGCAGGAACATGAACAGGCGCAGGCGGTAATTGGTTTGTTTATTGAAGAAATAGAGCAACATGCCTATGGTGCGCAGTACGTTGAAGACCATCACCATGAAGGCGATGGGCAGGCTGGGGTTGCGGGCCACATAAGCTTCCAGCCCATCGATACCGCGGGTGCGGTAGGTATCGTAAAAGCCTTCGGTATTATGTACGTCGTAGAGCGTGCCAAGGGTGAGCCTGCCTGTAAACAGGTCTATTTCGCCCTTGCCGGGGTCTATCAGCAGGCGCAGGCTGTGCTTGATATGATAGCCCATATAGCTGCCGAAATTTTGCAGCAACAGTTCGCGCCCACGTTTATTGGCATAGTCATACCGCTCTGCAAAGGTGGGCATGGTGGCTATTTTAGCCCGCTCTTCCTGCAGGAAGGCTTCTGCCTTATCCACCCCTTCGGTATCTTTATAGTAATTGTAATAATAGAAAATGGCATTGAACGACTGCATGCTGGAAAAATGCACCTTGCCGGTGCGTGCATAGTTGACATAGCCATAGGCTACTACCAGCAACAACGGCAGCATAGCTGCTACAAACGAACGCAGCAGCGCCTTATACACATATATACCTGCCAGCATCATCAGCAGGGCATGCACGTATATAATGGGGTGTACCACAGGCTTCAGCATTACCCCGGCACAAAGGGCTATGCCCATACCCACCGCAAAACGCATGCGGCGCTGGCGCAGCAGGCGGATGAAATTGTAGGCATAGGCTAATATGGTGGTTTGCAGCAGCAGGTCGGGCGCTATGATATTGGCATTGATGCACTGCGACGGATAGAGCAGCACAAAGGCCAGCAGCACCCAATCATATTTGCGGGAATAGTTTATCATACGCATGATGTGGCGCATGAAGTATACATTGGCAATAGAAATAAGGGTTTGTATCACCAGCACTACCCAGTTGTTGAGCGTAAACAGGTATATGCCTGCCAGGAAGAGGGGGTAGCCTGGCGGGCGCAGGGTCATATATTCGGGCTGAATAGGTAACGCAGGGTTGCCGGCGTAAAACCATCCTTTATCGAGGATATTGGTAGCCATATAGATATACTCATAAGAGTCTCCATTATAGATGCGCTTGTAGTGCACAGCTATAGCAAAATAGACCGCATGTACCACCAGCAGTGCCACTAAAAACCGGATATCAGCCCTGCTAAGGTTTTTGAACATGGAAAACAGATATGTGTATTAACAAATATAACGGGCTTATGCAAACATTTGACATGCAGGGATAAAAAATAGCAATGAGATAAACGCATATGGTACGTGTGAAAAGCTTACCTTTGCGCGTCGAAAAGCCCGTCCCCTTTTTTTATTAATTGAAGTAATGGCTATACTCATTTTCTTTGTAGCGCATTGGTATTTGTCGCTCTTTGCCCAAACATTTTTTCAGCACCGTTATGCTGCCCATGGCTCTTTTACCATGAGTAAAGGATGGGAACGTTTCTGGTTCATTTTCACGTTCATCATGCAGGGTTCTTCTTACCTCAGCACCCGCACGTATGCACTGATGCACCGTATGCACCACGCCTTTGCCGATACGGAAAAAGACCCGCATTCGCCCAAATACCACAAGAATGTTTTTACAATGATGTGGCATACCAAAAAGGTATATACCAGCATTTACGATGAAGCATTCCCGATAGAGGAGCGTTTTAAAAAGAATGTGCCTGAATGGCGTTCGTTCGACAAGTTTGCACATGGCTGGGCACCACGTTTATTCTGGGCAGCATTGTACACCGGTTATTATGTTTATTTCGCTACATCGTGGTGGATGTTCCTGCTGCTGCCGGTGCACTATATGAGCGGACCGGTACACGGTGCTATCATCAACTGGTATGCCCATAAGTTCGGCTACAAGAACTTCCAGATGAAGAACACGGCCGACAACCTGTTTCACGTAGACCTGCTAATGCTGGGCGAATCGTACCACAACAATCACCATATGCGCGCATCTAATGCCAACTTTGGTGTACGCTGGCACGAGATAGACCCGGTGTATGGCGTGATAAAACTGATGAATTTTGCAGGCATCATAAAGCTGAAACAGCCAAAGCCTAACCCGGTAGAGACGGATTTTTAAGCTATGCCTTAAATGACATAACAAAAGCCGCAACATGTGTTGCGGCTTTTGTTTTATTGCTAATTTTAGTAAAAATGCACTGGTATGATAATAGGTGTAGCTGGCCCCTACTCTGCCCCCACTGCCGAAGAAAGGCAAGCCAACCTGGATGCTATGAATAAAGCTGCTGCACAGCTACTGGAAATGGGACACATCCCTATCATAGGTATGAATGCAGCATTACCAGTAGTGGATAAGGCTACTGTACCTGACAGATATAAAGCCATCATGGAAATATCGATGGCTGTGATAGACAAGTGCGAAGCTATATTACTGATAGCTGAAAGTCCCGGCGCCAACCGCGAACGTGACCATGTAGCGGCAAAAGGACTACCTGTGTATTATAGACTTGAAGATGTACCAAATCCTAATAACTAATTCCCAAAATTCCAATCAACTAATACTCCCTTACCTCCGCATAGCCGCCAAATTGATACACGGGGCATGAGGATACGATATGGGCTGCTTCGTCGAGGCTACCGGCTTTCAGCAGCAGGAAACCACCTACTATTTCGGTACCTACATAATGGATGCTATCGGATATATGGCCATCGGGGCCTTTTATTATTTTGCCCTGCAGGGTCAGGCTATTGCCACCTGCTATTTTGCCTTCGGCCATATACTTTTCCATCCACTGCTGCCATGCCTGCTGGTGGTTGGTTATCTCTACATCTGTACGCACATCGTTGCGCCCCTCGGGCTCACGAAACAGGACCAGAAAGTTTTTCATACGCAGATGGTTTAGTTATAGCTTGAAATGCGGGTTGTATATGATACCAAAGGGATTGCCCCATGGGTCGCTAACGGAAGCTACCACAATATCGCCACCCACATCATTCGGTTCTTCCA
This sequence comes from Azovibrio restrictus, assembly GCA_029255605.1. Taxonomy (GTDB): domain Bacteria; phylum Bacteroidota; class Bacteroidia; order Chitinophagales; family Chitinophagaceae; genus Polluticoccus. The sequence continues at coordinate 45,249 of JANLJF010000060.1, forward strand.
GCGATGTAGCGCCTGCGGCTATCAGCCTGTCGTATTCTTTCCGCACATCGGCCACACCCCAGTAGGTAACGGCGGCATTGCCACGCACCACATTGCCCTCGTAGGGCTGCAGGCCCAGCTCGTAGCCGGCTACATTGAAGCCTACATAAAAGTGCTCATCAAAATAAGGTTCCACACCTAAAACATCCGTGTACCATTTCTTAGCTTCCTGCAAATCGGGCACTTTATAACCCAGTGTGCGCAGGCCCTGGAATTGTGTTGACATAACAGATAACATGTTTTGAAAAGAGTGTTACGGCTCCCGGTCTTCCCTGCGCTTATCCAGCCAGCGCATGATGGCTTTTGCTACGGAGTACAGCAGCACTACCACCGTAAGAAATATGACACCGGTAAGTAACGGACTCATGTGAAAAGATTTGTACAGTAAGATACGAATAAAAATAACGTGCCCATGGCATATAATTTTCATTTAGTACCTTCAATATCCCATATTCATACCCATGCAACAGACTGCACAACACCTGCTGGATACGCTGGACAAGGCGCTGCCACTGCTGAAAAAAATAAGCAATGAAGCTGCATCGGTAAGGCCTAAGCACGGGAAATGGTCTTATAAGGAAATAATAGGCCACCTGGTAGATTCGGCTGCCAATAACCACCAGAAGTTTGTACGTACCATACAGGAAGACGGGCTGAAATTTCCGCCCTATGAGCAGGATGCGTGGGTACGCATACAGCAGTATAATGAAGGGGACTGGCACCAGTTGCTGCAACTGTGGGATGTATATAACCGGCACCTGGCACACATCATAGGCAGGATACCCGATGCCGCACTGCCCAACCAGATAGCGATAGGAAAGAGTGAACCCTTTTCGCTCGATTTCATTGTGCGCGATTACCCGGAACACCTGAAGCACCACCTGCGTGCCATACTGCCCGATGCCGATTTTTCGCAGAACAATTTTAAGATGGTGTACTAACGCTTTTTAGCACCTACGCGTGTATAATGATATACCACACGCGGGCCTACCATTTTCACCTCCACCTCTACTATATACGGGCGAAAGGGGTTAAAGCGCAATACATAGTCGCGCAGCTTTATTGCGAAGGAAAAATACTTTTCGGGATACCGTTTCATATGGCCCTGTTTGTTTTGCATTAAAAAATATGCTTGTCATAGGCTGTATCCCTAAGTTCGGCTATTACAAGTGGCACATCCTTTTAAATGTGGTGTACCCATATTTTTTGTACGTGTATGCAGGCAACAGGGCTTAGTATGTATCGCGCACTTTGGTATAAGTATAGATAATGCGCTTACCCACCACCTTCATTTCCACTTCAACCAGCTCTCCGCGAAAAGGATTGAGACGAAAGATGTAGTCGAAGAACTTACCATTGAATAGTTTTTGTTTCGGGCGAAATTGTTGAGGGTGTTTCATGTTGTGTTTATTTTATTTTTGTTATTGAAATTATTGCGTCTGAGTAGTGATGGGTGAATGTTTGGTGTGCGTTTTTATTTTTTGTGTACTGTTTTGAAAGGCCTATAGTTGGGGTTGCGCATTGCAGTTGCATGTTTTTTTCTGTGCTATGCTTCGGAAGGTTGATGATGATAAGTGTTGTTTCATTAGTGTGTGTTGATAATTGTGGTGCAAATATGAGGCGGTAACAAAGGTTTTAAAAATTTACGCGCCTGCTTAACGCCGCCTTTGCAACCGGTTAACCACCGTTTAACATATGGCCAAAAAAGAAAGAGCAGGATGTATCTCATCCTGCTCTTCATAAAATGCTATTCGCTGTTACTTCTTTATGCCGGGCAATACCCTGCCGTTCTGGTGCAGCATCAGTTTTATTATCTTGTTATTCTCATCGCGTATAAAGCCTATCTGCGCATCTACCACTTTCAGGAAAAAGAAATCTTTACGCTCTGCAAACAACTGGAAAGGGTTTTGATTGGTAGCCTGCGCCATCAGTTTTTCACCCTCCATAAATACTTTAATTTCAAAAGTGGGTGCCAGCTGATATACACCTATGTATTCTTTCAGCGTAGCTGCGGGTAGTTTCACCTCCACCTTCACTTCAGGTATTTCATACGCTTTTTCGTACAGGATGGCTGCCAGGTCGCGGCGGATGGTGCCGAGGTCGCTGGTCATATTGTTTGACAGTAGGATGATAGCTACCGAATCCTGCGATATCATAAACAGGTTGGAAAGAAAGCCGTGAATACCACCATTGTGGCCCAGGCTTTTTTTGCCATATATATCGCCGCTCATCCAGCCATAGCCATAGTTTTCTTTATTGGGTTTGGTAGCCATTATCCAGTCTACCGGGCGCAGCAGTTTTTGCGCCATCACGGCCTGCGCCCATTTATCCAAGTCGCCTACGGTGCTATAGATAGCCCCCGCGGCATACGATACCGATGAATCTACTACCGGCGCTGCTGCCCCCATATCGCCATCTATGGCAAAGTAGCCCGTAGCCTTGTTGGGGCTTTGCAGGCCGGCAAAGTTGGTACCCGTATTTTTCATACCCAGTGGTGCCAGTATCATATCGCGCAGCGCCTGGTGATAGGTTTTGCCCGTCAGGTCTTCTATAATATAGCCCAGCAGCATGTAGTTAGAATTGCTGTAGCTAAATGCTTCGCCGGGGGCATTGGCAGGCATCTTGTCTTTAAACAGCGCTATCATGTCCTCGCGGCTCTGATGCTTCATCATACCGCTGCGCTCAAAAAGGGTATCTTCTGTATAGTTGTATATGCCCGATGTATGGGTAAGCAGGTGCTCTATGGTTATTTTATCACCATCGGGAAAGGTGGGGAAATACTTGGATAGCTTATCTTTTACATTCAGCTTTTCCTGCTCCTGCAGCAGCAGTATCATGGTAGATGTAAAGGTTTTGGTTACCGACCCTATCTGGTAGATGGTATTGGCATCGTCCTTTGTTTTCCGTGCGGTATTTTTATAGCCATAGCTTTTTTGATATACTGTTTTGCCGCCTTTGGTTATCAGTGCCGTGCCGGTAAAGCGGCCTAGTTTATGATAAGCTATCAGCAGCGAATCCATCGATTTGGTTTTATTGGCAGTCTGGGCGTGCAGCTGTGCTATGGGTAATAATGCTACCAGTAAAAATGCAAGGCGGTACAATTTCATCATCTTATAGAGTAATTGACGGCAGGGCCGTGTGTGCTAAAGACCAAAAATAACAGGAAATAGTTGGAACTTAATGAATAACGGGCTGCAGTTTTAACACATTGCCATAAAAACAAAAGAGGCACCCTGTGGAAAGGAGCCTCTATTTCAGGATAAGAAAGTTGCGGCAGTGGAAACTAGCCTCCCCATATCCCAATTATACCTCTATATGTGACAGGTTAACTACATAACGTGTCAACGCTGCAAATATGCAAAGTATACATGCACCCGTACAAGCCCGGCACTACCCGTTAACAACCGGTTTGCAAACGGTTAACGAGCGCTTAACAAATGGCAGTTATTCAGACATCTAATTATTTAAGGGTTATTTAATAATTACTTAATAATATTTATATTTATACGCTAAATCAGTGTATTATTAACCCCTTAAATATGTTTTGCTTATGAAATCTGTCTTACTCGGTACTGCATTGCTGGCGGGTAGTTTTTGTGCACAGGCACAGGCTACCCTGGTAAGCAATATCAACCTTAGTGGCGATTCTTATCCGTCGTGGATTACCATCTTCAAAAACAAAGTGGTATTTGCCGCCAGCAACGATACTTCGGGGCACGAACTCTTTTGGCTGGATAACGATACTGCCAAGCTGCTGTATGATATGAACCCCATGGGCGATGCCCTGCTATACAGCAACAATGCAAAGCTGGCAGTTTCAGGCGATTATGCTTACTTCCCTGCCGATAACGGCATCACCGGTACAGAACTGTACCGCTGGGATGGTACGGCTGCGCCTTCCCTGGTGCTGGACCTGTACCCCGGTGGCATCAGCAGCGGTATAGAAGAAGTGGTAGCCCACAACGGCCTGCTGTATTTTGGCGGCCTGGGCGATGCTTATGGCAATGAACTGTGGTCTTACAACCCGGCCAGTGGGTACAAGCAGCGTGTTACCGATGTTTCACCCGGCGGCCTCAACAGCTTTCCGCGCTTTATAACCGCTTATAAAAACAAGCTATACTTTACGGCCACTACACTGGGCGGTGCCGATATGTATGTGTACAACCCGATGACGAACAGTACAATGCTAATGAGCGATGCCGTGCCTTCCTTTGCAGGCAGCAATGCAGACGGGTACACTGTTATAAACGATAAGCTATACTTCGTAGCAGAAGAAGGCGCTACCGGCCGCGAACTGTATGTATATGACGGCGTAGAAGTGAAACGCCTTACCGATATAAACAGTGGCAGCGGCGATGGTATCTACAACCCCTTCAGCACGCGCAACCCATTGTTTGGCCACGATGGCAAAATATACTTTGCCGGCGATAACGGTATGACGGGTGTGCAGTTATATGCTTACAACCCTGCCAACGGCACTGCGGCTGTGGTATTTATCCTCAACCCATCGGGCGATGGCAACCCGGCCAACTTTACTGCTTATGCAGGCAAGATGTACTTTACGGCAGAGGACGGCGTTAACGGCTATGAACTGTGGGCTTACGAAGGTACAGGCATACCTGTGATGAAGGCCGATGTAGAAACCGGTGCGGGCAGCAGCTACCCATCTAACCTGACACGCCTGAACAGCGAACTGTATTTCAGCGCATACAGCAACACTACGGGTGTGGAGCTATACAAATTCAGTGACTCTGCTGCACTGGGTGTGCAAAATGTACGCTTTGCAGCCGATGTAAAAGTATATCCCAACCCTGCTACAGAAGCAGCTACCGTATCGGTATCGCTGAAAAAGGCACAGGCAATGGGCATATGCCTGGTAGATATGACAGGTAAAACAGTGTACAGCACACCGGCGCAGCCATACAGTGCAGGCACACAACTGCTGCAAGTGCCTATGGCACAGCTACCGGCGGCTACTTATGCCTACCGTATATACGATAATGCAGGCACTACCCTGTATACCGGCCGCATACAGAAACAATAATGCAACAATACACTTAACTATACACATTAAACATCGCTATTCTAAAAAAATCAAATCCAAACTGATATGAAACGTAGTTTACTCAGCTTATCGCTTTTAGCATCTATAGCAACAGCTACCGCGCAGCCGGCGCTTGTAAAAGATATTAACCCGGGATCTGCCAGCAGCTACCCAAACCACCTTACTGTATTCGGAAAAAAACTGGTATTCTCTGCCTTTGATGCTACCAATGGTTTCGAACTGTGGTCGATGGACAGCGCAGGCACTACCGGCCTGGCCTATAACATTAACCCGGGTAATTCGGGCAGTATCAATATGGGATACAACAGCCCGTTTGCCGTACTGGGCAAATACATATACTTCCCTGCCGACAATGGTACATCCGGCACTGAACTATACAAATGGGATGGCAGCAACCCACCATCACTGGCTGCTGAAATATACACAGGTGCAGGCAGTTCTTACATCACTGAACTGGTGGTAATGAAAGGCAAGATATACTTCAATGCAGAAGACGGCATCAACGGCAGCGAGCTGTGGGTATATGATACCACATCCAACTCGGCCATGCGCCTGAGTAATGTAAACCAGTTTGGCACCAGCGTCGTTAGCAACCTGGTAGCTTTTAAAGATAAAGTGTACTTCAGCGCATGGGAACCATCTACAGGTATAGAACTGTATCACTACGACCCAATGACGAATAATACTACTATTGTAACAGACCTGGAACCAGGTGTGGATGGTTCTTATCCTCTGAACCTGGTAGTGATAGGCGACAAACTGTACTTCACTGCACAAACATCGGCCAGCGGCCGCGAGGTGTATGTGTACGAAACATCTGTAGCACGCATCACCGATGTAAACGCAGGGCCTGCCAGCAGCGTGCCATTCACGCAAATCAATTCTAATCTCATTGCTATGCTGGGTGGTTACATCTACTTCTCAGGCAATGATGCTACTACCAGCGGCCACCTGTACAAGTTTGACCCGGCTAACGGTGTAGCTACGCTGGTATATAAAGTAAATGCTACGGGCGACGGTGAGATATCTAACCTGGTAAATTATGCCGGCAAACTGTACTTCACAGCCAATGACGGTGCTAATGGCAACGAAATATGGAAGTTTACAGGCTTTGGTGCACCTACCATGGTAGCAGATATCTACCCTGGTTTTGATGGCAGCTATGCAGCCAATTTCGTATTAATGAACAACAGCTTGTACTTCTCTGCTACAGATGATATAAATGGTACAGAGCTGTATAAACTGCATGATTCTACTACCGGCGTACAAAATGTGCGTTTTGCTGCCGATGTAAAAGTGTACCCTAACCCAACTGCAAGCGAGGCTACCCTGCAGATGAACCTGCAACAAGGTGCTACCCTGCAAGTGAAAATGGTGGATATGACAGGCCGCACGGTTTACACCATAGCAGCTACTACTTATGCTGTGGGTGAAACCAAGCTGAACCTGCCAATGGCAAACCTGGCTACCGGTACTTACGCTTACATCATCAGCGATGAGAACGGTAAGCTGATGCACAGCGGCCGCATACAAAAGCAATAGTCCTTACAGTTTTTGAATAGTAAAAAGGAGCGGTGATTGCCGCTCCTTTTGTTTTGTGCCCATTAAATAGTTTTCTCAAAAAATGGGCGATCATATACATTTTTATTAAATTACATATCAAATACTACCTATGAAACACACTATGCTTTGTCTGGCACTGGCTGCATTGGCTATTAATGCATCCGCACAAACCATTCTTAACCATGATTTGAACCCCGGTAGTGGACAAGACAGGTCATCGGCACCTGCAGCATATACACCATTCAACAACCAGTTATATTTTACAGCATGGTTAAAAGATACAGGGTATGAACTGTGGAGCCTGGATACCGCTGTTAAGCCTGTACTTACCCAAAACATACAACCAGGTCCGGACAATGGTGTGGTGAGGCCTAAAGCAAACTTCCCCGGCATGACGGTAGTAAAAGATGCAGAAGGCAAGGAACTGGCACTCTACTTTTTTGGCTACAATAAGCCGAATGTACCCGGCCAGCCTAAAAACCACACCCTATTTAAGTACGACCTTACCGCTACACCTACACCCGTAATACCTGCATTGGGCACAGGCGAGGTAATGGCAGCTGATGAAATAGTAGCAGTAGGTACCAACGTATACTTCCTTGTAAGCTCGCCCACCGATGGCACATATGTATATGAGTATGACCATAAAACAGGTGTACACGGCGCGATATTTAAAAACAACATAACTGCCGCCGGCAACCTCACTGCATTCAATGGGAAATTGGTTTTTGCTGAAAAGGATGGTATGTACGAATTTGACCCGGCCACACGCAATACAGTACAGATAACAACTTTTATATCCAGTGGCAGTGCGGGACCCGACCGGTTTACGGTGTTGGGGAATAAGCTATACCTATCGCATGCCAATAACATTATTGTATATGACGGAACTTCAGCGCCGGTAAAGCTTTTTTCTTATAGTTATAATAACAGTAATAATCCTTTACTACACGGCCCATATTATACTAATGACAAACTGGCGCTGTATAAAAACAGGCTTTACCTAGCGGTATCCAACCCTTCTACAAGCATGCCGCAATTAACGGCCTATGACTTCAGTTCTAAAACCCTGAAAGCAGTGCCGGGACAGGCATACTTTGCAAGCAGGTTCGCAATAGCTAACAATACACTTTATTTTTGCGCATTCGACTCTACGCATGGCGTTGAACTGTGGAGCTACAATGGAACAAGCCCTGCCGCCATGATTGCGGATATTTGGCCCGGCAGAGTTAGTGGCTTCGGGTATAACATGACGTCCTTCAAAAATAAAATATACTGTACAGGCGTGGTACCCGATACAACCGGTGGGCTTGGCGATACGGAATTGCTGGAACTCATTCCAACTACTACCGGCACCATTATCAACAATGTCTTTTCAGCAATCAAAGAAGTAAAAACATATCCTAACCCGGCTACTACTGCCGCTACCCTGCAAATGAACCTGCAACACAGCGCTACCCTGCAAGTGAAAATGGTGGATATGACAGGCC
>JANLJF010000061.1 GCA_029255605.1 Azovibrio restrictus
ATTACCAACTACCTGCTGAACAGGTATAACCATGAAAAACGCCTGGCCGAGGACGGTGCACGGGCCATACCGGAACACGTGACCAAACTAGAAGCGCAGAACGAAAAACTGAAGGAGATAGCCTGGATTCAATCGCACAAGGTGAGAAACCATGTAAGCACGATAATGGGGCTGGCACAGCTATTTAATGAAAAAGAGGCAAACGACCCTGCCAATATGGAAGTGATAAAAGGCATAGTGAACACAACAGAGCAGCTGGACGATGTGATAAAAAATATAAACAAACTGACGAAGAAAATAGAGGAAAATCCTTAGTTATTTTTATGTATATTTAATACCGACAACTTATACATCAAATACCATTTACCCCTCCTATTGATTGATGCAAACTATCTATCGGAACACCCGGATACAAAGAGCCTGGGATTATATAGTAGGTAGCCCGGCAGAGTTCAACTCTGAAAACCGGAGGGTGAATGCGTTGGGGGCTATAATCCTGTTTATTTTTCTTGTTTTCCAGCCTATCAATATGTTAGTGGTGCTGCCTGAAGTAGCCTGGGTTACTGCTGCACTCACCCTAATACAAGGCATTGTATATTACCTTTCCCGGTTTCGTAAAAAATATACCCTGGCGATTGCCATTTTTGCTATTGTCAGTTTTTCGGGCCTGGTTATAACCTATTACTACGATTCCGGCATGAAGGGGCCAAACATCTGCCTGTTCTTTCTCAACTTCCAGGTACTTATTTCCATCACACGCAGGCGTTATCACCTGCTTTGGTTCGCACTGCATGCATTGCTGGCTGTAGCGCTGATCGGCATAGAATATGTGTATCCCGGCATCATACCCATAGCGTATGAAGACCGGACAAAATATTTTACCGATTACATCTTCACATTTCTTATATGCCTTTCGTTTGTGTATATGATAACGGATTACCTGCTGCGTATATACATAAAAGAAAAAGCAACAACCAAACAGCACGCGCAGGAAATAGAAGAACAAAACAAAAAGCTGCAGGAAATAGCCAGGCTACAATCGCACGAGGTGCGCAACCACGTGGCTACCATCATGGGGCTGACGCAACTATTCAACAAAAGCGATATAAACGACCCCGCCAATAAAGAAGTAATAGATGGCATAGCGGCTACAGCAGCGGATCTGGATGCCTCTGTCAAAAACATCAACCAGCTGACGAATATCAGCGGGCATCCGTAAATGCTTCATTTACTACCGGCTTTTACCATTCTTATAGAAAAGTAAATAAGTGGCACCGTTATTAAGGCTTGTGCTATGCCTGTAAGTTCAAACCAAAAATCATTTGGCATAACATAGATAGGGGGCGGGAACAGTTGAAGCAATGTAGCCCTATCGAGTCCCGAGAAGTAGAGCAGGTTTTTCACAAGGTGATTGAACATGCCTTCATACAATCCTATCAGGATTACAGAAATAACAAAGTTGACGAGGCAGAACATGTAAAATTTAAACCGCGATACGGCACCCCTTACCAGAAACCAATTGATAATAAGCACGGGGATGCTTAATGCCAGGACATGCAGGCGCCAGGGAGTGTGGTACACCCATGCCCCGTAGATATGGTGTATGCCGGTAAGTATCATCAATGCATTACTGTATGCTGCAACTTTTCTCATCATTGTTTATGATTTTTGACAAAGATGAAATGGCCGCAACTACTGAACAATAAGTTACCAAATGGTTACCTTTAACTTTACAACTGAATGGTATGCCTACCGTATGTTTTAATGCAGATTTGTGCGTGATGACCAAATTCTCTGCACTTATATCGGGGAAGTGGAAACCTATTTTACTATACCTGGTGCAGCATGGTATAAACCGTTTCAACCTGATGCATGGCTATATGCCAACTATCAGTAAAAAAGTATTGACAGAGCAGCTGAGAGAACTGGAAGCTGATGGGCTGCTGCACAGGGAAGAGATAAAGGTAAAAGCGCCTAAAGTAGTGGTATATCATCTTACTGAAAAAGGGGCATCGCTTAGAAAACTGATAGATGAAATAATAAGCTGGTGCATGGAACACATGAAGGATGAGATACCGCAGGACTTGCTGGCTATCTTCAGGCAATCGCCCCCGGCCTTTGTGCAGGCACCATAATAAAAGCCGGGACGAACCCGGCCTTTCTCTAAATTGCCATTAAGAAAATACTATTCTTTAACGAACCTGCCATACTGCACTGCACCATTGTTAGCTGTTAATTGTACGGTATAAGTACCTGTAGCCAATGGTGAAACATCCAGTTTCAGCATAGTGGCGGCAGTAGCTTTTGTTTCTATTACCAGGCGGCCCATTACATCGTATACTTTTACAGTGCTGCCTGCCAGGTTTGCATGCTGCAGTGTAATGGTATGGGCAGCCGGGTTGGGAGATAATGCCAGGTTGCCTGTAGCTGCTGCTACATTTGTTACTGAAGTTGTTACGCCGTTTTTAGCATCTATACTGCCGCAAACAATGCGTTCTTTTTGTTCCAGTTTGTGAGCATAGGCTTTGTCTTCAATACGTTTGATATCTACTTCCCTGTGCTTTGATTCATGTATTTTGTATTCCAGGTCTTCAATCAGCACTTCTCTTTCCTCAGCACAGTCTTTGTCTTGCGTATTGCGCACTACAAATGTAGGTTCGGGAGACAGGTCGTGGAGACCAGAGTATACAGGCACATTCAGGCTGGTGTTGTGCGTGATAGACATACCCAGCATAGCGTCGCTATTATTGAAAGTAGTATAACGTTGCAGGTTGCCGCTGATGTCGGTTTGCAGGTACAAGCCCGCATCATTTTTAGCATCCCTGCCGGTAACGCAGATGCGGTCTTTTTCTTTATCGGCCAGTATAGCATTACCGAAAGACATATCATCATCTTTATACCAGTGGTATGCTTTCAGGAAATTGACACTCATGCTATATGGCTCCAGTTTCAGTATAGAAACCTGTGCCAGCCTATCGTGTACCACGCCAGCCATACCGGTGATGGCAAGTTCGCCATCGTTTGCATCATACAGGCTGTTGCCTATCAATGTGCGGTCAAACATCTGGTTGTCAACAATAGCATCCTGGTAGTAATTGCCAGCGGCATCTATCAGTGTTACCAGTGTAGCACCCCATATCTGTTCTTTCCTGTTGGCCACGCCTACCAGTGCATATACATCGCCAAAAGGTTTTATCTGCTTGTAGTAAGATGGTACGATGAAGCTATGATCGTAAAACGGTGTGTATGCATAACGTGCCCATTGAAAAGCACCATTGGCATCTACACTTAGTATCAGGCCATTGGTAGTACCTTCTTTATCTTCTGCGTAACCGCAGGCAATAAAGCTGCCATCGCTGGCTTCCAGTACGCTGTTGAGCATACCAAGGCGGTCGTACCGGCTATACCATATCACATCGCCGTCTTTATCGGTACGCAGCAGGAATATGTTATCGTAGTAGTCGCCATCACAGCCTGATATTTCAGGGTTTTGCACTACGCGGCCGCAAAGTATGTAGCCTTCATCTTTGGTTTGCTTGGCATAACCCAACTGGAAGGATACTGCCAGATTGGAGCAGCTACCATCCCATACCGCATTCTGTTCGGCATCTGTTACATACGTTTTAAACCATTGGTGGTCGAGGTTTTTATCAATCTCTTCCAGTTGGATGCGACGGAAAGGTAAGCCTGTAGCCGGGCTGATATTGAGCATGCCGTCAATATCATAAGGGTAGGTGTGCCCGCCCAAAGCATATTCATCCGAAGGGCGGAGGTAATCGATGCTTACATTTTCAGCGCGGTAAAAATGCTTGTTCAGGTTTTGGGCAATGCCCTGGCTAGCTGATGCGGCAAGTAATAGCGATGCCGCCAGCCATTTGCTGATTTGTTTCATGATGGTTTTTGTTTTTATGGTTAAATAATAAAAGCCTTACTGTTGCGTGTTGTAAAACACACAAGGGGTTTAGCAGGGTGAACCTGCAAAAGGTTAACTATAAAAACGGGTTTAATAACAGGTACGAATGCAGCTGCTTGTGTACAATATAGAAGATATGTTTGTCAGCGTGGGAATGTTATTCCGGTTTGTCTCTCGATTGGACGATATAGCATGTGGCTATACCTATAGTGTGTAAGTATTGTTTCATGATGGTAGATAATGGTGAGCCGTAAAGGTAGCAAACATTACATATGAACCAAATAATTTTTATGTAAACAAGCGATTGTAATGCAATAAGGGCTGCACTTTCGAATGCAGCCCTTTGATAATCAATGTATTTTTGTTGGTATAGATTTGCTGAAAATTATCAGAAATCGACTATGAGCTTGACGTTGATAAGCCGTGAGGTAAGCCTGTTGGGTACGGCATAGGTCTTGCCGCTGGTCTGATCTTGTATCCATGTGTACGATAACGTATTCTGGATGCCCAGCAGGTTGAACACCTCAAGGCTCAGCCATGCATTATCCAATGCACTCCACACTTTGCTGGTTGGGTGCTTTTCACCATTTACCAGCAATGCACTGAAGCCGATATCTACGCGCTTGTAATCGGGCAGGCGCAGGGTATCGCCATAACGTTTGTTATCGGGCGGGCCAAAGGGCAGGCCAGTAGCATACATCAGGTTCAGGTGCATTTTATAATTCTTCCAGCGGGGGAAGTAGTCTTCAAAATACATACCCAGCATAAAGCGCTGGTCGGTAGGGCGGGGTATATAGCCCGGCTTTACAATAGCACTATCGGCGCCGCTTACATTTTTATATTGTATGGCATCGTTGGTCACATCTTCCATGCTCTTCATCACGCCTACGCTTATCCACGATGTAGCATCTTTTACTATATCGCCATACAGACGTATCTCTCCACCCGCTGCATAGCCCACGGCACTGTTCTGGCCAAAGTAGCGGATACGCACATTATCATATTCATAAGGCACGATATCCCACAGGCCTTTATAATATAGTTCCGTAGTTACTTTGAACGGGCGGTTCAGCGCTTTGAAGTTGTAATCGGTACCGAACACAAAGTGGTAAGACTTTTGTGCTTTCAGGTCTTTGTTTACTACACCATTCAGGTCGCGCATTTCGCGGTAGAAGGGTGGCTGCTGGTACAAACCACCTGCCAGCTTGAAGATGAAATCACGCTTCCACTTAGGGCGGTAAGACAATTGCATACGCGGGCTTACAAGGAATTCATTGTTAAGCGTACTGTAATTGAAACGCACACCTAATGAAACTGTCAGGTCGAGCGAATCGTTAAAACGGAAGTTATCCTGCAGGAAGCCGCTATAGCGCATATAGTCGAACGTGGCACCGGAGCGGTAAAAGCGTGTCAGCTCCAGTTTGTTAGGGTCATACGGTTGTGTGAAACCGGCAGAATCGCGGCGTTCCCATTCGTACAATTTATCTTCGATATTGGTAATATTGGCATCAACGCCCCACTGTATAAAATGCAGGCGTGCATCGTAAGAGCCACGGTGTGCCAGGTTGCCCACGTTTACCTTCAGGTAGTTGCGCGCATAGTTGTGTATGATGCCCGTTCCTAAGTAGGTTTTCACCTGTCCGAAGTTTTCCTTGCCCAGGTCGGTTTCCAGTTCCCCCAGTAAATACTCACCACTGATATCGTAGGTTTCTTTTTCATTGGTTTGGAAACCGGAGGCCAGTAATTTTAATTTCAGTTTATCGTTGGGTCGGAAGGTGGTGGACATGCCACCAAAGCGTGAGTCGAACTGATCTATTTCATTGCCATTATAAAATACACGCAGCTGGTAGGCTTTGTTTATAAGGCCAAAGCTGCTGGTAGCCTCTTCGGGTGTAAAGTTGAAACGGTTGCGGGCATAGTTGCCTATGGCTTCTATTTCCCACTTGCTGTTGAAGCGGTAGTTGAGCAATACCTGTCCATCTGTAAATGATGGGTTGTAGATACCTTTTGTAGGCTGTGCCTTCAGCAGGTATTGATTGCTTTTGTGGCGCAAGCCTACCAGGTAGGTAAACTTCTCATTTTTAGAAGCACCTTCCAGCGAGAGGCTGGCACCCAGCAGGCTGGCCATAGCACGGCCGCCAAATTTCTTAGGGCGCTTGTAGGTTACATCCAGCACACTGCTCATCTTATCGCCATACTTGCTCTGGAAGCCACCTACCGAAAAATTGACACCAGCGGCAAGGTCGGCATTGATAAAGCTCATACCTTCCTGCTGGCCGCTGCGGGTAAGGAAAGGGCGGTATATCTCGAAGTCGTTTACATAGACGAGGTTTTCGTCATAGTTGCCACCGCGCACATTGTATTGAGAAGTGAGCTCGTTATTGCTGCCCACAAAGGTTTTTATCATCGCCTCTATGCCACTGCCGAAGCCCGTGGTAGGCAGCAGCCCCGCTTTGGTGGGGTCTATGCGTACATTACCGGCTTCGTTATCGCGCGTGCCTTTTACGGTTACCGTTTCCAGCTCGCGGCTTACTTTTTTCAGCTTTACATTCAGCTCGCGCTGCTCGCCATTGGTTAATGTCAACGTTTGCTTTTCTACCGAATAGCCGTTATAAGAGAATGCAATGGTTATAGCCTGTTCGGCAGGCACCTGCAATGTATAGCGGCCTTTGGCATCGGTAGTAGTACCGGTGGCCGTACCTTCAATGGCAATGGTAACGGGGTCCAGTTCGCGGCCGCGTTCATCGGTCACCTTTCCATTCAGCGTAGCTGTTTGTGCAAATGTGTATAGGGAAGCCAGTAGAAATATGGCAGATAATAAAATGCGTTTTCGGAGCATACATCAATAAAAACGCCCAAAAGTTACATTTATTTTCCTACCTGCTTCAGCTTTTTTATCATTTCAACAGGGTCGGGGGCAGAGAAAACCGTATTGCCCGCTACCAGTGCATCGCAACCTGCGGCTACCAATGCAGGGGCATTTTCAAGGGTTACGCCACCATCCACTTCAATCAGCGTATTGCTACCCGCGGCATTTATCATGGCCTTTACCTTAGTTATTTTCTGCAATGCCTGCTGTATGAACTTCTGGCCACCAAAACCGGGGTTCACACTCATGATGAGTACCAGGTCTATATCGGCAATGACATCTTCCAGTACACTGACAGGCGTGTGCGGATTGAGCGATACGCCGGCCTTCATACCCAATGCCTTAATAGCCTGTATGCTGCGGTGCAGGTGCGTGCTGGCTTCGTAATGCACGGTAAGAATATCGGCACCTGCTTTTTTAAACTCTTCAAAATACTTTTCCGGCTCTACGATCATCAGGTGCACATCAAAGGTCTTTTTAGCAGCCTTTTTCATCTGGCTGATGATAGACATACCATAGCTGATGTTTGGCACAAAACGGCCATCCATAATATCGAGGTGAAACCAATCGGCCTCACTGTTGTTTACCATTTCTATATCGCGGCCGAGGTTCAGAAAATCGGCAGAAAGCATGGAAGGCGCTATTATGGGCATTGCTCGAAAAAGTTTGTATTTATACGATGGGGCAAAGGTAAATAAAAAGCGCGGGTGTTTGCCCGCGCCTGTGTTTAGCGTATGTATGGTTATGTATCAGTTAGCTGCATATGCATGTTTGCACCCGCCATCGCATTTATGGCCGCAACCATCGGCGCAGTTGTTATCGCATTTGTGCTTGCAGTATTTATGGTTCACATCATACATCTTTATCTTTTTATACGTAGCCTTGTCCACATCTATAAATACTGTTTTTACCGGGTAGTTGCCCGTGGTTATCACAGGTATATTCTCTATCTCTTCGTTTACTATAAGCGCTTTGTGCACTTCGCCTTTTGTAAAGGTGGTACCGCAGCAATCGTTGCAGGTGCATAGCTCTTCGCCATCGTAGCGGGCATATACTTTCACCTTCAGGCGGGCATTGTCATCGCGCTCTATATACTTTACTACCTCCTGCACCTGCGGCGGATTGGTATAGTAAAAAGCATTGCCGCACTTGCTCATGAAATACAGGTCGCACCCTTCCAGTGCCTCCACACGCCAGCCACGGATGGTCTTTTCGCCGGGCAGTGCCAGCAGGCTATATACATATTTATGGTTGCCATCGCCCAGCATGCCCTGTGCGCCAAAGGGCAGATTGGCGGCTGATAATTTATCGCGGGTAAAACGCGGGTCGCTTACGCCCGTATAACCCATAGATTGAAACAGTTCATTTATTTCCTTTTTGTATTTGGGTATTTCGGCCAGCGCCTTCATGTTTTTGAATTGCTGGTCGCCATCCAGCACATTGCACATAATGGCAAACTGCGGGTTGGAACCCAGCTTGGTAACCACGGTAGGCGTTTTGCCAGCAGGCACTTTAAAGATGCGGTGCTGATTGGTACAGGAAGGCTGTGCAAAAGCGGCTATGGACTGTAATGCTGCTACCAGTAAGAGTACGGCTTTTTTCATAAGAAAAGTGTTTAGCGTTAACCAGATACATATTAGTATTGGTTTGTAGGGATAATAAAACAGTGCCACCAATGCAATAATTGCAGCAACATGGTAGAAACCTTTATATTGCAAGCATGTTTCGCAGGATATTGATGTTGCTGTGCCTGCCCCTTGCCACCCATGCACAGGTAGATATAGGTGCGGGAGGGGAATTTGGGTTCCCGATGCTGTATAATAAGGACGTGGGGAGTTACAACCATTCTACAGGCAGCCCGGGTGCACGTGTGCATTTCACCTACCTGCCGCCCAATGGCACCTTTGTGCCAACCCTGAGCCTGCAGGTGATGCCCTATACCTTGCCCGTAACCAAACTGGGCAATACCGACAGGGTGCTGAATATGAAATTTACCACCATCAATGCTATGGTATATGGAAGGGTGCGCAAACAAGTGGCTAATAACAGGGAATGGTATTATGGCTTAGGCATAGGTGCTACCTATATGCAAGGCACAAAGATGGATTTCAACAAAGCCAACCTGAACAACCTGCAAGTGCTTACCGATTCCAGCGAATATATAAAGGCCGTAACCCCCAATATAGCCATCAATGCAGAGTACAGGATGCCTATATCTGCAGAAATGCCACTGGCAGTAGGTATAGGGGGGCAGGTGCTATATAGTTATTATTCCGAAAGGCAAACCACCACCCGCATGGATGTGGTAGATGAGAACTATAACCACTACAAGCTGAACCCGAAACTAAGCGGGCATATGCTAAACCCCGGCTTTTATGTCATAGTATATTACCGTTTTGCCGGCAGGGAGCGATACTAAGCCCTGTTTTTTGAATTTTGGTTTCCTAATTAATAAGTTTGCCGCATGAAACGTGTAGCCAATAGATGCTTGTTTTTAATATGTGCACTGGCCATAGGCTTTGCTGCCTGCAGCGATAATAAGAATGGCAAAGCAAGTAGCGACCTTGTATTTGGTGCCAACCCGAAACTGCAGGAAGTGACGGGCAAAATAAGTAACGACCCGGATAATGCTGCGCTGTATTATGAGCGTGGTGTATTGCTGCATAAGATAGAAGAGGATTCGCTGGCGCTGAACGACTTTAAAAAGGCCGTATCGCTGGATAGCAGCAAGGCAGAATATTTCAGTGCCATAGGCGAACTGATGTTTGAACATAAAGACATCAGCGGCAGTACGGTATGGTTTGAAAAGGCGCTGAAGCTGAACCCCAAGGATGTGAAAGCACAACTGAAACTGGCCAAGCTGTTTGTGTACATCAAGCAATACACTACCGCCTTCACACACATCAATACGGTGCTGAGGCAGGATGTATATAACCCGGAAGCCTACTTCCTGAAAGGGATGATATACAAAGACCTGAAGGATACGGCCAAAGCTATATCCAGCTTTCAGACGGCTATACAGGTAGCGCCCGATTATAAAGATGCGATGGTGCAGCTGGGGCAGGCCTATGCGCTGAAGGGTGATGCCATAGCGCTTACGTATTACAACAATGCCTTTAAGCTGGATACTACCGATGTGTACCCGCTCTTTGCACGTGGTGTTTTTTACCAGGATAAGAAAGAGTATGAGCTGGCCAAGGCAGAATACCGCAATGCGCTGCTGCACAACCGCAACTACCTGGATGCCTACCTGAACACCGGGTATATACTGATGCAGCAAGACTCGCTGGATAAAGCACTGCGCCAGTATGATATCATCACCAAGCTGGACCAGACCAATGCCGAAGGATATTATAACCGTGGCCTGTGCTACGAACTGATGGGCAAAAAACAGGAAGCCATAGCCGATTATAAACAGGCATTGGTATTTGCCGAAGAGTATATACTACCTAAAGAAGGGCTAAAACGCCTTGGAGCCCAATAGGTTAACAGGCAGTACTGCTATTTGGTTTACATGCCTTATATTTAGAGTTACTAAACCATACGTTTTTGCAAATCTCTATACGTTGCAGCCTGCTGTTTGTATGTATGTTATTATCTGTTGCTGTAAAAGCGCAGGACTTCCTTGCAGATGATGAGCCGGCGAAAATACCGCTGGATAGCCTTATAAAACTGGATATTACCGGGCGCGATACTGCCATATTGGAATATTACACCCTTTATGGATTTGCTTATGGTGCTAACGGTGTAAAGGTGCCGGGCGAAATAATGGTGCCTAAAAAGGAAGACACCTACCGCAATAAAATATTCATCAATACCCGCCTGTGCCGTGTAAAATATTATGTAAACAGCTTTCAGGGCCTTGCCGCACCACCTATGGAAGTAGGTGATTACCTGGAAGTAGAACGCAATGATGGCAAGGAAAAACAATTCTTCAATTTCGATACCGAACTCCCCAACGCCGTGTACTCTATTTGCGAATCTAAAACGGCATCGGGAACCAAGCGTTGAAGGAAGGAAGGTTGATATGGATATGGTGTATGGTACTGCTAATGGCAGTGCCAGCATCAGCATGGGCGCAAAAGAAGAAAAAGTCGATACCACCTGCAAAGGCTACGGTAAAACAACCCGAACAAGCGAAGGATACACCCAACATCATTTACGAGCGCATACCTGCCAAAGAACAAAAGAAGCAGGACATGCTGGTGCCGCTATACAAAACGAAAGACACCGTCATATCTACCCAGAAATCGATGAAGGACAGCCTGGGCAAAAAACTGAAAACACTGCCGATAGTATATGATACCGTAAGGCCCAAGAAAAAGCTGACGGAAGAAGAACTGCTGGCACAACCGGCGCCGCGCGATACCACCATCTTTATGGGTAAAAACAAACGCAAAGGCATAGATACCACGCGGATGATAATAGTAAAAGAAACGGGCAGCTGTAAATGCGTGGATATGCAACTGAAAGCGCAAGACTCTGTAAACTTTGAAGACTATGTGAACTATACTTTTATCTTCAAGAACAACTGTAAAGATATGGTGTATGTACACTCCGGCAGTTTCCGGTTTACGGTGGCCAATGTGTTTGGTCGTCCGGTGAAGCGGCTCAGGAAAGTAGATTTCATCAAGCGGTTCGACTATCCTGAATTTGTGCCGCTAAGTCCCGGCGAGGTATATGAGTTTCGCTTTGCCGATGATCCTTTCTTTGAATACGAGATGGAGCGGAAGCAGCAATACCAGTTTACATTCATGTATAACAACCCAAACCGCAAGCACCGTACCCACCCTGATAAAACACACCTGTGTACCGAACAGCGCAACCATATGGTATTTGTGCGCTAATGTTCGTTTTTGAAATGCTTTACTTCTTCCAGGTTGGCATTTATCTCTTTGATATTGTTGAAATATAAGGTGCGGTATAGTATCAGTGCGCCTGCTATAGCTACAGGGCATGCAATGGCCAGTCGCCATATACCGTAGGTAAAATGTCGGTACATATCCTGTCCATCTACGTAATAAGTAACTACAGCCATGAAGGTTACCAGCAATACAGGCATCATCAGCAGGCCTGCAACCCGTTCTTTATTAATGAAGAGGCGAAACTTATTTACCTGTTCGGCAGTGGTAGCTACGCTGTTCCGGGTAAAGTCTATAGCGCGCAGCATTTTTATTTTATAGAACGATAGCACGAGGCTAGCTACTATAAATGCCAGGGATAAAATGTAAGATATGGCCAGCAGTACGCTCACAGTTACCACGCCGGGGCGTAATACCAGGAACAGTGTTAATACGCCGCAAAGCGCTGCACCAAAGTATTCAGCATTCAGCATGCGTGTTACCGCATTGCCCGATTTGTTTTGCAGCAGGTGTGTCACCAGCTTTTCATTCAGCATTTTATTTTCCTGCAGCAGCTTATCCTGTTGCTGCCACATCGCTTTCATTTCTTCCAAGTCCATTTTTAAAAAGTTTTTTACTGTGTAATAAATGGTTGTGCCTGCTTTTTCAGTTTCTCTTTAATGCGGCCCAGGCGTGTGCCTACATTGCTTACACTGATACCCATGATATCGGCTATTTCCTGGTAACTGCGGTCTTCAAAGTAGAGCAGTATCAAGGCCTTTTCCAGCGGGGGCAGGCTGCCTACCAGCTTTTGCAGTATGGCATACTCTTCGGCATAGGCCTGCGACGATGCATCTGCCACATGCAGCAGTTGCATATCGGCTACCGGTGTGCCTAGCTGGCGGCTTTTTTTGCGTTTGTGGGTGATGGCCGTATTCAGTGCCACACGGTATAGCCAGGTGCTGATAGCGCTCTCATTGCGAAACCTGGTATAGCCGCTCCACGCCTGCAATACGATTTCCTGGAAGAGGTCTTTCAGGTCTTCCGCGTCGGCGGCATACAGGCTGCAAACCTTATATACCAGCCGTTCGTGCTGTTGTATCAGTGTGGTAAATTCCTGTTCCTGCGGTTTCATTTTATACATCTGTTAGTAGCGCAGGGTTTTAAAAAATCACAGGTTGGAAGAAAAAAATTAGCGGCAGGCGGCGCAAATGCCTGTCAGCACTACATTGGCCTGCATCAGTTTATAGCCTTTCGGCAGTTTTACCTGTATCTCATCTTTCATGCACTCCATCTTGCGGCATTCCAGGCAGTGAAAATGATAATGTGCATCGTGATGGTGGCCGGAAGCACAATTGCCCGTACACACAGCGAAATAGCTCTTGCCTTCTTCAGATACAATGCGGTGTGCAATGCCATCTTCTACAAAGCGGTTGAGTGTGCGGAAGATGGTAGCCCTGTCAGCAGGCACGTTTAGCTGCTCCTCTACGTCCGTTTGGCTAAGGGCCGCCTTGCTGCCGGTAAGTATGTGCAGTATGCCTTCCTTTATCTCTGTATTTCTTCTTTTTAATGCCATATCAATTATTGCGATTTTGTCGCATTAGATATTAATCCTTATTATTGCAACAAAGTTGCATTAAAAGCAGCAACCTGCCAAATTGAAATAACGTATGAAACCATCAAGGCGCACATTTGTAAAACAGGTATCGGCACTGGCCGCATTTGCAGCTATACCATTCAAAGCATGGACAAGTAATAGAACCACTCATAAAAATACCATTATGTACGATGTAATTATTATAGGCGGCAGTTATGCAGGCCTTTCGGCAGCTATGGCGCTGGGGCGCAGCATGCGCAATACGTTGATAATAGACAGCGGGCTGCCGTGCAACCGCTTTACACCCCATTCTCACAACTTTATAACCCACGATGGCGCCACACCTGGCGCGGTGCGCGAAGCGGCGCTGCAACAAGTGCTGGCTTACCCCACAGTGCAGATAGATACCGATACGGTGATAGAAGCCACTAAGAAAGCGGAAGGGTTTGAAGTGCGCACGCTGCTGGGCCAGACGCACGTGGCTAAGCGGCTGCTGTTTGCTACCGGTGTGCGCGATGTGCTGCCCGATATACCGGGTGTAAAAGAATGCTGGGGCAAAACACTGATACACTGCCCGTATTGCCACGGCTACGAAGTGCGAAAGCAACCTACGGCAGCGATTGTGAATAATGAGCATGCCTATGAATTTGCCAATATGCTGAACCACTGGGCAAGCGGGCTAACGGTTTGCACCGATGGTGTGCAACTGCCTCAGGATGTAGCGGATAAGTTACTTGCCAAGAATATTTCGGTGATAGAAACGGGCATCGCATCGCTGCAGCAGGAGGATGGACAACTGCAAGCCATTGTGTTTAAAGATGGCACGGAGCTGAAGGTGGCGGTAGCCTATGCACAGTTTCCACGGCAGCAGCACTGCAAGCTGCCGGAAGCTATGGGCTGCGAGCATACTGATATGGGGCTGATAAAGACCGATATGATGGGGCGCACTACGGTAGATGGCATATATGCTGCCGGCGATGCTGTCAATATGTTTCGTGCATTGAGTGTGGCTATTGCATCGGGCACATCGGCAGGGGCTATGCTGAATAAACAGCTGATAGAAGAAGGATTGTAAAATTTTTCTGCAGCTCTTTAAACCTTTTGTTCATTCATACATCTAATTCATTATAAACAACAGATGATGAACAAAATGGCAAAACTATGGATACCTGCGCTGCTGCTGACGGTAATGACCTTTACGGCAAACGCGCAGCAAGCCTCGCCCGAAGCAAGGGCACAGAAGGCAGTGACCGCATTGAACGAAAGGGTAACGGTAACGGCAGAACAACAGCAAGCGCTGCAAAAGACATTTACAGATTATTTTGAGAACATGCAGGCAAAGCGTGGCGGAAAAGATTTCAGGGCTATGAAACAACTGGGCGAAAAAAGAGATGCGGAAGTGAAGGGAATATTGCAAGATGAGACGAAGTATGCAGGGTACAAACAGTTTATAGACGAACGTAAGCAACAAGCAAGGGAAATGAAAATGGAGCGCGGAAACAGAATGAAACCTGCACAAGAGTAGATAAGACCTCCGCAAAAAAGCGGCATGTAGGGGGCTGCATGCCGGATATAAATCGCCCCGCTGTTTAGCGGGGCGATATTATTTTACTGAACCGTTAGCTTGCCGGTAGCATATCGCCGGCCTGCTTCATTGTATATGGTATATATATAATTTCCCCTGGCAAAATCCTGTACGGGTAGTGCTATATTATGCGTGCCCTGTGTGTATTGGCTGATGGCGACATTATATACCGCGCGGCCCGTTATATCCGTTACCTGCACACCCAGGCGCTCTGCGCTGTTGAGTGTTAGCTGCAGGGTAGCCATACTACCGGCAGGGTTGGGGAATACCGTCACTTCACCATCAAATTTCACATTGCTTACGCTGGCTGTTTTATAATTGTAGCGGAAAATCTCGTCGCCGGTGCCGTTGCATTCATTCGCGCGGAAATACAGGTCGTCGCCCACAGGTGTGAGCATAGATGGCTGGCTGCCGCTGGCTGTATTGCACAGGTCGAACACCTGGGTAGCTACGTTGCCATCCAGCATCCACAATTCAAAACCGGTGGTATCGTTATAGGCATTGAAATACAGTTTGCCACCATAGGGTGTAAGCCAGGTGGGGTCGCTGGTATTGGTGTCATTTGTTTTGGCCACCTGTGTAATGTTGGTAGTAGCAGGGTCGTATGTATATATATGATAGCGGCTGTTGGTATCCCTGCCGTTGAAGTATATCTTGCCGTTCATAAAAGCCATGATAGGCATTTTATAAGAAGGGAAGCCACTCAATGAGCCGGGGGCATGATCGGTAAGGCGCTGTACGGTGATGCCGTTATACATCCATAGCTCGCGGCCATAGGTGCCATCATCGGCTGTGAAATACAGGTTGCCGTTCATCACCGTCAGGTTTTGCGGGTTGGAGGGTGCCAGGCCGGGGTTGATGTCCATCAGCATAGATGTGTTAGCAGTCAGCGGGTCGTATTCCCACAGTTCCACATTGCCGCTGCCACTATCGGCAGTAAAGATGATGCGGTTGGCAAATGCCACCATATTGCCGGTGATGCTGCTATCGTTTCCGGGGTTGATATCTGTAAGGCGGGTAGCCGTATTACCTGCAGGGTTATATTCCCACAACTCATAGCCATAGCCTGCAGTGCGTGCCCTGAAGTATAGCTTGCTGCCCAGCACCGTATAGTTATCGGGCGATGAGCCATCGCCACCCAATTCTATATCTATCGCTATGGCCGGCAGGGTAGCGCCGTTGTAACTAAACAATTCGTACCCCGATGCACCGTTATTGGCCGTAAAGTATAGCTTGGTGCCCAGCACTGCCAGCGGGTTATTGAAATATAAATCTATAGCGCTTGCCGTCAGCGGGTTGATATCCAGCACCATAGATGGGCTTAATGGCGGCTGCACCTGGAAGAGCTCCCAGCCCTTGCCGTTATTGGCATAAAACATCACCTTATCGCCAAAGGGTGTAATGTGCAGGGGATAGCTGCTGGTAGGGCCCGATGCTGCATCGAGCTTGGTAACGCCGGGTTGTGCATAGGCGGCAAAGCCCGAAAGCATATATAGCGTGTAGAATAATTTCTTCATCTGCGGAGTTTAAAAAATGTTGTTTCGAAGCGTATTTCCGTTGTTATACTAAGGTAATTAAAAAATGATAATGGCAGTTTTTATGCCGGTTTGGTGACAATAATAAGTGCAGGGTTTATTGTTTTTTGCCTTTTATAAATCGTTTTGCTATAAAAACATTCTATTTATTGCGATATGGTCAACATCAAATCATTTTCGATATATTTGAAGTGTATAAGGCAGTTTTCATTTTTATTTTTTTGAGGATAGAGAAATCAAAAACTATGAACACAAGAGAGACTATTATGTGCTATGATGATGCCATAGCCATCAGTAAAGAGTACCAATACCTGGTAGGTATGCCTTTTTGCGGAGAATACCGTAACTTGGGGCAGGTAGATGCCGTAGTGATAGCGCCATCGGGCAAGCTCAACAAATCTATTTTTCTGAAACAATTTGCCATGCACCAGGATGCAGAGCAGGCACTGGCATTCTACAACGACAATGCGTATGATGTAGTATTGCTGGGGCGCGATGCATTGGGCCAGCTTACCTGCAGGGAGCTCAGCGCGCACCTTGCCTTCGTAAGCTCGAACCCCGACCTGATGATGCAGCTGGATTAATACCCGTTCAAAGAGAAGATATAATTCGGGCTAACGGCTGTTGGCCCGGATGTTCTTTTACTTACTGATGGTAAAAGTAAAAGTACTGCCTGTACCCAGTGCAGACGCTACTGTTATCTGGCCATCCATACGTTCTACCAGCCGCTTTACGGTAGAAAGGCCAATGCCCTGGCCTATATTATTGTACCGGTCTTTTTGCCCCAGCGTGCTGAAGATGTCGAATATCCGGCCAAACTCTGCCTGCGGTATACCCGGGCCGTTATCTTTTACATGAAAGCGGTAGTGATGGCCTTTATCGGCTACGCTAAGGTGCACATGGCCATGTTCCTTATCGTTGTATTTAATGGCATTCACACACAGGTTGATGAGCACTTGTAACAAGGCATTGCGGGGCACATATAGCTGCATATCCCCATTGTCATAGGTCAGCTCTACATTGGCAGGTATGTTCAGTATCGATTTCAGCTGGGCGCAGATATCGCCAAACAGGAAACGTTCTTTGGTAAGGCTGGTGGTATTTACCAGCTTGGCATGGTTCAGTGTGCCATCTATAAAGCTACGCAGGGTAGAAGCGGCACTGGTCATCATATCTAACACTTCTATGCCGCCGGCATCCAGGTTGTCGGCATACATTTCCCTCATTATACCTGCAAGGCCCATCAGGTTGTTGCAGGGCGATTTCAGGTCGTGCGCCACTACATAAGCAAAACGTTCCAGCTCTGCATTGATGTTTTCAAGTGCTGCCTTCTGCTTGGCCAGTTCCACATTTTTGCGGCGCATTTCAAAATGAGACACTACTTGTGCAGCTAATGCGCGCAGGGTTTGCACCTGGCTATCAGTAAGCCGGTTGGGTTTGTTGTCCATCACGCACAGGGTGCCAAGTGCATATCCATTTTCATTTACCAAAGGCACGCCGGTATAGAAGGTTATATTAGGCGTACCCGTTACCATGGGGTTGCCGGAAAAGCGCTCATCTGCATGGGCGTTTTCTACTATCAATGGTGCAGCCTGCAAAATGGCATGCGCACAAAAAGTAAGCTCACGGGGTGTGCTTTCCGCATCCAGTCCTATTTTCGATTTATGCCATTGCCTGTCCGTATCTATCAGTGTAATGGTAGATATAGGCATATTGCATATGTGGGATGCAATGCGGGTAATGTTATCATATGCTTCTTCCGGCATCGTGTCCAGAAGATTGTATTCATAAAGTGCCGAGAGCCTTTCCGGCTCGTTAGCAGGTAGTCCAGGAATTTTCATGTGCGAATTGATAATATTCTCTCCCTTTTATGCGCACTATATATATAATCGTAAAAATAAGGATAAAGTCTCTGAAAGCCTATAGAATTATTATCAGCCGGTGAGCAGCGTAGCTATCAGCAAATTAGCAGTTTAAGCATTTATGTTTTATATAAACCATTTTTATACAATATTTGAATTGTGCTATTTATGTTTTAATTTTATAGTTACCGTCGTGAAGTATAAAAACAAAGCAACATGCTTTTTGTTTGATACGAAAATGTACGCCTATCTATTTGGTAAGGGGGTTTGAGAAATGATTGTTTATATGTAACTCGCAACTACCAATGAGCCGGGAGCAAGAACTTTTGACCCAATTTTCGCAAAAGGCTGATACGATACAGGCTGATTACAAAAAATTGATAGCCGGCTATGTATCCAGCAAAGGCGCACGCCCACCTTATGAAGAACTACTGGAGATACTGAAAAAAATGGATGCCGAACTGACCAAAAGCGGCGTAGCCATGGTAGAGCAATATCAATCGGACGGTGTTGTTAATGTAAGCACATTCATTACCGATATAAAGAATAAAATAGCCAGTACAATAGAGCAGTTCGTTAAAACATTATAGTAGAAATAGATTATATTTATATAATCCGACATTCGACTGAAGACCTTACGGAAAAATATCCAATTGACGGGCATTTGGCAAGGTGCTTCACTGCCGGTATTTGCGACAGGCATTATAATTCAATTAAAATACGCCCCCTAAAATATTAACCACTGCATTATTCGGTAATTTTAGTACATATATATTTCCGATATAGATGCGACATCTTTTACTAAGAAAACACACTCTTATACTGGCCCTATGTGCAGTAGCCACGGCTGCGCAGGCGGGTGATATAAACCTTACCGAAAAGTATACATCAAATACCTCATTTTTTGTTGAGAATAAAGGACAGGTAACCGATCAGTTTGGCGCTGCCCGCAATGATATAGATTTTCGTTTGAAGGGTAATGGTATCACTTTGTTTGTAGGCGATGGCCAGTTGCATTATCAGTGGACTGCAGAAAGTACCACAGCGAAAAATGTGATAAGCACATTTGTTTTTCCAGCCCAACAGCAGGAAGCGGGCCGCGTTAATACCTATCGTATGGATATGGTATTGCTGGGCGCCAATAAGAATGCCCGTGTAATAAAAGAAGGCAAGCAAGGCTATACAGAACGGTATTATGGCAAGCAGGGCTATCCTGATGGTATTGTAGCAGGTGCTTATGATAAGATCATCTATAAAGATATCTATCCTCATATCGATTGGGTATTATACGTAGATGGTAAAGATGCCAATGGCCTCAAATATGACTTTGTAGTGAATAAAGGTGGTAATGCCGCCGATATTAAGTTGCAGTATAAAGGTGCCACATCGCTAACGCTTCGCGATGGTGATATGGTAGCCGGCACGCCTATGGGCAGTGTGTCTGAACAGGCGCCTTATACCTATGATGCTTTCAGCCGGCAACAAATACCATCTCGGTACGTACTGAATGAAGGTGTGCTTAGTTTTTCGGTAGCCGGCAATCATGAAGCCTTTGTGATAGACCCCGCTATAGACTGGGCTACTTACTTTGGCGGTGTTAATACCGAATTTGGCTTTTCCGTTTCAACCGATACGGCCGGTAATGCTTACCTGGCAGGCCATACTACCAGCGGTGCAAACATTGCTACCAGTGGTGCCCACCAAACAAGTTATAACAGCCCCGATAAAGACGGCTACCTGGCAAAGTTTGATAAAACAGGCGCATTGGTGTGGGGTACCTATTACGGTGGTTCTGCCAGCGATAACTTTTTTTATACCTGTGTGGATGCCGATGGTAATGTATATGCGGCCGGCATCACCGCTACCAGTAGTGGCATGGCTACTACGGGGGCCTACCAGGCTTCATACGGCGGCGGCAGCAGCGATGCCTACATGGTAAAATTCAATACGGCGGGTGTGCGGCAATGGGCCACCTATTTTGGTGGTGTAGATGACGAAGCCATTACCGGTTCTTTTGACTATTACATGGTGAGTATCGCTTACAGCGCTTTTAATAACAAGATATACCTGTGTGGCATGACCAGCAGTAATAGTGGCATAGCTACCAGCAGCAGTGTGCACCAGAGCACTTTTGGTGGCGGTGATGATGGCTACCTGGCTTGCTTTTCTACCGGGGGGGCCATACAATGGGCTACCTATTACGGTGGCAGCGGCGATGATAAAATAGTGAAAATAGCTGCCAGCCGCATCAATGGTAATATTTATGTAGCGGGCGAAACCAATAGTTCATCAGGCATAGCCCCTTTAATAGGGGCTCACCAGAGTGCTATAGGCGGTAGTAAAGATGGCTTTATCGCGGCTTTCAACTCATCGGGTAACAGGCAATGGGCCACTTATTATGGTGGGTCGGCAGATGATGCCGCTGCGGGTATTGCTACCGATGGCTACGATAACGTATACATGGCCGGCTCTACTACCAGCACCGGCA
Organism: Azovibrio restrictus; assembly: GCA_029255605.1. GTDB lineage: Bacteria > Bacteroidota > Bacteroidia > Chitinophagales > Chitinophagaceae > Polluticoccus. The sequence goes on from JANLJF010000061.1 coordinate 20,691, forward strand.
CCGGTGTTATTGCAACAGCGGGTAGCTACCAACCGAGCCTTGCGGGTTCCAGTGGTGCAGCAGATGCCTTCCTGGTGAAATTTGATAATACAGGTGTACGCCAATGGGGCACCTATTTCGGTGGCCCTGCTGCCGACCATACGCAGGATATAGCTATTGATGGCACGGGCAACATCTGTTTTGCAGGTACTACGGGTAGCGGCGGCATCGCATCTCCCGGTGCATACCAGTTTACTTTTGGTGGCAACAGCGATGCCTTTATGGCTATTTTTTCGCCCAACGGCGACCGTAACTGGGTGAGCTACTTTGGCGGGCCCAATGCCGATAATGCCTATGGCATCAGCTATAGCAAGTTGGGCGACCTGTATATAGCAGTGAATGCCGCCAGCAGTGGCCTGGCTACATCCGGTGCTTACCAAATGACGCTATCGGGTACGCAGGATGCTATGCTGGTGAAGTTTAAAGCAGATACGGCAGCTTATGTTATACCGCCTGTTACTCCAACTACTATGTGTGCTGGCGACAGCCTGTATGTAAACTATGGTGTTACCAATCCATTCCTCAGTGGCAATGTATTTCATTTGGAGCTATCTAATGCATGGGGCAATTTTACCAATGCTATCTCTCTCGGCACACTTACTTCTACCGCCGCGGGCAGGATAGGTGGCCGTCTGCCTGATACATTAACGGGTGGTACCGGCTACAGGGTGCGCATCAGGGCCACATCGCCTGCGGGCCGTGGTTTTGATAATGGCATCAACCTGACCATAAAAAGACTGCCTGAAAAACCGGTGGCAGGTGCCAATACACCATTGTGCAATGATAAAGACCTGCTACTGACAGCCACTTCCGGCACCAGTGGCGCTACGTATAACTGGACGGGGCCAAGCTTTACCAGCTCAACACAAAACCCGGTAATAAGTATGCCGCCAACAACGGCTACCGGTTCTTATATCGTATCGGCCACATTCAACGGGTGCACCTCAAGAGATACTGTAGCAGTAGTGGTGAACCAGGCACCTGCCAAACCAACGGTAGGTGGCAACACACCGGTATGTACGGGTAAAAATATCAACCTGACAGCATCTTCGTCTACCATAGGTGTGAGCTATAGCTGGACCGGGCCGAATGGCTTTACCAGCCCTATACAGAACCCCAGCCGCACTGCCATAACAATGGCCGATAGCGGCTATTATGTAGCCACAGCAACCTTGGGTAGCTGTATTGCGAAAGACAGTGTGCTGATAGATGCAGACCAATCGGGCACACCTGTTATTTCTTACAACATTAACCCCGGTGTGAATATATGTGTAGGCGATACGGTAACATTTACTGCGACGGCTACCAATGCAGGTAATACACCTGCCTTCCAGTGGTACCTGAATAATACTGCCGTAACACCGGCGGGCAATAGCTTCTCTTCCTATGCCATTACAACGGGCGATGTTGTGTTTTGTGTGCTGAATACCACCGGCACCTGTCTTACACGGCTGACAGATACGACTGCGAAAGTGACCATGAACTCGTCGGGTAACATAGCACCAACCGTAACAGTGAATGCATTACCTGGCACGAATGTGCCAACCGGAACAGCTATTACCTTCCTGGCCACCCATACCGATGGCGGCAACAACCCGACATTTAGATGGTATATCAATAATGTGCTGCAACCGGCTACAACCGGAGTGGCGCTGATAGCTACCTTTGGGCTGGATATAAAAGCAGGTGATAAGGTACGCGCCATTATGAAAAGCGACCTGAGCTGTGCAGAACCCGATACGGCAGAAAGCAATGAAGTGCAGGTAGGCAGTGAGATAAATGTAGGCATTGGTATGACAAATAGTGGAACAAACTGGAACATTTACCCCAACCCCAATACCGGCAAATTTGTACTGGCGGGAAAGACACACGCTGCCGAGCTGGAACTGGAAATAATGAATGCCGTAGGCCAGATAATATACCGCCACAGCATAAAGCCCGTAAACGGCGAAGTGAAAGAAGAAATGAACGGTACACAATGGCCTGCAGGCAGCTACCTGCTAAGGTTGAAGACCGGGGAAGATACCCATGCCATGCGCATGATCATCGCAAAATAGATACAGGGGTGGCACACAATGCCACCCTTTGTTTTTATACTGCCTGCGGAAGGATTAAAAACGGATTATAATCGCCGGTTAAAAAACGGGAGCAAGCATATATTTTATACATTTATACAGCATGGCCCTATTTTCAAATAAGAAGTCAGCAGCTTTTACACTCCTGTTGCTGTTGGTGCTTTTATCAGCTAAAAGCACTTGGGCATCTTCTGACATTTATGTAGCGCAACCCTTTAATGATACCTTGCTGTGCGTAGGCGGTACCTTCAATGTAAATGTGATAACCACCAAGCGCTATACCGACCCGTTACACCCGTCCAACGAGTTTTGGGTGATGCTTTCGGATGCAAGTGGCAGTTTCAGCGCATCTACAATTATAGGCAGGTCGCCGGCCGATACCAGCGTTGGTGTTTTTTGTCGCCTGCCGGCAGGTACTACTACCGGCAACACCTACCGTATACGGGTAGTGAGTACGGGCATAACAGATACCAGTGTAGATAATGGTAAGAACATACGCATATCAGAATACCCCACCTTTACCCTTTCGGAGAATTCACCTTTATGCGAAGGGCAACAATTGAGTCTAACGACCACGACTAGCTACAGCCCTGCCACTTATAGCTGGACGGGCCCCGGTACTTTTTCATCTACCCTGCAAAATCCCGTAAGGAATGGCATTACCATAAATGATTCGGGCTACTACAAGCTGCGCATGACCTACTATGGGTGTACTACCACTGATAGTGTAAACGTAAGGGTAATAAAAGCACCTGCAAATGCACAGATACGTACCAACAGCCCGGTGTGTGCAGGCGATGTGCTGACTATATTTTCAGATAATGCATCGACCGGATGGACCTATGATTGGTACCGGCCAAATGGCACCATAATATCCAAACTGCCCAATGTTATTATATCGGATGCACGCTTGACAGACGATGGTAAATACAGGGTAGTGCTCAACGCATCGGGGTGCATTGTAAACGATTCGGTAATAGTGAAAGTAAAGCCGCGGCCCGATACGCCCGATGTAACCAGTAACAGTCCCATATGCCTGGGCGATACGCTGAAGCTATTTGCCATATCTGCAACGCCCGGCACTACCTACCAGTGGAGCGGGCCTGCCGGTTTCAGTGCTGCATCGGCCTCGGCTACCATTCCTCATGCAGATTATACACGCAAAGGCGTATATACCTGCAGCGTTAGTTTGAATGGATGTGCTGTAGCCGGCTATGATACGGTAGAAATAGGTACGCCTTTGGGCAAACCGGAAATAACAGGCACGGCACTGGTATGCCCCGGAGATTCCATCATGCTGACGGCTAAAGGCACAGCCCCCGGTGGCGATTTTGAATGGACATTGCCCGATGGCAGTAAGTACACCATCAACCCATTTGCTTTGTATAAAGCACAACCGGTGCATTCCGGTGGATATGTAGTAGTGCAAAAGCTGAATGGCTGCACCTCAGAACCCGACACCTTTAACGTAACAATACCCGAACTGCCGGAACTGAAAGCCGGAAGTAACAGCCCTGTATGCAGCGGCCAGCAGTTACTGCTGAATGCCACCACCATCAGTGGTGCGCGGTATGAATGGGCAGGCCCCGGCTATGCTATCAATACGCAGAACCCGGTTATTGAAAATGCAGGTGTAAGCAGAAGCGGGAAGTATGTGGTGAAAGCTTTTATAGGCACATGCGTGAAGACTGCAGAAACGGAAGTAGTGGTAAATGCATTACCTGTTATACAAAATGTATCGGGCAACACGCCTGTATGCGAAGCTGCTACATTGGAACTGACGGCTGAAACAGACGCAACCGGCGCCACTTATAAATGGACGGGCCCCGGCGGCTATATGGCCGAAGGGCAAACCGCTAAGCGCAAGATGGGATTTGCAGATGCCGGGTATTATTATGTTACTGCTACGGCAAAAACATGTACATCGCTGCGCGATAGTATTAAAGTAGAAGTAAAAGAAAGGGCTGCTATGCCTGAGGCGTTCAGCAACAGTCCACTGATGCAGGGCGATACCTTGTACCTGAGCGCCACCTGCAGCACGCCGGGTGTTACCTATAGCTGGACAGGCCCCGATGGCTTTTATTCAGAAAAACAGAATGATACGATATACGGGGTAGTACCTGCGCAGCGCGGCAGCTATATTGTAAATGCGCATTATAACGGCTGCATCACATCGGCTATTATCATTGTGAATATTGACGGGCTGGGCAAGTCGGTGTTTGTATTATATCCTAACCCGAACAATGGCAATTTTACATTAAGGGCCGACCTGGCAACGGATGATAAAGTAGCGTACGAAATTATCAATTCATTAGGGCGCATTATAGCCGAAGGCGCATTTGAAAGCAAGAACCGTCATTTCAAACACGATATTTCTGTAGATGCTGCATCGGGCGTATATATGCTGCGCATGCGCATAGGCCGTACCGAAAGGGTGCTGCAATTCACTATTGTGAAATAGTTTCTGTACGTATTCCTTATACGCTACTTACCCCCTCTTTTTTGTCGCACTTACACCCCGGTGGCATCTATGTTAGATGATAGCTTTACAGTAAACATGAACTATTTATGAGAAAACTATCCGTTTACAATTTCCTTTCGCTGAATGGCTATTATAAAGATGCAAACAATGGTATAGACTGGCACCACCACGAGCAGGGTGGCGAAGAAGAACAGTTTTCGGACAACAACCTGAAGCACGAAAACGCATTACTCTTTGGTAGAGTAACTTATGAAATGATGGCCGGCTTCTGGCCTACACCGATGGCGGCGGAAATGTATCCCGGCACAGCCAAAGGGATGAACAAGGCAAAGAAGTATGTAGTATCCAATACATTGCAACAGGCAGACTGGGCTAATACCACCATCATCAATACCGACCTGGTAGCGGCCGTGCGCCAACTGAAAGAGACATCCGACAGGGACATCACCATACTGGGCAGTGGCAGCCTGGTATCGCAGCTTACAGATGCAGGGCTGATAGACGGCTACCAGATAATGATAGACCCGGTAGCTTTAAAAGCAGGTACCCCGATATTCCATAATGTACAAAACGATGTAGAACTGAGGCTTACAGGCAGCCGGGTATTTAAAAGCGGCATTGTATTGCTGGAGTATGCGCCGGCATAAAGCAGGATTATATAAGCGATGATAAGAATTGTGTAACAATGCTGCTGCGCGCAGGGCATAGTTTTGTTGTGAAAATAAAAGTATATGAAAAAGCTATTGTTCACAGCAGCTATTGCCATAGCAAATATTACCGCTTATGCACAGCACGAGCATCATGGGCAGCCGATGCCTGCAAAGCAGCAAGCAGACACACCCGCTCATCATCAGCACGATATGAAAGACATGGCCAATATGAGCCATGCTTTTTCATTGCAGCTACCTATGAACCGTAACGGTTCGGGTACAGGCTGGCTGCCCGATGCATCGCCCATGTATGGCTATATGGTGCATAGCCGCAAATGGATGTATATGCTGCATGGCAATGTATTTGTGCGGTATAACAACCAGGATATATTTAATGACGGCCAACGTGGTGCTGCCAAATGGGATGCGCCTAACTGGCTGATGGGCATGGGCCAGCGCAAGGTGGGGCGTAATGGCCTGTTCCGATTCAGTGCCATGATGTCGCTGGATGCAGTGATAGCAGGCGGCAGCGGCTACCCGCTATTGTTCCAGACCGGGGAAACATGGCAAGGCAGGCCGCTGATAGATAGGCAGCACCCGCACGACCTGTTCTCCGAGCTTTCTATAGGCTATACACAGGCCCTTAGCAAGAAGGTAGATGTATTTGCATATATAGGCTACCCCGGCGAGCCGGCACTGGGCTCGGTGGCTTTTATGCATAGGCCATCGGCACTACCTAATCCCGATGCACCTTTGAGCCATCACTGGAATGACGGTACACACATCACCTTTGGCGTAGCTACGCTGGGAGTGCGCTACGATAAATGGAAACTGGAAGCATCATCCTTCACAGGGCGTGAGCCGGATGAAGACAGGTTCAACTTCGATAAGCCACGTTTCGATTCGTGGAGCGGGCGTATATCCTACAACCCTACTAAAGAATGGTCGCTGCAGGCATCGCATGGGTATGTAAAAAGCCCGGAAGTATTGCATGGTAATGAAGATGTGAACCGCACTACGGCATCGGCCATTTACAGCCACCGTTTCAGCGATAAGCACTTTTTGAATGCTACCGCGCTATGGGGTATGAATAAAACAGCCGGGCAGGATGGTGAGCATGCCGTGCTGGCAGAGGCTACCTATGCTATGAACCGCGTAAATATATATGGCCGCTACGAATGGGTGCAGAAGAGCGCGGAAGAACTGGCGCTGGATGAAACCCTATACGGCCATCATGATGTGTATGCTGTAAATGCATTGACACTGGGCGCAGCGTATGATGTATGGCAAACAAAGATAGTACGTGTAGCAGGTGGCGCACAGGCATCTGTATACCTGCCCGATGAAAAACTGAAAACCTTATATGGCAGCACCCCCATGGCTGCGCAAGTGTACCTGCGTATTTATCCGTCATTAATGAGATAGATCATTCACCAATAAAATATAAGTGCTATGGGTTATCATGAATTTAAAGAATGTATAGAAGCCTGCCTGAAATGTGCGGCTATCTGCAACCACTGTGCGGCATCTTGCCTGAAGGAAGAAGACACGAAGATGATGGCAAAGTGCATACAGCTGGATATGGAATGTGCCACCGTGTGCTATGCAGCAGCACAGCTGATGAGCATGGGTAGCAGCCTGGCGAAAAAGATGTGTGCGCTATGTGCTGAAATATGCAAGGCGTGTGCTGAAGAGTGCAGTAAGCATAGCCATGAGCATTGCCGCGAATGTGCTGCTGCCTGTGGCGAATGTGCCAAAGCCTGCGAAGCAATGGCCTATTAATTATGCCGGAGGGAGTTCATTCTCTTTGGCCACAATTTCTTTGATAGTTGCATCCAGCTTTTGGGTAGACTCAGTAATGCCATCTACTATGACAGCATTGATGGGATCGCTGCTATCATCCTTATTGAACAGGGATGACAAACCCAATATGGTTGCTACATAACCGCGTATATCATGCGATTGCAAATGTGCTATTTCGCTGAGAACGCGGTTACGTACAGCTATATTTTTTGTCTGCTCCAGAATGATGTTTTGTTTTATAGCTTTTTCAGCAGCCAGGTTTTTATTTGATTTGCGGTAATCGTATATACCTTTTGCCAGAAGTGCCACAGCGGCTATAAGCAATGAAATGCCGACTATATACAGGCCGCGTTCGTTTTGTTTTTCCTTTATTTTTAAACGTGCTATCTGCAGTTGTTTATCTTTTATCTGCAAGTCTTTTTTCTGCAGGTCCATTTCCCGTTTAAATTCCAGGTTGGCTATTTGCGCTGCCCGTTCCATAGAAAACATGGAATCCCTGAGATGAGAATAGAGTAGCCGCTGATTGTAAGCCTCTTTATGATTACCTGCAAAAGCATATGCCTTGGCCAGCTGTTCTGAAAATTCGATGGCGGGTCCCATGAAGTTGGTTTCCCTGCAGCTATTTACCGCAGCACTTAGGTTGCTGATGGCAGCATTGGCATATTGGTTTTTGTTCTTTGCATGAGATGGGTCTTGCGCCATTAATAAATAGGTTTCACCGATGTTGCCCATATTAATGGCAATGCTGTTAACGTCTCCCATCTCTTTGCTTATGACCAGTGCCTGGTTGTTATAAAACAAGGCTTTTCCATAGTCTTTCAGGTGCAGGTGTACGATGCCAAGATTGGCCAGGTTTATCTGTTCTCCATATTTATGTCCCAGCTCCCGGTTCATTTTCAATGCAACCGAGTGATTTTCCCGCGCCTGGGTATAGTTGCCTTTATTATCCAGCACAATGCCCATATTGCCCATATTTCGGGCCAGTGCAGCCTTGTTGTTTATCTTTTTATTGAGTGTAACGGCTGCCCAGTAATACTGTGTTGTTTTATCGTAGTTTTTCTGCTCGAGATAAATGCTGCCGATGTTTTCATTCGATATGGCCATATTGGCGGTGTCTTTCATCCACTCAAACTGTTCCAGGGCTTTCAAGTTGTAGGCCAGTGCCTGCGCATAGTCTGCCCGCGACTGGTAAATAAGGGCCATGTTGGAATACATAGCAGCTATGCCTTTTGCATAGCGGTTTTTCCGGTAGATGTTGAGCGCTTGTATATAATACTTCAGTGCCTTTGTATACAGAGATTTAGCCGCATGGTTAATACCCAGATCGGCATAAGCAGCAGAGACCCCTCGTTCCCAGTTTATTTTCTGCGATTGCGATAGCAGATTGTTAGCAACCAGGATACCTGAATCCGGATTTATAGAAGAATAGGCAAATGATATTTTATCGAGCAGCAAGAAGCGCTGTGTATCAACAGAACTGGTCTTTTGTAATTGTGACAGGGAATCGATGAGGCGCCTATTTTGGGCCTGTAAGCAAATGGGCGCTAGCAGGAATAAAAGAAGGTACCTCATTTTTAAAGACATAGGCTGATGCATGGTGTATAAGAAATTTACAAAAAAAGGTTGTTTTTAGGGTTATTTCAGAAAAATATTTTGCCTAAGTGTACAATACATCGGAATCTTATGTATTTTCGTATGGTAAAGTTTAAAACAGTAGTATGATATACTCTACCGAACTGATAAAAGGCACGCTGAAAACCATTGTGCTGAAGCTGCTGGCCGATAACAAGAAGATGTATGGCTACGAGATAACGCAGCGTGTAAAGGAACTGACATTTGATAAGATACAGATATCGGAAGGGGCACTGTACCCTACGCTGCATGCACTGGAAAGCGAAGGCCTGCTGGTGACGGAGGTAGAATACATAGGCAAGCGTGTGCGGAAATATTACAGCCTGAGCCCCAGCGGCAAGAGCAAGAGCAAAGAGAAACTGAGCGAGCTGGCCGATTTTATAGAAACCATGAAACTATTGCTGGACCTGAAAGTAAAAACAGCTTAAGAATGTATTGCATCACTGACGAGCAAGTAGATTTTATCCTCGATGACATTAGACGTAATGGCATTGAAATGGAGGACCTGCAGTTAAACCTCCTGGATCATATCTGCTGCATCATTGAGCAAAACCTCGAAGATGATGGAGATTTCGAGGGCTTCTATCGAAAGACTGTACGGCAGTTTTACAAGAAAGAACTGCGGGAGATAGAAGCGGAAACCATCCAATTATTAACCTTCAAAAACTATTATGCAATGAGAAAAACAATGATAGTAAGCGGGCTGGTATCGGTAATGGCATTTGTGACCGGCAGCCTGTTTAAATGGATGCATTGGCCGGGTGCCAGCGTATTGCTGGTGTTGGGCATTGCCATATTCAGCTTCCTTTTTTTACCGCTGATGCTTACGCTGAAAATAAGAGAATCGGGTAGTAAGCGTGACAAACTGGTAGTGACCAGTGCTACAATAACCGGGCTTTTATACTGTATGGCCTGCCTGTTTACCATACAGCACTGGCCGGGTGCCAATGTACTGTGGTTTTCAACTGTTATCGTGTCTTTCTTTGTGATGATACCTATCTATTTTTTTACAGGTATCCGCAAACCGGAAGCTAAGGTAAACACCATTATTACATCCACCATGCTGGTAGCGGCAACAGGTTTTTTGTTCCTGATGCTGAATACGAGGCCCAGCTATAAAATGCATGAAGTGAAAATGTATAGCTGGTTGCAAAGCGAGCAATTGTTGCAGCGAATGCAAGGCGCTAATACGGATACCGATAAACTGGCGGCAGATATAAATCGCATCTGTATGCAGATAAAATCGCTGGTGCTGCAAAACGCGATAGGTATGTCGGCAATGCCTGATGATTTTGAGAAGAAAGGGATATTTATGAAAGAAAGCAATACAGGGCCGGCATTCATGGATGCTAAAAGCAAGGGTACAAGGCTGATATCGGAGCTGAAAGAAAAAATTGAACAATACAATGCACAACACAGCACAGCCCCCATACCTGTGGCACATACCGCACTGGATGCCCCTGACGATATGGTAGGACGTTATAGTAACTATACGATACTGAACACCATCACCCAACTACAGCTGTATGTGGCCAGTGCCCCGCATACACTGGTAGCAACCAAATGACAATACAGAGGGCTGAATTCTTTCAGCCCTTAATTTTTGCGCTGCTGTTTTATCAGTTGCCCTCAAAAGCTTTTTGCAGTTCGGCAATATCCAGCTTTTTCATTTGCAGCATAGCGCGGGTGACGCGGCGCACTTTTTCCTTGTCGGTATCCATCATCATATCGTTGAGTATGGTAGGTGTTATCTGCCACGATACGCCGAATTTATCTTTCAGCCAGCCGCATTGCTGCGCCTTTTCATCGCCGCCAGTCTTCAGGTTGTTCCAATAATAATCTATTTCTTCCTGCGTATCGCAATGAACCATAAAAGAAATAGCCTCGTTGAACTTGAAATGTGGGCCGCCATTCAATGCCAGGAACGCCTGGTCTTCCAGTACAAACTCAATTGTCATTACAGTACCTTCGGGCATGCCGTGTATCTCCTTTCCCTCATCGGTATAATGACTGATGCGGCCAATATGGGCATTCTTAAAGACGCAGGTATAAAAGGTTACGGCTTCGGAAGCATTGTTGTCGAACCAAAGACAATTGGTGATTTTACTAATCTTGTTCATAAAGGGTGTTTTGAAGTAACATAACCCCTTGCAGCATTACTATGCCATATGCAAAGGCTCCCTGCTATTCCACAAATCAGGGATGTGAGGCTACAAAATGCATAAACTCCCCAGAAATGGGGTAGTACGCGGCTATTTTTTGCAGGGGTAGGGGTGGCTTTCTACATTTATAGCATCAAACAAACAAGCACGGCATTCCTTTAGCAATCAAAACAAACATCAATAAAGCTTAAAGGATACAGGCCAGCAAACAAACATTCAAACAAAACGCAAACATAGTTTTTACCTATTTAGTACATGCCCGGGGAGAAAGCCCCGGGTATTGCTTTTATATGCTTTTGCTGCCAGCGATACAGCCGCTGCAGTGCCAGTGTACGGGCATGTTGCGCATCAGTAGCTTTTAATAACCCGCAGGCAATACGGCCATTCTGGCTTTGATAATAAAAGTCATACTCGTCTATAAAAGGACATTGAATAGTGGCCTTGCAAGACTTTATCTCATTGTTGATAAATACGATACGGTAGTAGTGCATATTGCCCATGTGTGTGGTAGCCTATAGCGCAAAAAAATTGTTCCTGTAAAGTGCTGTTAACGAGCGGTTAACAAAAAAGCTTTATATGTAAGTGGCTATAATGCTGGATGCTTAATTTTGCAGTATGGATAATGCAGAACTGGAAGCGCATAAGCAGCGCATAGACCAGCAGATAAAGGCCGGTATAGATAAGCTGGTAGAAAGCGGGGATATACAGCCGGGCGATTTTGTGCCCAATGAAGATGGCGACCTGATGATAACCATACACGATGAGCATGGCGATGCCATCGTATTCAATTATACCCAGGTGCGGGTGCATAGCTATGGCGGCCGCATCAACCCACCACCTGCTTTATAGTTTAGTAACCCGGCTGCTGTGTTGCAAAACACCACCGGCATCGTACAGGCTCATGTAATAGACACCGGCTGGTACCTGTGTGGTGGCTATGGTAAAGGTGTTGATGCCGGGCTGTACAGTGGCCGCCCTGCGTGCTACCTGCCTGCCTGTGGCGTCTGTCAGCACTATCTGCAGGTTTCCCGTTTCGGGTGTGTTTATGGATATGTTAATGGCATCTGTAGCCGGGTTGGGATACAATTGTACATCGGCAGTAAAGCTGATACGCGAAACGGAACTGGCCAGCTTACTATCGTCGAAGCGATATACTGATGTAGTAGCGCCCGGTTCATAGCCGGAGAAATACAGCAGGTTATTATGCACCATCATAGGTACCCGGCTGCCTACCACTTCTGCATGCATAGGTACTATCTTTTCGGCGGCGTGCGTGCCATCGGTGCGCCACAGCCAGCTTATATCGCTATTGTCTTTTGCAAAAAAGTACAGCCTGTTGTTATACAGGGCAAACCCCTTAATATCGGCATTACCATTGGTGCGCAGCGTATCTGTATGCGCCGTACGTGTAACCGTATCGTAGCTGCACAGCATGCTTTCATATACCTGGCCGGTGCTGCCCGCAAAATAGATGCGGCTGCCCAGGTTGCCAATGCCGCAGGCAGCAGCCTGCAGGGAATGGGCATTGCCGGGTGCAATATCTGTGAGCCTCAGGGGTGCGCTGCTACCATTACAAACAAACAACTCATTGCCATATACCAGGTCTTGCGCGCTGAAGTATAGCTTGCCGTTGTGCACGGTAAGGTTCATCGGGTTGCTGCCATTGGCACCGGGTACTATCTCATAGCAATTCAGTTCTTTCTTTACAGGGTCATATACATTCAGCTCCCTGCCCGAAGCCTGTGTTTGTGCTACAAAGCATATTTGATTACCCACTGCCTGTAGTGCATAGGGATTGGACGAGGCGCTGCCCGGTTCGGTATCCCATTCCATCGCTACTTTATGCTTTACAGGGTCGTAGCTGCACAGCTCGCGGCCATAGGCTACGGTGGTAGCGCTGAAGTAGATGATGCCATTCAGTACCATCAACCCTTCGGGTGAAGCACCTGCGCTGCCTTGGCGGATATCGGCCACCAGATAGGGGGGATTATTGCCATCGTAGGCAAATAGCTCTTCGCCTACAGAATCATTACGGCCACAGAAGTAGAGCATATCATTCAGTATCACCATGCGGCGCCACGGGGCAGTGCTGCTGCTATATTTAAACAGGGAATCGAGCATTTGCGGCTGTGCGGTGGCGCTTGTTATTTGCCACAGCTTATCGCCGCTGCCATTATCGGCTGCAAAGTATAACGTATTGTTATGCGGGGTGAACTGCGCAGGGGTGCCTGTTATAGCGGGTAGTTGCAGCCTTTCGGTTTGCGCATGGCTGCCAAGGCAAGCAGCCGACAGGAGGAACGTGTACAACAGGGGGCGCATAACTATTATTTTAAATAAATATAACGATTAAAAATTGCAACTCTGCATTAAAGGGGTTAATGCGGGGCTATTGGTGGTGTGTGATGAAACAAGCTATGGCGGCCATCTTTTCGTATCTTTAGTAAACAGGAAAACATGCGTATGAAGACAACCTTACTTCTTTGCTTTTTTATGGCCGGCTTTATGGCATCTTATGCCCAGCAAGGCCCATCGGTGAAAGTAGCGGGAAACTGCGCGGTAGCCAATACCTGTGCCGATTGCGGCAGCCCAAAAGCTGCATTCGGCAAGGGGGATAGCCTTACCGCCTACTTCAGAAGGCATATAGACAGCAATAGCCTGGAAACGATAGAGGGCATTGTATCTATGAAGATATATGTAGATGCCAATGGGAAGGCCTGTTGCTATGCTATCAACAATCGTTCGAATGCCTCTACGGAATACATCACATCGCTGAAGCTGGACAAGATCATCAATAATATGCCGCCGTGGAAGCCCGCGATGGTAAATAAAAAGCCGGTGAATGCTGCATTAGCACTCAGACTATACATCAACATGAATGAGGAAACCATCCGTGTAGGGTATGACAGGGCCAATGTACGCTACGTACAAAAGGCAAAGAAAAAGCCTGTAAAGGGCAAAAAGCCGGCAAAAACAGCTAAGAAAAGCGCTTAATACAGTTCGCAGAAGGTTTCGATGGCACCATGCGTCACTACTGTATCATTCAGGGATGCTTGTGTTTCTTCACACCTGTCTTCGGCCATATGTTTGGGTACCTGGGGGTACACTTCCTTTTTTACCTGTACGTTATCCCTTACACAATTGCAGGTATAGTCTTGTGTCTTATCGCATGAAAAAAGCAACAAGGTGCAAGCCAGCAGTACTATACGGTTCATGATACGCATATATTTATTAGACGTAAGATATAAAAATAATTCACCAATACACATTTACCCTGCTCATTTTTTAAGATGCATAATGCATTGAAATGTGATAAAAATGTGTAAAATGTTTTTGTGTTTTCGATCAAATCGTTAATTTTAGAACAAATCACGTCCCCCTATATAGGTCTCATTATTCGTTAACTCATTTTAAAACGAACAAAAATATGAGTAGTACTGCTCGGGAACTGGTGATGGCAATATTGTGCAGGCCACTCACCGGTAAAGAATTGCAGCTTACAGAAAAAGCCAGCAATGTGATTATACACAGGAAGATTGAGTATGCCGGCCAGCATGATAGCCATTCTAATGATGAATTCATCAACAGCCTGCGACGTTTTCCCCTGAAGCTGATGTTTATCTTTGGCCTCGGCGATAGTATTGTGGTGAACCATCCGGACGACTTTGCAGAGGTCGGGCGCCGGTTACTAGCTATGTAGATTTTTCTTTCTTTCCTTCCGTTATCACTGGCATTATTGTTGTTATACCAGCATAGTTACCACCCATACTATGCGATACCTTGTTTTGTCCTTTTTGTTCGTATTGCTATGCTTTAAAGGCATAGCGCAGAGAAACTATACGGCTATAGGCCTGCAGGCGGGGCTTACCGCCATCACATCGAGCAGCAGTAAAGACGCGTATGAAAGCTATGTAGGCGAAGGGTTTTTAGTAGCCTTTGCCGCCGAACGCCATTTTGATGAAAAGCAACGGGCCCTGCATATCAGTATTGCCGGTAAGATGGGCATTGCCCAGTTTGAAAGCACGGAAAAATATACGCTGATAGACCCCTATTACCCCGATAAGGCCACCTACCATAGCGTAAGGGCTACTACCCGCATGGCGCAGATAGGTGCGGGCGCCGCGCTGAACTATACCATACTGCGCAGCAAACGGGTGCAGATGCATACCGGCCTTACGGCCATGCCTATGCTGGAGCTGGGCAATTTTGAAGAAGATATAAAAATGAACATGGCCATAGAAGCACATTACGGCCTGAACCTCGGTAAATATGTATCATTGGGCATGCGTGTATCGCAGCCGCTGGATGGCTACCGTGCCAGCGTGGATATAGGCCCACGCAGGATAGGCAATAAATATGTGCTCACCAATGTACTGTTCGATTTCAGGTATATACTGTAAGGCGGCAATCAGGCACGGTATTTGGTGATATACGCTGTAATGTATCCGTACATCACCCCTACTTATAAACATCTTCATGAGAAAAAGTAAAAAATACACAAGTTGTGCCCCGGTTTCTGCCGGGGCTTTTTAGTATATCTCTATAAGCATTTGCGCTTGGCAGGTAGGGCGGTAGCTGCTACATTTACCATATGTATATAATCATAGCCCTGGCCATAGTGATAGCAATAGTGCTGGCAGGCACCGGCCGCAGCCGCAGGCGGAATAAGGCATATGTGTTGCCCGCCGGTAGCCGCGGTATGCTGTTGCAATATGTGCCCTTCTTTGCCGCGCTGGATGAAGCGCAGCAGGCTGCATTTGAAGAGCGGGTACGCGATTTCCTGTCGCGGACGGCTATAACGGGTGTGGGTGTAAAGGTGACCGACCTGGATAAGCTGCTGGTGGCAGCAGGCGCCATCATCCCCATATTCGCCTTTCCCGACTGGCGGTATAACAACCTGAATGAAGTGTTGGTATATCCTACCACCTTCAACCGCGATTATAAATACGAAGGTGATGAACGGGATGTATTGGGCATGGTAGGCGATGGCGCTATGCACAGGCAGATGATACTATCGCAGCCGTCTATACGCCAATCGTTCCTGAACCCGGAAGACGGGCATAACACGGTGATACACGAATTTGCCCACCTGATAGACAAGGCCGATGGTAGCGTAGATGGCGTACCAGAATACCTGCTGAAGCGCCCCTATGCCATAGCATGGCTGCAACACATACGCGCTGCCATCAACGAGATGCGCAGGGAAGGCCATTCGGATATCAATCTGTATGGCGCCACCAACGAGGCAGAGTTCTTTGCCGTGATAACCGAGTATCTTTTTGAACGCCCGCACCAATTGCAGGAACACCACCCGGAACTATATGCCATGCTATCGCAAATGTTTAGCGGCGAGCAGCGCCAATTTGATAAAGCATGAATGCAATTAATTGTGTATACTTACGCATTCGTATATTCTGATGCCCTTTAAGTATTACATTTTCGGAATAATGGTTATGGCTATGCATATCGCATATGCAAAACAAGACTCTGTGAAGTTGCATCAGAAAGCACTTCAATACATGGCTGCTGAAAACTATAAGAAGGCGATACCCTTATATAATAAGTTGATACGCCTGAACGATAGTAATGAAAGCTATTATTATTTCAGAAGCGCATGTTATCATAAGATAGCTGATTACCCCAATGCGATAGCCGATGTGCAAAAGGCTATGCAGTTGCATCCGTCGACATTCGATTATTTATACCAATGCACATACATCCATTATTTGGCTAAAGATTATAAAACAACATTACGCTATTGCGATTCATCAATGCAAATAGCATCTAATGACTATGAACGTTTTTTGGTATACTTTCAATATGGGCTTACGCTACAGAAAGCAAAAGACTACGAGGGGTCAATACTAAACTTTAACAAGGCAATGGAATTTGACTATGCCGATTTGGAACTTAATAATGACCTCGCTAATTCTTACATGGGCAACAAGCAGTATGAAATGGCCGCGTCACTCTATAGTAAAGTACTTGCTGTAGATACCAACAATCGATATGCGATGCTAAATATGGCATGTATTTTGCATCTGCAAAATAAAGAACAGGAAGCCATTGATGCATTTAACGCTTTCCTAGTTAAATTTCCAAATGATGATGAGGGTTATGCAAACAGAGGCATTTCAAGGTATATAGTTGAAGGAATCGAAGCGGGTATGCAGGATTTTGAAAAAGCTATTTCAATAAATAAGAATAACGTTTTAGCAAGAACAAACCGGGGTATTGGGAATTGGCATAGAAAGAAAATAAAAAAGGCATGTAAGGATATTGAGTTCGCATATGAGAATGGGAAAGATGAACCCTTTTATGATGAACTGACAAAAACCTATAATACATATTGTCAATAGACCTATCGGCCAGTTAGCCTATCTTGCGCCCTGAAATGATAGCGTACACCGACTGTAATATAGAAAAGGTATCGGCCCATTATGTAGGTAATAAAACCGAAGGGGGCAACCTGCATACATCCGACAAGCCACTGGATATTACCGACCGCCGCCTGCGCGAGGTATTGCTGACCTACTTTGTAGCGCATTTTAAGAACCCGGAGCTATATTGCTTCACTTTTACCAATGATGATGTGGCGCTGAACCCGGTGTATAACTATGTATCGAAGATATTTGAAAGCCGCGGCACACACCATGCAGAGAGCAAGCACATAGCCAACCACCTGTACGAGACCGCGCTGCACCCCAACATCAATAGCGGCGACCTGTATATTGCCTACTTCAGCAATATAGAGCTGCAGGGCGAACTGATGGATGCGATAGGCATTTTCAAATCGGAAACGAAAGACGACTTCCTGAAGCTGGTGGCCGATGATAAGCACTACAGCATCAGTCACGAGCAAGGCACCAATGTAAACCACCTGGACAAAGGCTGCCTCATATTCAACACCGATAAAGAGAATGGCTATAAAGTGGCCATAGTAGACAGGGCCAACCGTGGCAACGAGGCACAATACTGGAAAGAAACCTTCCTGAACCTGAAACCGCTGAGCGATGAGTATCACCTGACCAAAGGCTACCTGGATGTGTGCAAAAACTTTGTGACGGAACAACTGGAGCAGGAGTACGAACTAAGCCGTACGGACAAGATAAACTTCCTGACCCGCTCGGTAGATTTTTTTAAGAACAATGAACAGTTTGACGAAGATGTATTTCTGAACGAGGTGTTTGCGGATAAAGATGTGATACAATCTTTCCAAAGCTATAAGCAAAACTACGCGCAGGATAACGGGCTGGAACTGGATGAACGCTTCGATATATCATCGCAGGCGGTAAAGAAGCAGGCACGTGTTTTCAAAAGCGTACTGAAGCTGGATAAGAATTTCCACGTGTACATACACGGCAATACCGAGCTGATAGAAAAAGGCTATGATGAAGCCGTAGGTAAGCACTATTATAAAATATACTTTGACGAGGAAAGCTAAACGCAAAAACACCCGCTGAAAAGCGGGCGTTTTTTTATTCGAGGGTATAATAAATAAGCACTTTAATAATCTGCTATCTGTCCTTTACGCTTGCTTCCATCTCGTTCAGCTGCTTTACGGCTTCGTATAGGGCATGGGTGGTATGCGCGCATGTTACAGTGGTTTGGTCCTTTAGGGTAATAACGGAGTGGGGTGCGCCTATTGACCCATCGGGGCCTATGGCGGCAATGTTTTTCACGGCAATGGGAATGGTAGTACCATGCAGGCTCTTCACCCTTATATATTCCATAGTCATCAAATCTACATTTATGCTGGAATTAAAATAATGATATTAATCATTATTGCGGAAACAGGCGAAAAACGTGAGGGTTGCCGCCCTTAAAGAAACAATAGCCATACGATAAAAAGTATCAGCAGCAGGAAACCTGTTACGATCATCCAGTTTTTATTGCGCTTCATGCCCCTTGCTATTAGGAATGTAGCTATAATAAGGGGTACAAGCGCAGCTAATGCCAGCAGGACAAGTATGAGTACATCAGCAGTCAAAACACAATATGGTTAAATCAACAATTAATTGACACGTAAATCAAAAACGTGCCGCATACATATAAAAAGCGCTAACTAGAGAGGGAAGGTATATTGCTAATATATACCCGGATTCTGTAAGAACAAAAGAAACGGCATAAAATTGTTATTAAAAAACGGGTAAAACAACACCCACCGGTGTGGGTGGGTGCGTGTCTTGTTTTGAAATTGCCTATGTGCCATTAATTTATCAAGAGGTCGCCCGTTATAGGGTCGTAAATGATGGGTACGGTGGCCGGTGAAAAGCAGCCGGCATTGGTAACACTGGTGCTGGCCGGATAATTACCACAGGTGGTGCCGGTAAATGAACCGATATTGGTAACGCCGCAACTGCCCTGGAAGAGTATCCAGTAGCCGGTTTCTTCGCCCACGCCGCATGGTGTAACAGGTGTGGGCAAGGGAGCACTGCCACCCGGCCATAGGGTTACATGATTGCCAATAGATACCTGTGAACATGCAATGGGGTCATAACATACCTGGTAGATGCGTACTACCTGCGTGGTGTTGTTGATAACATTTTGCGCCTTTGCGGCGATGCCGGCTACGGCCAGCAGGCAAATGAGAAAAATTGTTTTCATGGTCATAGTATTTAAATGGTGATAACATAAAGATACGCGCACGCCTGATAGCAAACAACCGAGAAAATAACGGGTTTTTGTGAAGGATGCTAAATTAACTATTTCATCAGCCGTATTACCAGCCCTATCTGCCCCATGTGGTACATATCGTGGTGTATGAGGCCCAGTATATAATACTCATTGGTATGCACGCCGGTGGGGCTGGTTTGCAGCAGGAAGCTATCGTCCTGGGCGCGCAGGTATTCTAGCAGTTCTTCGCGGCCATTGTAAAAAGCAGCTTTCAGGGCATCCCACCCCTGCAGGCTCAGGGTTTCATTAGCTATCCAGTCCAGCGTGCTGTCTTCGGCAGATATGGTGCGCGGCAGGCCCTGTAGTATATTGAATACAGATACCTGCCACTGGTACAGGTGCGATACCAATTGCGCCACGCTGTGTATGCCATCTACAGGCTGTATAAATGCGGCATGGGCGCTTAGTGGCTCCAGTTTTTTGGCAAAGGTTTCATCTATCCAAAGGTCGCCGTGGATGGCATCCCGCAGTTGTGCTGTGTAACTTTCTAAACGGTTCATGATGGTTGCAAGTTGAGTGAAGTGGATAGATAAAGTTAGGGCTTCTGAAAAGAATTGCTCATTCACCACATAAATAAAGGCATACCTACCTATTATTTTTAAACCCCTTAGGCGTAATGGTAATTTGCGATCAGTTCATAAGTGGTAATGTGGCGGCAATCGCATTACTATAAACCCTGGCATGCGCCGGGGTTCACTTTTATATACCATTCCGGCCTCATTTTAAAATTCACCACAAAAAACGGAGCATACACACCATCGATTTTTCGGAGGGTCAGCAGCATTCTATTTTTACATCGGTTAAATGAAGGATGGAAGCAGGATGGCCATAAACAGTTTTTTTAGTTTCCCCTTATACAGGCTCCGGTTTCGTCCGGGGCTTATTTTTTTAGGAAATACTATATTATTTCTGTTTTGATTTTTCCCTGCCTATATAAAAAGTAATGCCTGCTGTTACAGGCATACCTATTTCGCTCACGGTCCGCTCGGTGGTCCACGGTTTCCGGCCTACCATATTGTATCGGTCATCACTGTATTTTACAAGGTTGGCACTTATATAACGGGGGCTGGCCTCTACCAGCAGGCGCACATGTTTCCCCAACCGGTGCGAATAGCCCAGTTGCATACCTGCATGGTAACCATCGCCGCCGCCATACTTCCTGCTTGTCAATTCATCGATGCCAGCATTAAGGCCTGCATAAAAATGATTGCCCGTGCCTTGCCGGGTATGGTAATTGAAAAATAATTCCTTGTAGGCATAATTGCCTTCTGCCCATGTAATACCCGCTTCAAAAGCTGTAACAGTATAAGAGGCTTTCAGGTTGATGGCAGCACCGCCAGCCGTGCCGAAAGCAGCGCCTGCATTGATGCAGATGCCTGTGCGTGCCGTAACGAGTGCGGGGAATAAGAGGAAGGGTAGGATATAGCGTAGCATATGTAAATGGGGTTAGGTTGAACTAAAGGTAAATTGTTAAAGAAGTTCTAAAGAAAAATTTTTTGTAAAAAAACTGTAACCTTTTTGCTGCCTGTGCGACTAACATAGGTAAGCGCATTGCAAAAGACCTTGCGCCATCATCATTAAACCAACAAAAAACCAATTATATGAAAAGTTTAAAAATCGCTATCGTTACCGTAATGGTATTGTTAACCTCCGCTTTTACATCTAAAGCAGCACCTGCTGTGTTCACTACCATCAGCAATGTGAGCACCACGCCCGATAATAAACTGGTGATACAGCCCGTGCAGGCTACCGGCCAGCTGGATGTAGTGATAACTACCAAAGATGGGAAAACCGTGTGCCGCAAAACTGTGAAAGGCAATGACAATGCCATACCGCTGAACAAGCTGCAGCAGGGTAAATATAAAGTGAATATTAAAAGTGCCAACAGCCAGCAAAGCGTAAGCCTTGTGATACTATAAGATATGTGAACACAACGCCGAAAACCCCATCCTGCACAGGTCCCGCTACTCTCATAGGGCGGGATTTGTTTTTGAAAAAACCGATCGCTATTTTGGAATTCAAAATCGGGATACCTAATGATACGCAACCTACCTCTGTTACTATTGCTGGCAGCTACTATGGTCATAAGCTGTAAAAAAGAAGAAAAGAAGAATGGCAATGACGATAAGAAGACCGGCCCCGGTGCTGACTTTACATGGACGGGAGGCAATTACGTGTATTCGCCTATTACGTTTAAGAGTGATGCACCGGCAGGTACCAAGCATACCTGGTATTTTGGAAATTATGATGTATCGCAAGAGGAAAGCCCTACGTATTCATACGATTGCCCGTGTTGGGACTCTGTTTTTATAGTGCGGTTACAGGTAAATGGTGTGGAAACAAAAAAAGAGCTGCGCCTGATGCCCGGTGTTGAACGCTTGTTGGCATTTAAAGACTGGACCAAAGTATATACCCGCCAATATTATCTTCAAGGTACGGGTACAGACCTGATACCGGCAATGGATACCATACGCATAGCAGATACTTCGTTTGTGCTCAAACTGTCTGCAGATTCTTTCGCTGTTATTCTGCCCAGGGAAAAGAACAACAGGCATATAGCTGAAATAGATATAGAATGCCGCACAAGAGTAACCAATGCCCAAATGCTGGTACTTCGTAATTATGAACCTGGTTCCACAGGTATAAATAGAGGAAGCGCAGTATACGATATTCAACAGAAAAAGGCACAGTTATACCGTCAGGATAAAGTGCAGATGAATAGTATAGGGGATACCAGCTACATCATTGATTATTTCAGCAAGTAGTTTATTCGCGCACCATAAGGTAACCTGCATCTCCTGCAATCAGGAATATCGTATCCTTAGCCGGTTGGTACTTCTGATAGGTATCAATGGTTGCCGAATTTCCCGGATGTGATATAGTAGTGGTATTAGAGACGTAATATTGATTGGGTCTTTCCAATGATACAGTAAACACCCCGTTATTATTGCTCCTTTCCATTTCAAAGTCTAATGTCTTCATGGTATAGATATGTTCTTCTCCGGTGGGTTTATAGCTTTTAAATGCTGCTTTGTTGAATGAAAATGTAATGTATATTTTCTTCTGCCAATCGGTTAAAGCATTCCATACTCTTTTTGGTTCGGCATACATGCTGATGGAATAGGCGTCTACAGCTTTCCAGGTAGTTGGGTTATTGTTGTCTAATAAAGTGCCCCTGATATTGCATTCGGCAGCTCTTTTGGTAGGGCCAAGCTCCGGGATGATATAAGCACTATTCTTACTAGGGGTAAAGTGCATCTCATTGTTTAACCACTGTTCGCCAGCTATCCAGTTGCTATATGTTTGGTCATCAGAGTACCAGTCAATTTGGTATCTGTAACCTTCTTCCAGTGTGCTCTCGGGAATGGTTGTGGTTTTACCGGCCTCCACGCTGCCTTGCCATAGCGGATTTATCTGGTTTATATAATCTTCTTCGGAGCTATAGATGGTAGCCTGTACCCGTTTTGATGAAAGATTTTTGATGTCATAACCCACCACTTTGGGTTCCTCTTTTTTGCAGGCATTCAGAAACAGGGCGACAATCAGGGTAAAAAGTACTAAGCGCTTCATATAGATTGGTTTGTGGTTAAATATAATAAGCGGTTTTTAACTTAACAATGCTGCAATAAGCTCTGGCATAGTTTTTTAAAAATAAAGGTGATACTAAAACCAACGAGCTATGTCACAAGTAGAAACAACAGCCGAAGTGCTGAACGACCTGGTAAAGATTAATAACGACCGGATAGAAGGGTATAACCGTGCCATTAACGAGCTGCACGACCTTGATATTGACCTGAAAGCGGAATTCCGCCATTTTATAGAAGACAGCGAAAAGTATAAGCAAGAGCTGTCGTCCCTCATTTCATCATTGGGTGGAGATGTGGCTACGGGTACTACCATGAGTGGTAAGATATACCGCGCCTGGATGGATGTGAAAGCCACCTTTACAGGGGGCGACCGTAAAGCGGTAATAGCCGCCTGCGAGTTTGGCGAGGATGCCGCACAGAAAGCTTATAAAACAGCACTGGAAATGAGCGGCGAGCTGACACCCGAAGCTGTGAACCTGGTAAATGAACAACAGCAGGCACTGAAAAAAGCGCATGATATGGTGAAGGCACAGCGCGATTCGCATAAATCACTTTAACGGATATTTAATAACCACTAAACTACCAACAAATGAAGAAAACAATCAAAGCAATAGCAGGCGCCGGTGTATTGATGGCTGCACTGTTTACAACATCGTGCAGTGAGGGAACGCAAGACCATATGGAGAATGAAGCCGACACGGCCATGGCTAAAGTAGAGAACAAAGTAGATGAAGCAAGGGCAGATATAGATGAGTATCGCGATGAGAATTTTGTGCAGGATGTAGCTGAAATGAACAGCGAAGAACTGCACCTTTTAGCCTTGGGCCAGCAGAAAGGCACCCATAAAGAAGTGAAAGCTGCCGCAAAGAAAATGGAAGCGTATCACAACAGCATGGGTAAAGAACTGCAGGCACTGGCTACTGCCAAAAGCTATAAGCTGGATGCAGATGATGATGAGAACAAAGATGCACTGGCCAACGATAATGCAGGCACAGACTGGGATAAGCGCTGGGCCGATAAAGTGGTAGATGCGCACGAGAAAGCCATTAAAAAATTTGAGCGCGGGCAAGAGAAAGCAACTGACCCGGAACTGAAGGCATGGATAGATAAGGAACTGCCTGCACTGCGCGAGCATTATAATGCTGCAAAGGAATTACAGTCTAAACTGTAGAAAGCAGGTCTCGAAGGGGATTGACCATGCCCCTTTTGATGATGAAGAGCCGGGAAGTTTAGTACCGGCTCTTCTTTTTTATGTAGGTATGTCATTTATAAAAATCATGATATTATGGATAAGAAACTGAAACAGCAAAACGACAAAAGCAAAGCCAAGTATGAAAAGCTGCTGCAGGAAGCACCCATACGCGATGGCTATGTGGGTAGCGGCAAGCTACAGGATAAGGCGGCCATCATTACTGGGGGCGATAGTGGCATAGGCAGGGCGGTAGCCGTGCACTTTGCGCGGGAAGGTGCCGATGTGGCCATCGTGTACCTGGAAAGCGATGAGGATGCGAAAGAAACGCAGGGCCTGGTGGAAGCAGAAGGCCGCAAATGCCTGTTGATGAAAGGTGATGTAAGCAGCGAAGCCTTTTGCAAAAAAGTGGTAAAAGATACCCAAAGCAAGCTGGGTGCATTGCACATATTGGTAAACAATGCAGGCACACATGAGGATGATGAAGAAATAAGCGGTATTTCAAAAAAACAATTACTACGAACTTTTGATGTAAATGTGTTCTCGATGTTTTACATCACACAGGCGGCTGTGGAAATAATGGCACATGGTGGGTGTGTCATCAACACCACATCTGTAACGGCATATAGGGGAAGTGAGCACCTGCTGGATTATTCGGCATCGAAAGGGGCTATGGTATCGTTTACCCGGTCGCTGGGTAAAAACCTTGCTGCTAAAGGCATACGCGTGAATGCCATAGCGCCGGGCCCTATATGGACACCACTGGTAGTTGCATCATTTGATGCGGAACACCTGGCCAAGTTTGGCAAGGATACGCCTATGGGGCGTGCCGGCCTGCCGCGCGAAGTAGCGCCTGCCTATGTGTACCTGGCATGCGATGACAGCAGCTATATGACAGGGCAGGTGCTGCACATAAACGGCGGCGATGTAGTAGGTGGATGACAAATTTATTGTGATAATGCCCGGGGGTTGGCACGGTGTTTTTTTACTAGTTAGCAGAACAAAAACTTATTCGTTATGAGAAGCATACTATATATCATCGCTGTAATCCTGATAATAGGATGGATACTGGGTATAACTGCATACAGCGCAGGCGGACTGATTCATATCTTACTGGTATTGGCCATTGTATCATTGCTACTGGGCCTTATACGGAGAGGTAATGTATAGCTCCGAAAATATGGATTACTAACAAGCCTCTTTTTTATTCCTCTTATATATATTCCTCTCTTTATTCTACAAATTGGCTACGCTTTCGGGCGTAGCTTTCTTCTTTTATATGTATGCCTGCCACTGCAACAAAATGGGGCAAATATCTTTCTCTTCCACATTTTAAGAGCATCTTTCCCCACTTGCAGCGCATCGTTTTCGGGGTGAAAAAATAGGGGTGGCGCTTATGTGCTCAGCAATAGGCAGTTGTGCTGAAACGCTTTGCTGGCATGCTTTTTCATACTATGTTGGTACTAAAAACTTAATGTTATGGCAAACGAAAGAAATCAAAATCAGAACCAGGATCGCAATCAACAAAATGAAAGTAACCGCGACCTGAACCAGAATCAACAACGTACTGCAGGCCGCAATGAAGACCAACGCACTACGAACGAACCCATGGAAACACAAAGCGGCGGCGGTGCCCGTGGTTATGAAACAGAACGTGAGCAAAACGAAGTAAACCGCGAAAGAGAAGACCTGAACTCGCCAACTACACCTCAGCGTGAAAATGACCGTGGCATGTCTTCTCCGGGCCGTCAAAGCGATGAACAACGCTAATTGAAGTAGCCCCTTTCCCTTTTAGGTTTAAACTTCATAAAATACTATTTGTGGTGGCACACAAGGTGCATCGTGAATAGTATTTTTTTTATACCGGTGTTTTCACGAGTATTTTATATGTATAAAGCACTTTACTTTTACAGGCCCTGACGCTCTATCATTTTTTCATGTATTAGTTTATAGGTTAGCAGCAGGCTGAATAAGCCTGCTGTGTTTTTTTGTGTGGTATAGTTTTTATCTCTTCTACAGAAATAAAACTTACTACAATGGCAGACGATAAAAATTTGAAAGGACAGCAGGACAGGCAACGCGTAGCCGGTGATGAGCCATATGAAGTGAACTACCTGGCGCAGAAACACCACGTATCGGCGGAAGTAGTGAAACAAGCAATAGAAGCTGTGGGCAATGACCGCGATGCCATCGAAGCTTATCTTTCTAAAAACGGTAAGGCGTAACTACGCTCAGTATTGTATTTTTTACTGTATCACGCGACCCTGCAATGGCGGGGCTTTGGTGTATGGGATAGATTTTCAGTTTAAATAAAAAGCCCTGCAGAAGCAAGGCTTAGAGGATTACATATAAGGGATGGAAACAGAGACTTATTGCTGTGTAGCTGTATAGACTACATCTACCGTATAGGTGCCGGCGGGATAAGTGAAGCCCGGGGCAGCCTTGTATTTCACAGAAAAGGTTTGGTTACCGCCGTTGGTGCCATTGCTTATCAATGTCCAGGCGCTGGTGGTAAAGCTCAGGTAATAGTCATCGCTGAAAGGCCATGCAATAGTACCGCCAGTGTTATTGGTGTTGACCATAAGGCCCAGCGTGCCCCATACGGGCATTGTAGGTGCAGGTGTGGTGCTACCTGTATAGGTAAAAGTTGAAGTATTGGTCTTAACAGATACGCTAAAGCGTTTGTTGGAACGTACACGGATATCCTGTGCGGCAGATGTGACACCATTTGCGTAATCGTTCACGGTACTGAAGTCCAGGTTTACGGCATTGCCGGTAGCGCTGTTGCTGTTCAGAAAAGTCATTTCTATAGCATTGTTCAGGTTCAGGTTAGTAGTTTGGGTGGCGGTACTGCTAGTGTTTTGCGCAGTGGCAGCTAATGTGCTACCCAGGATGGCTACTGTGATGGTGAGTAATTTTTTCATTTTTGCTTTGTTTGTTTTGTTTGCGTTTGTTCGTTTGATAGTGCAAAGATGCTGTGCTGTTTTATGCAGGGCAATTATTTACGCTTTCTTAACAGGGCGTTTATAACTGCTTAACAAGCACTTAACGACTGTGGGATGAATATGTTATTGTTAACGATATACATACCTTGGGTTATGAACTTTAATTTGTCTATCTTTACTAAAGTATAAGTGGCTATATTTTAAACAATTCGAAAACAGGGGAACTAAGACGCTTTTATCACTTCCGCACTTTAAGACTTGATAGAACGGCAGGAAGCCAAAAGGGGCGAAAATTGCTGCCGATGTAAAACCTCGCTTTTGCATTATTTAATGCCATCAACGCCCTGATACAGGGATAATGTTACACAGCAATTTTGGTTGCGTATTGAATAGGCCTTCAGGGCATGTGCAACAAAACAAACAACAACAAAACAAACCCGTTAAGATTTTAATAATGATGGCATGTATGCTTCTATGTTATTAGCAATAATAGCAAAACAGCTTACCACGAGAGGTGCTACCAAATGAATGTGGTGTAAGAACCTTTTTCGTAAAAGCTAAAAACCAATGAAAATGAGAAAGCAAGTGCTATTAGTGGATGATGACAGGGAAGACCGCGATATTTTTTTAATGGCGCTGCGCGAAGCGGGCGATCTGTTTGATTGCCTTACCTGCAACAATGGTATAGAATGTCTGAAACTGCTGGAAAGCGGTTTGCAGCCCCATGCCATATTGACCGATATAAACATGCCGATGATGAATGGCTTTGAGCTGGTAGCCAGCCTTAAAAACAGGCCAGACTACAGGCAGATACCCGTATTTGTTCTGAGCACATCGTCCAATCCTGATACAGTTAAACAATTTCACCAGTTGGGGGCAGAGCAGTTTGTAACCAAGCCTACCAGCTTTCGTGCATTGGTCAATTTTATCCAAACGGCCTTTCAGATGCAGATGGCCACCTGATATTTTTTTTGGAAATACCGGTGTTTTTCACGGTGTATAATTCATTGTTCAGCAGTATTTTGTGAGCTTACATAAATAGGATAACTATGAAAAAGCTCATTACACTTACGGCAGCTATTGCCATGATGGCTACTACGGCCGATGCTCAGCAACTGATACCCCTTTCCAGCAGGCTGGTATCAAAAAAAATAATAGACAGAGGAAGGCAGCAGTATCAAAAGATCTTTAAAGCAGATGAGGGGCGTACAGATGACCCAGATGTGCAGCTAACCGGTATGGGCGGGCTTTCCAATCTTGAAAATATATCTGCAGCAGGTGGTAACCTGTCTGTAGGTGTGATATTCAAAACATCGCCCCGTACCAATACCTACCTGATGTTTAACACCCGCACGGGTAGCACTGCAGATACTGCTTCGCTGGTAAAAACATTCCTGTTCCCCGATATTGCCCGCCGCGATTTTACAATAGGTTTTGAATATGTCAGCAAAATAGGCAATGACTTTTTCTTTATCCCATTTGCTGAGTTTTCGCTCAACCGTTATAAAGTGGGCAATGATTCCATATCCAACAGCTTTCGCACTACCAGTGCCATTGCGGGCTTTAAGCTGGGCAAATCTTACAAGGTGAAGGTGGGCGATGATATTAAAGCATTCGGTTTCAGTATCAATCCTTACTACAATATCATCAGTACCGATCCTAAATTTTTCGGCAACTACAATAATATGTTAGGTGAAACCAACCTGCCGCCTACCTTCCATACAATAGGTGTGAATGCGGTATTGGATATAACACATGTATCGCTGTTTGCCAACATGAAACAGGTGCTGAATAATACGGATAATATAACCAATGGAGAACTGAAAGGTTTTAATTATGTGATAGGCACGCTTATCAGCACCGATATACTAAAGTTTAAACTGCATAAGGAAGGTGCAGGTGGCGGCGGTAATGCCTCAGAAGATGATGATGAATAGTGTGCAGTATTAGAGGGCCTCATCTTTTGTATCACCGGATGTTACGAATAAAATAAAAAGCCGCAGTTCTCGCTGCGGCTTTGCGTATATAGAAGTGATAGTGTACTACATATCGTCATCTTCCTCTTCGTCTTCATCATCGCTGTCTTCGTCGTCTTCCATATCTTCATCATCTTCCTCTTCCTCTTCGTCTTCCTCATCTTCATCCTCTTCTGCCGCTTGTATATTGATGTCGTTCTCGGCTATTGCGGTCAGGTTTTCATCGGTATCTTTTTCTTCCTGCAGGGTCATGCCCAGCAGTTCCTTAGCATCTTCCAGGCCCAGTGTGGCGGCCAGTTGCGCAAGGCCGCCATAGGTGGCTATTTCGTAGTGTTCTACCTTTTGTGCCGCCATTATCAGCGCTACATCGCGGGTGGCCGTACCTTTTTCCGTTTCTTCTATAATGCTTTGTGCCTCTTTGGTAAGGCCTTCCATCGCATCACATTTCTTGGCTTTAGCAGGTTCGCCCATTATTTCAAATACCTGTTCCAGGCGCTGTATTTGTTCTTCTGTTTGTGCCAGGTGTTCTTCAAAGGCGGTTTTCAGTTCTTCAGATGTTGCAGCCCTTTGCATTTTAGGCAGTGCTTTGGTCAGGTGTTTTTCGGCCCAGTAAATATCCTTCAGGCTATCTATAAAAAACTCCCGCAGCATGCTTTGGTCATCCATAGATTGCATGCGCGATGCGCTTTTTTTAGGTGCGGCTTTTTTGGCAGCCGCTTTTTTAGGTGCAGCTTTCTTAGGCATGGCGCGCTTGGTAGCGGTGGCAGCTTTTCTCGGAGCTGATTTCTTAGCAGGTGTCTTGCTTTTTTTAGCAGCAGCTTTTTTTGCGGTTTTCATAAAGCGTATCGTTTAATTTTTTTTTGTGTAAATGGAGATATGGAACACGTGTTAAAAACTTATGCCACAGCATATCATTTTTTTATTACCGCAGGATAAAAACGGCTGGCACGACTTTTTACTACCTACTGTGCAGACGACCGATAAATACAGGTAATTTATGAAACCGCATACAGATAACATGGCTTTGAGATGGTGGGTACTGGTGATAGCTATCGTAAACCCCGTCTTTGCTTATATAGCCAATGCTACCGGTATTACGCCCCGCAGCATTGCCGATGTATCTATGAAATATGATACCTACTTCATGCCCGCAGGCTATGCCTTTTCCATCTGGGGGCTTATCTACCTGTCTTTCCTGGTATATGCCATTTACCAATTGCTGCCTGCACAGCGCCGCCGTACGGTGTACGACAGGCTGGCTGTACCATTTATAGTTACCAACCTGCTGGGTATGGCCTGGCAAATTGCTTTTACAAATGAACTGCTGACACTTGGCACCGTCATCATAGCGGCTATGCTGGTGTGTTCCATCATATTGTATGCTACCGTGCGCACCTGCATTATGCAGGAAATATGCATGTACTGGCTATCAGTGCCATTTAGCCTGTATATGGGCTGGCTATCGGTGGCCAATATAGCCAATGCGGCCACATGGCTCACCTGGATGGGGTGGAATGGTGGCAGCCTAACCCCCCTGCAGTGGGCAGTGGTGATGGTATTTTCAGCCGGGGGGCTGGGGCTTGTCATCAGCCTGTATTTTAAAGATTGGGTATATCCGCTGGTGATAGCATGGGCCTGTTTTGCCATCAGTGTAAGCGCACAATTTACCAGCCGTGTGCTGGCGACTGATTCGGTAATAGTAGCATTGCTATCCATGCTGTGTTCGGCAGCGGTGGGCGTATGGCAATACCTGCATTATAAGGCACATCATATGATTAACACACACAAACCGGGGCAACATGCTCATTAAAACCAATTCTATAAGATGAACAAGGTGGTAAGTATACTGGCGATATTTTTTATGGTAGCATGGTTGCTGGTGGTGTTTGGCACTACCTGCATGGCATTTTTCAGGGTGCTGTAAAATTCAAGTATTTGCATACTACGCACGTGGTAAATGTGTTATATTTAAATAACACACACCCGCTTTGCTATGCGTACTTTTTTATGCTTTATACTGTTATCAACTACCATTGCTGCTTATGCTCAGCGTAATGAATTAGGATTCGGCGGTGGCTTTTTTCAGCCGGTTACTTCTATGGCCAGGAATGCCAACTATAGCGCTTATCGTGGCGGTGTAGGTTATCTCCTGTTCGACCATAACTTCAATCGCAAACCAAGGCACTTATTTCTTTCTGTTGGTGTGCGGGCCAATATGTTCATCTTTAAAGAAAAGGACACAAGGAATAGGGATAAGATAAATCATGTATGGCCAATGATAGCTGTGCCCGTAGGGCTCCATTACCGATCACATACGGTGGGTAACAGCTTGCGTTTTGGTGTAGCTATAGGGCCTTCGGTTTCCATGTTTCCGGGGGCTGATGACGCAAGCGGCGCTGTGGGCGGGCTTGCAGAAGCATATGCCGGGTACACTTTAAATCATACTACTTTATCTGTACGTACTATAAGGCCGTTGGCAGTATTCACTTCGGAAACACGCAATCAATACAAAGGCACGGCTCTTTCTCTGGATGTGAAATTTGACATTGCGGGCAGTGCGGGAAAACGACCTGCGCAGCGCGACAGTGTAGTTATAGCACGCAAAAAGAATAACCCTAAGGCAGAAGCGGGAGTAGCATACGGCATATATATCCCCTTCAACAGGCAGCCATCCAGTGGCAGGGAGAAATATCCTGAACCGGGTACAGTTGGCATGCTGATGATAGAAGGGATATTTGATAGGAAAGAACGTGGGCTGCACTTTATGATTGGGGCTAACCTGCAAGGGTTCTGGGGCGATGGTGGTAATATATTGAGCCTGGGCGGCCGTTTGGGTGCAGGCTATACATTGCCTGCTGGCAGCAGTAGGATAAGGGTAGGTGTGCAAGCCGGCCCGCAGGTAACGGCATCTAAGAGATATATGGAAAACGCAGGCTGGCTTCAAACCGATGCCTATGCCAATATACTGATAGCAAAACGGGCTTCTATAGGGGCACGCTATATACTACCGTTAAATGCAATGATAGGCTCTGTGCAAACTGAGAATGGCCGGCAGTGGGCGGACTATAACCTGCAGGGTATTATGCTGGAATGTAAATGGCGTGTAAGCCGCAGATAGGCAAAAGGTACGCAACACACCCTTTTATTTGTCGTATTCGCACAGTGTGTATGTATACATGCTGCTCTAATTTTACAACTGTAAAAACACACTATTCTTTACGTTTTAAAACAGATGTACTATGAAAAAGACACGCATTCTTTATAGGTTATTTACAGGCTTATGTGCCTTTATGATGCTAGGTGCGGCGATACCGGAGCT
>JANLJF010000062.1 GCA_029255605.1 Azovibrio restrictus
TGAAATTAGGCATGTATTAGGAATTAAGAATGTTGAATTATGATTCTACAAACACTTTACATAAATAAAGCACCGCAATGCGGGGCTTTATTTTAACACATACGCAATCTTTTGGCTGCAAATAAAATACTGCCTACATTTAGCATAGTAATTTTAACACCTATGAATATTAAAAACAAACAAATAGTTGCGCTACATACTGTCGGCGTATCTCTTTCTACAACTGCACTTATATTAAACCATCAGGCTATTGCATCTGATATGACAAGCGGACTGATATTGGGTTCCGGCTTCGGGTTTATGATATTGTCTTTAGTCATGAGAAAGAAGCAAACAGCTCGTGCTTAGTATCCGTCTCTTAGCCCTCTCACTTTTCATATCTGCTACATGCTACGGTCAGCAAACACTACGATTTGCCGACTCTGTTAAACAGGCTTTTTATATTCCTGAAATATGCTACGCTGTGATTACTACTGACAGTGTATTTGAAGTAGCAGCTACAGGGCGGCATTCCATCAATCTCACAGATACAGCAACAGTCAACGATCGTTTCCACATTGGCTCTAATACCAAAGCCATGACAGCGTTTATGATTGCCAAATATGTAGAACGCGGCAAACTGAAATGGAACACCAAATTGTTTGATGTATTCACCGAATGGGAAAAGGCATCAAAACCCATATACAAAAATACTACGCTGCAAGATCTGCTTTCGCATCGTGCAGGCATACAACCGTTTCAGGGTTTTAACGATCCTGTAATACCCACTTTCAAAGGCAACAAGGTTGAAAAAAGAAAAGCATTCGGTAAATGGGTGTTAACACAACCACCTGTACTACCCGACAGTACCCGTCCGTTTGTGTACTCAAATGCGGGATATACACTGGCAGCTTTGATGCTGGAAAAAGTTACGGGCAAAACATGGGAACAGGTAGCAAATGATATATTCAACAAAGACCTGCATCTTAATATTGGTTTTTCCTGGCCAGAGAACCAAAAGCTCAAAGACACATGGGGACATTCTTTTGAAAACGGTTACTTTGTGCCCATCCCTTCAAACACAGATTTCAGCATCGACTATACTGAACCTTCAAGCAATATCAATATCTGTATGAAGGACTATATCAGGTATATACAAATGAATATGGCGGGCCTCAACGGACAGAATAATTATCTGAAAGCAGCTACCTATTCGTTCATCCATACAGGATTTACAGAGTACTCCTTGGGTTGGTATAATATTTTTGAAGGCACCGAAAGCCTGTCGACGCATGCGGGTACGGCTACTACCTCCTATACCATTACCCACATAGACAGAAAGAGGCATCTTGCCTATATCATATTTACCAATGCATTTGATGATACTAATGTTCCGCAAGGTGTAAGGCTGTTGATGCGGAAATTGAAGAAGAATTATGGGATGTAACGAATGATAAAGCCCCGCATTGCGGGGCTTTATCATTTATGGTTTCAGATGCAAATCGAAATAGTCACTTATTTTTTGCATCAGGTGTACACGGTCTTTACCGCGCACATTATGTTCATATCCGGGATATACAAAGTAGTCTACCTGTATATTATCATCTACCGTTTTCTTCAGGAAGTCGATAGAATGCTGCCATACCACGGTAGCATCATCTGTGCCGTGTATCAGCAGTAGTTTTCCTTTCAGGTTTTTCGCTTTGCTCAGCAGGTTCGCATCTTCATAGCCTTTAGGGTTTTGTTCCGGCGTATTCATGTAGCGTTCGGTGTACATTACTTCATACATCTTCCAGTCCATAACAGGCCCGCCGGCCACACCTACTTTAAATACATCGGGCTTGCACAGCATGAATGATGTGGTCATAAAACCACCAAAACTCCAGCCATGTATGCCCATACGTTTACTATCTACAAATGACAACGACTGTAGGTAGCTCACACCCTTCATCTGGTCTTCCATTTCTACCGTGCCCAGTTGGCCAAATGTGGCGCTTTCAAACTTATAGCCTCGGTTGCTGCTGCCACGCCCATCCATACAGAAAACTACATAACCGCGCTGCGCCATATATTCATACCACAGGTTGCCGCTTTCAGGGAAAGTGTTTTTTATTAGCTGCACATGCGGCCCATTATACAGGTACACGATGGTTGGATATTTCTTCTTGGCATCAAAGTTTACAGGTAGTACCAGCTTGCCATATAATGGCGTACCGTCATTGGCTGTCAGCGTAATGTTTCTTATTTCCGGGCGGTCATAATCAGCCAGTGTGTTCGGCGATTCTACCAATACGTGAGTATAATTAGAATTCACAGCTACTACCTGGCTACGTTTCACAACTGGTGGTACTGCTATATCTGGATTGATTTTAGTCAACTTGCCGTTTATGACTACATGCTTAGCAGGGTTTTCAACTATTCCACCGGCACTAAACACATCATATACATACTCGCCGCTTTCATTAGGCACTGCTGTATGCCATCCGGCCTCGCTATCTATGCGTTTCAGTTTTCCTGTGTTCCAGTTCACGGCATAGCTATGCTTTTCCATAGGCGATTCCTTAGTTGTTTCTATCAGCACTTGCTGCTGCGCTTCATTCATGCCCACTATCGTGTTCACTATCCATTTGCCTTTTGTCACCTGGTTCAGCAGGCGACCATTGGTATTGTAGCGATACAGGTGCATATAGCCATCGCGCTGGCTCCACCACAAAAATTCATCATTGCTATTAGGCAGGAAGGTAATGCCATGCTGTGACTCCACATACTTATCGCTCTTCTCTTCAAACAATGTTTTTACAAACGCACCGGTTTTTGCGCTGTATTTATTCAGCCACATATGGTCCTGGTCGCGGTTCAGTACCGCTATAAATATATACTGCTCATCGGGGCTCCAGCTTACCGATGTTAGGTATTGGTCTTTCGGGCCTTCTGTTTGTATGGTCACCGTATTGCCGGTAGTAGGGTTGAAAACGCGCACCTGTACTTCATGCGATGTGCCGCCTGCCATAGGGTACTTTACATTGGTATTTTTAGCCGGTATCTCCAGCCAGTTGATAACCGGGTAATCCTTCACCATCGTCTGGTCCATATGGTAGTAAGCCAGGTAGTTGCCCTGTGGTGAAAAAAAGATGCCACCTTCTATACCAAATTCATTGCGATGCACTGCCTGGCCGTTTAGAATATTCTTATCCCTATCGTTAGTAACGGTCAGTGTTCTTTTATCTTTTGTATATAGGTACAGGTTGTTATCGCGGGTATAGGCTATGTTCAGGCTTTTATCCACCACCATATTCTCTGCATTGTCGGGCAGTGTGGTCCATTGCTCCCATATATAGCCTGCGGCTGTTTTCGTGCCTTTCTTCAGCTCGTTGCCATCCCGGTAATAGGCATAGCCTTTATCCAGCCATTTAAAAGTAGGCAGGGCTTTCAGCTTATTGCCTGCTACAGCATTCATTTCCGACAGGCGCAGCACGGTATCTGTTTTCTTTGATGGAAAACTCATAGACACCCATGCATCATTCGCAGCAAAGTACAGTTTATTGGTACCCGGCTCCCAGCTAGCTTGTTTCAACCCTTTGGGTGCCAGCGTGGTGGCCATGCCATTGGTAGCCTCGGCTACCGTGAAATGTTTCTTCTGCGCATCCGCATGCAATGCCAGAAGACAAGTACCTGCAATGGCAAGATATTTTTGATACTTCATAAATATGAAAAGGATTACAATTTGCGAGGGCTGAAATTATTGATAATTATGCAGAATCCTATAACCCATAGCGGGTGAGCAAATAAACCGTTTTATGCTTAAGTTCGTTGATACGTTATGCGCTACTTATTTCTTCTGGCTTTTTTTCTGCTACCGCTGGTTTCTATGGCACAACCCAACCCTATAGGCAATTTCAATAGCGAAGCTGCATGGATACATGCGCCACGTATATCTAAAATGCCGGCACACAAGTTATCTGCTACCGATACCTGCTTAATTGTTATCAGCAATCGCAAAACAAGCACTGATAGCCTGCGCTATATGAGCGAAGAGCGCGATGGTAAAAAACTGCATTACTTCTTCGTCTTTACCCGCAATGGTAAGTGGAATGTGTTACCTGTAAATAGCC
This sequence comes from Azovibrio restrictus, assembly GCA_029255605.1. Taxonomy (GTDB): domain Bacteria; phylum Bacteroidota; class Bacteroidia; order Chitinophagales; family Chitinophagaceae; genus Polluticoccus. The sequence goes on from JANLJF010000062.1 coordinate 4,092, forward strand.
CCGAGGAAGCACTTAAATATATACCGGATATTAATAACGATTGGTTGCTGTATACCGAAGGCATGGGCAAGCTCTTCACTTCCGACCTGGCACGCGGGTTAACGGTAGCCGGACAATACAAACTAAATGTTATCCTGTTCGACTACCCCAGCATCAGCACCACCAAAAAGCAATTGGGCAATTACTTCTTCGCCATAGGCAATGCCCGCACAGCTTATCTCGACTTTGCAGATGCGTTTAAGAACGTAATGCAACTGCGCACGGAAAAGAAAATGGGAACCGGCAAGCTTACCATGTTGTATCACAGTATGGGTAATCATGTTATAAGGCAGTTGGTAAAACACCATATGCTGACACCTATAAATGACAAAGTATGGGTAGAAAACCTGGTACTGAATGCCCCTTGTGTACCGCGTCGGGGCCATAAAAAGTGGATAAATAAGATAGCCTTTGCTAAACGCATTTATGTAAACTATAACAACAACGATTTCACTTTAGGCGGTGCTTACCTGGCCAGTAAAAAGATTCAGCTGGGGCAAAAACCGGTAAGAAATATCAGCAAGAAAGTTATTTATGTCAACTTCAATACGCTGGTAGACCGTGGCCATAGCAATTTCTTGTCTATACCAGGCAGGCAGCCAGCCAAACCCGCTGCCATCAGGTATTACAACACCATCCTGCACGGTGATGCTGCCGACCTGACAAACGAAAAGCAGTTCGCCGTATCTCGCTTTAAAAAAATAGGTTGGGAATTATTGCCTTAACGATAAAAGCTGTAGGCATACAATACAAATGACCCGATTAAATAACTAACAACATTTACGATTACCGTAGCTCTGAATATCTTTCTTTTGGAATAATGGCGGCGTAGTAGAAAATTATTGAATACCCACTCTATAAGCACTGATAATAAAAATGCGAACAGGTAATAAACAGCTAACCATTGAAAGTCAGCCTTTGTTTTAACTTCGTAACGGCTCACCCACGGAAACCAAACAACAAGCCACCATCCACCATTCAGCAACATAGAACCAAAAATGCCAACAATACCACTAACAACATTCGATACAAAAACTGCTTTGTAAGCTTGCCTGTCAAACCATTTTTGCACTAACAGGCGCGACATCAGGAGGCTTTCTATCAACATAATAGAAAGCATGAAAACCCACCCTTGGGGAAGAAATGCAAAAATTCCGAAACTTACGTTCAGCAGCATTATCTCTTTTTAAATACCCATTAATCGTAGCACCTTCTCAATATCTCCAGGCGTATCTATACAATGGCTATCAAAGTTGGTAACGGCACATTTTATCTTAAATCCTTTTTCCAGCCAGCGCAGCTGTTCCAGCGACTCTGCTTTTTCCAGCGATGATACAGGCAGTTGTGTTACCTGTTCCAGTATATCTACGCGATAGGCATACATACCTACATGACGGAAGTAATTAAAATGTTTGTGCCACTCTTCCTGCGCTACACCTTTTATATAGGGTATCACCATACGGCTAAAGTATAGTGCTTCCATATTTTCATTCAGCGTTACTTTTACTTCACCCATGTCAAAGAGCACTTCATGGTTATCTACCGGTATAATGAGTGTTGCCAGTTCCGTACTTCCATCCTTTAATACTTCAGCCAGCGTATCTATCTGCGATGGATCGATAAACGGTTCATCACCCTGTATATTGATAACATAATCGTATTTACCGTCCATTTGTTGCAAAGCATCCCAGCAACGGTCTGTACCGCTTGGGTGATGTTCGGCGGTCATCACAACATTACCACCCCAGCTTTTTACATGCTGGTATATGCGCTCATCATCGGTTGCTACCACTACCATATCCAACGATTGTGTTTGGCTTGCCTGGTCATACACTCGTTGTATCATGGTTTTACCCTTAATGTCTATCAATGGTTTGCCGGGGAAACGTGACGATGCATATCGTGCGGGAATGATGCCTGCTATCATATATTCTGGTCTTCTGTTATGGTTGATTGTTCTATGGTATAAAAGGTCGTTGGTATTTCATTGCGTTCTGCAAGATATGCCTGGTAGGTTTCTGTAAAATTCATACGCTGTGTCAGTACATCGGTATATCTACCCCCTAAGCCTGTCAGCAATTCTACAGCTTCGCGCACCGCACCATTGCCACCTTCACATGCCGTCAGGTAATCTACCATATTATGTTGTACAGCATGTTCCACCAGTAAGGGGTTGCACAGCCTGGGTATCATGATACGTAGTCCGCATTGTACAGCTACCGATAGGTCGAGCACGTCATCAAAAAAGAAAGCTACTTCCGATGGTTGTATATCATATGCTTCACATAAATGCTTCAAAGCATCCACTTTAAAACGTATGCCGCTATACAATGCATGAAAATGCTCACGCTTCGCCAGCGAAGCCGCAGCTTTGTTATGCTCACCTGATATCACTGCAAACACAGGGTTATGTGCATTATGCAGGTAATGATTGAAGCGCAACAGGTTCGTTCCCATCGAATCTATCTCGCTAAACGGGCTGGAACCTTTCTCATCCTTCATACCATTATTGAATACACCATCCCAATCAAACACAAAGGCTTTGATACCTTTCAGTTTCTCCGCTATCGCTTCCCAGGGCGTGATAAAACTGCCCTTAAAATGACTGGCTATATTATTTACATCCATGTGCAGATAAAATTAAAAATCCTAAATGACTTTGCATTTAGGATTTAGAAATTAGTATTTCGGATTTAGCGACTACAGCCCTTCCAGGTCCTGGATATCCAGCATACCTACAGGCTTGCCATTATCCGTTACCAGTATCGTATCTACACTTGTCTTTTTGAACAGAGTAGCTGCATCGTTTAGCAATGCGCTGGCCTCAATGCTGATAGGTGCTTTATACTCCATATCACCCATTGTTTTACCCAGTATGTGTTCGCCTTCTTTCTGCAGCAACCTGCGGATATCGCCATCGGTAAATACACCTTTCACACTGCCATCTGCATTGGTAACCGTAATAGCACCAAAGCCATATTCGGTCATTTTAACCAATGCGCTCTGCAGGGTAGCATCAGCAGCCACTATCGGGTTGATACCATTGGCCGCCTCGCCCACGCGCACGGTCATCAGGCGTGTATCGGTCAGGAATTGTTCTGTACCAATGGTTGTAAAATTATTTTCAGTCAGGCCCTTCAGTACTTTCAACGGCACGGTGATGGTATGCACACCTACATTGATGGCATTACGCACGTGCTCTGCATGGCGCACCGAGCTGAACATGATTTTGGTATCGTAGCCGTAGTTTTCTACAGCGCCTACGCATTGCTCTACCAGCGCCAGCGCATCGTGGCCCTGGTCTTGCAGGCGGCCTACCAGCGGGCATACATACGTAGCGCCGGCGTGCATCGCCATATAAGCCTGTTGCAGGGTGTACACCAGGTGTACATTCACCAGCAGGCCTTCTTTACGCAGCATGCTGCAGGCACGTACCCCTTCCAGCGATACTGGTATCTTAAATACAGTTTTCTTTGGGTCCAGTCCCAGGTCCAGTTGGCGGTGCGCTTCTTTCAGCACATCTTCAGCGGTATTGCCAAGTGCCTCTATTTGCAGTACAGGCACCATTTTGCTCAGCTTTACTATAGTACCATCTATATCGGTGATACCTTCACGTTGCATGAATGTGGGCGTAGTGGTCAAACCATTCAAAAAGCCCAGTTTAAAACCTTCTTCAATCTCTTTCAGATTGGCAGAATCTAAGTATAATTCCATGTAAATAAATTCTAATTTCTAATGTCGAAATACTAAATAAAGCTCTAAATACTAATACCAAAATATTGAATCAGAGCCGGTTTTCGATGCGCTAAATTCCAAACAAATTCTGAAATAGAATAATTTTCTTTCTATCAATCTGTTTGCGCCATCGATTTTGTAAGAATCGCACCAAAGATCTTCATTAATTCTGTTGATTCCTGCTGCAACTTATTCTTTTCAGAACCAATCTCTGCATCACTCCCTACATCCAACAAAGAAAGCCAATAAACACTCTCTTTTGCTTCTTTCCTACTGATTCTTATACGCATCAGAAAATCCTTTTTACCAAGACTTTCATTTGCCTCTATATAATTTGCACCCACCGAACCTGAACTTCTTACTAATTGTCTGGCATCTTCTGTATTGCCGATTGTCTTCGGCAGTTTCTTTATGAACTGTCTTACATTCCATGCAAACAATCTTGTCCTTTCTTCTAAATCATAAACTTTTTCCAAGGTGTTTATTTAGAGTTTAGATATTAGCTTTTAGGATTTATTTTTTGTTTAGGATTTAGAAATTCGGTTTTAGGATTTCACCCTATACTTTACTTCCAGGTTGTGTATCTCTATCAGTGGTTTCAGGTACTCTTCCAGATCATACACACACAATTGACTGGCTGCATCGCACAGGGCTTTTTCCGGTTCAGGGTGTGTTTCTATAAATACACCATCTACACCGGCTGCTACACCGGCCCTGCCCAATACCGGCAGAAATTCACGCGCACCACCTTTTGCATCGGCACTTGGTATGCCGTATTTGCGTATAGAGTGGGTAATATCAAACACAACCGGGTAGCCCAGCTGGCCCATATGGTAAAATGCACGTGGGTCTACCACCAGGTCGTTATAACCCATTGTGTAGCCGCGCTCTGTCAGTATGATCTTATCATTGCCTGCATCTACGCATTTGCTTACCGGGTGTTTCATATTTTCCGGCGCCAGAAACTGGCCGTGCTTGATGTTGATAACAGCCCCCGTAGCAGCCGCAGCCTTCAGCAGGCCCGATTGCATACACAGGTAGGCAGGTATCTGCAATACATCGCACACTTCAGCAGCAGGTGCTGCCTGGTCAGGATAGTGTATATCCGTCAGCACGGGGAAGCCAAACTGCTCTTTTATTTTCGCCAGCATCTTCACGCCTTTATCCAGGCCGGGGCCATCGTAATACTTCAGGCTGCTGCGATTGTCTTTTGTAAAAGATGACTTGTAGATGATTTGGATATTTAACCGCTCGCCTACTTCTTTCAGCATTTCAGCGGTCTTCATCATCACGCTTTCATCCTCTATTACGCATGGTCCCGATATCAGGAAAAGCTCATCGGCACCACACTCAATATTACCTACGGCAATTTTCTTTGCGCTCATAATTACATGCGCTTGTACAGCGCTTTTATAGTATCAATAGTTATTTTTTCTTTCCAGTCGGTACCAATGGCATGGTTCCACATATGCGGCAAGTTGTAAGCCACATGTGCCATAGCAGTTATCTGCTCATCGGTCCAGTTGTTACTCAGGCCTTGCGGCAGGGTAACATTATGCTTTTGCAGCATGGTCTTAAACTCCGCTACACCACTGGTATAGTAATCTTCCAAATGCTGGAAGGCGATACAGTTGGCATAGCAGTGCTTTTCACCCAGTATTTTAGACAGGCCGTAAGACAGTGCGTGGCATACTCCCACTTCCGAATACGTAAGGCTCAAGCCACCCATCAGCGATGCCACCATCAGCTTATCGTCGTTCTCCGCTGTTTGGCCGGCATGATCACCCAGGTATATATCGCGGCATAGCTTCAATGATTGCTCTGCATATGCATGACTGAATGCATTGTTCAGCATACCATTTTCCGATTCTATACAATGGATATACGTATCCATACCTGTGTAAAACCATTTATCGGTAGGCACGCTGGCTATCAGCTCCGGGTCAAGAATTACCTGGTTAAAAACCGTCCAGTCACATTTCAAACCCAGTTTCTTTTCAGGGCCTGTCAATACCGCCGTCATAGATACCTCTGCACCCGTACCGGATATGGTTGGCACACCCAGGTGGTAAATGCCCGGTTTCTTTATCAGGTTCAGACCCTGATATAAGGTAGACGAACCTTCATTGGTAAACATCAGCGATATAGCTTTGGCAATATCCATAATGCTGCCACCGCCTATGCCCACCACACCGGCAGGTATGCCTTTACTATTAAGTATCTCATCGCGCAGGCTGTCTATCTGCTCTGTTGTAGGCTCATTTGGGTCTACATCTACAAAGCGTATCTCATCTCCTTCTTTTACAGGTATGCGGTCTTTCAGCGGCTTATCTGTAAAGTAGTTGTCTACTATAAAAAGTATAAAATGGTTGTTCTCCTTGCGCACGGGCTCCAGTATACCGTCCATGGTCTCGAAGCTGCCGCGGCCGTAAACTACCTTCTCAATGTTCTTAAAATTCTTATGCATGTGCTGTTGCTAATGCTTTTGTAACGCTCTCTGAAATTTTCGCCGCCAGTTCTTTCACCTGTTCTTCCGTCCATGTACAACGTATACCGAATGATATCAGGCGGCCTATCACATTTTGCGATTTAGGCAGGTCCAGGTTGTTATAATCCTGTGGAGCACCCAGTATTTGTATCGGCAGTTTCGATGCGGTATCCAGGTTTTTCACATGGTCCCATTGGTTGATGAAGTGGTACATGTTTTTAAACCAGTAATCAAAACCAACAACGCCATCATTATTAAAAGCATCTACCACGCGCTGGGCTGCTTCCGGTGTTTCCATCAGCAGGTTCAGGAAGGTGGCAGAATCGCCATCCGGGTCTGCTATCGTTGCAAAACCAATACCCGGCGTTGCAGACAGCAGTTCCGTCAGCATCTTTTTATACTTACGGTTAGCAGCCAGTACCTGCGGCACGCGGCGTGTTTGCGCTACGGCTACCGCGGCGTTCAGCTCACCTATACGGTAGTTGAAGCCCAGTACCGGGTGCGGCTCCATACCACGCTTAGCACCTACATGAGAGTGGCCGTGGTCTGAATAGTACTCTGCTTTTTTATAAACTTCTTCATCATTCGTTACCAATATACCACCCTCGCCCGCTGTAGCTATCTTAAAGAAGTCGAACGAGAAGGCACCTGCTTTACCCCACAGTCCGGCAGCCTTGCCTTTGTACGATGCTGCAAATGCTTGTCCTGCATCATCTACCAGTGTCAGGTTGTGCTCGTTTATCACTTCCATAATGCTATCCATATCGGCAGCACTACCACACATATGCACCAGGCACACACCTTTTGTTTTGGGGGTAATGGCTTTACGGATGCCCTCAGCGCTCAGGCACAGGGTTTCATCCAGCTCTGCAAATACCGGCAGCGCACCGATGAACAGTACGGCTTCTATTGTAGCTATAAATGTAAATGGAGGAACAATCACCTCATCGCCTGCACCAATACCTGCCGCAGCCAGGGCCGTAATAACAGCTGTAGAACCGCTGCTGGTGGCCAGTGCATATTTAGCGCCGGTTATCTTTTTTGCTTCTTCTTCAAATTCTTTGGCTTTCCAGTGGCCGTTGCGTTGTGCATCGTGGCCATAGCGAAACAGGATACCTGTTTCCAATACATCATTTACCTCTTTACGCTCTTCTGCTCCAAATAGTTCGGTACCGGGCATGTGTAGAAAATTTAGATGGCAAAACTACTGATTTAAACCGAGAGGGTAAACCCTAATACTTTGTTATAATCATAGTTTTACATCCTTGAAAATGAATTATATAGTATTTTAACACATGTAAATTCACCTGCTTGAAAACATCTATCGGCAAACGATTCATCTTAGCATCAGTACTGCTTATTTGCTGCTTCAAGGCTTCGGTTGGATTCGATAACACCACGTACGATATTCAATCCTTTGAAGGCAAAAAAGAAAAGTTGCTGATAAGGGATACTCATTCCGAAACGATTATAGTTATTCATAAATCTGATACACTAACCTTTTATGGGAATAAGCATGGCATAAGGGATGTAAAACTTTTGAATCCATACTTCCTGCAAATAACGTATGGAATGCCTGGTGGCAGCGAAGTAAAATGCAGAGCTATCGTCGTCGTCTGCATCTACAATAATAAACTGCACATACCTATCCCTGTTTTCACTACAGTAGAAAGCTTTGTACATAATATGTTCTATGACTTTCATGGTATAAACCTTAAGATTGAGAAAGACCCTTTATTCAAATTCAAGCTCACCGTAAAAGAGCACATTTTTGTTCGCGACTTAGATGATTCTTCTAAAATATTGTACGATGAAAAAATAGCCACAACAGTAAAATTCGATACGGCCACAAACCTATTCTATAATAGAAGGGAAAACCTGAATAAGCAATATAAAGTTTTGAAAGAACGCACTACTAATGCAGACGTCGAAGAAATGATTTCGGTAAAAGGAGAGTTGCCGGTATTAAAACTAAATAATCCCAAGTGTAAAGAATGCGATGATGGGGCTTTGTACCTATACTACAACAAAAACTGGTTTGAAGAATTAGCTGCTTATGATAACATAAGCAGGCTGGGTAGCCTAACCTATTAGCGTTTTAATTACAGGAATTTATCGCCCAATACACTCATTATCTTATCCGTAGCACCGGCTTGCCCTGCTACATATGCCTGTATGGCTTTATGCATAGATAACCGCCTCTTATCATCTTCCATCAATTTCCGCAATAGGCTATTAAAATGTTCCTTCTCGCTTATGGGAAATGCATACAACCTGGATACCAACGCTTTCGCTTCCACAAACTTATCATACTCCGGGCCAAAGAATACAGGCAGCCCAAATACTGCGGGCTCCAGTACATTATGTATTCCGCCCTTCTGAAAACCGCCGCCCACAAAGGCTATATCTCCATACCTGTAAAGGCTTGAAAGCATACCTATATTGTCAATTATCAAAACGCGGTGCCCTGTATGAGATGTCGGCAGTTGTGAATAAATAGTATTTGTATCCTGAAACATCTCATCTAACTGTTCGATGTGCTTATCATCTATTTCATGCGGTGCAATTATCATTTTCCAGTCGTCAGGTAAAATATGCAACGCTTCCCTCAGTACCATTTCATCGCCCGGCCATGTACTGCCCGCTATCAGCAATTTACTGTCTCCTTTAAAACGCTCTATCAGTTCGTATTGCTTAGCGTTCGCTGCTATCTGCGCTACTCTATCGTAGCGGGTATCGCCCGATATAGCTACGTTGGTGGTGATGCCTATACCACCCAGTAATTGTTTTGAATTTTCGTCCTGCACAAAAATGTAAGCAAATGACTTAAGTATTTTTCTAAACAAGCCACCATACCCTTTAAAGAACGGCTGCGAAGAACGGAAAGCCGCAGAGATCAGTACCGTAGGCACGCCCTGTTTTTTCAATTGGTTCAGGTAATGATACCAGAATTCATACTTTACAAAAATGGCCAGTGAAGGGTTCACTAATTCTATAAACTGTTTTGCATTGCCTGCCCCATCCATCGGCAGGTAAAACACATAATCTGCACCATCATAATCTTGACGTATCTCGTATCCCGAAGGCGAAAAAAAGGTGAGCACTATCTTATAGCCGGGATACTGCGCTTTGATGGCTTCTATAACAGGACGCCCCTGTTCAAATTCTCCCAGCGATGCACAATGCACCCAGATACGTTTCTCGTTCTTGCCTTGCATGGCATTCGCCATCTGCCCGAAAATACCCCTTCTGCCGCGTAGCCATTTGCGCGCCTTTTCATTAAAAAGAGACGCAAGCCTTATACCCAGCGCGTATAAGGCAAGAAATGTATTATAGAGAAAAACCTGCACGTAATTAGTTTATCCGGCCGGGTTAGCTTTCTTTTTTCACAAGCACCACCTTTTCTGTAACACGGCCGGCATTATTGGCAAACTTAACAAATTGACTGTATAATTCAGGCTGGTACACACCGTCTATTTGCCTGTACCTGCGTATTACCGTCAAAGTATTACCGTTCTCAAAGCTTGGTGTATATTCATATTCCCCAAAAGGATGTTTCACTGTTATCGTTTTGGGCAGGTGTTCGGCCTCGTATTTACCTTCTAATGTTATTACTGTTGTATCTACTATTTCATAACCCTCACGTATGCTAAATGGCTTAACCCTGTTCTCATCGGGTATTAATGTTGCAATATTTATATCCGTTATTACGGGGTCGAAGAAAATACGTTTACCCGAATTGGTCACTACTGATGTGCCATTGATATGTAATGTTTCATTGACCGTTGGTAGTTTTCTTACCGACTGAATATTGTATTCATGTTTCTCAACTTTATAGGCAGGCAAATTAAAAATTCCATTCAGCAACTTTTCCTTATCTCTGCTGGTACCGGTTCTTAATATTATATCGGCCTTATAGCCAAAACTACCACACTGCATTATGGCTGCGCCACCTGTCAATTCTCCACTTTCTTTCATTTTTAGTTGCACTTTACGCACCACTTTATTATCAGCAAATGAGTAGTGAGGTGTTCGCACTACAGTACCTCCGGATGGTGTTATCAGCAGCACATGCCTGTCGTGTGTAAAATCGGATAAATAACCGGCAGGCAGCTCGCCACTGGTGCATTCCAGCCACACGGTATCTTTTTGTATCGGCACACATAGTATCACATGGTTGAATACATTTGACGCCAGATCCGGGTCCATTTGCACAGCATTACTCCTTCCTGCGTACACCAATGCCTGATAAGCGGGTATTCCTGCTTCTTTCAGCAATGCCATCATATAGTTGCTCAATGCCTTACAATCTCCATAACCTGTTTTGGAAACAAATGCAGCATCCAAAGTTTGCCAGCCGCCTATGCCAAGTTGGATGCTTACGTATCGCGTATATTTTTGCAAGTACCTATACAGCACATCCACTTTCTCCCTGGCACTACGGCATGTATCCGTAAGTTGATGCACCGTTGCCTTCCTTTCCTCGGGCAATACATCCCGCTCTTTATTCAAGTCGTAATAGAACTTACCAAACCCATTCCAGTTTTGCATGGTTCCGGCTACACCTCCCATTTCCAGCTTATTAGTACTAAAAACCACAGCAGGCAATGGATAGGTTTCACGTACGGCAAAAGCATCTCTTTTTGTGGCTGGCAGGTTGGCTACAGTTATTGAAAATACAGTTTGTTCGCCTACTGTTTTAAGCTGTGGTTGTTCTGCTATGTGATACAGTTTATACTTTATATCCTGCCCTGCGGGATAATTCATTTCCAGAGTTACATGCTCTACGGCACAATTATAATCAGGTTGCAACTCCCAGTCAAGTATAAAAAAGAAAGAGGAAACTCTTCGCTCTATTTCATATTCTACGGTGTAAGGGTAATTCGCATAATGAAAATCAAACGATTTATACCTCGTATCAACCACAAACCCTTCTCCATATACCGCTATATCCTGCATATCACGCCTTTTTGCGCGTTTTATTTCCTTGCCCGCCCTGTCGTATAGTGTCGCTTTTATTTCCTCTATCGTTACCAGTTTATCATAATACTCCTCTATTCTGCCTGCATCTGCACCTTTATCATCCATCACAGTTACAGCTACTTTTTCATAGGTATATATTTCTGTAGGCGACATTACTTTTACCTTTATATCCCTATTCCGTATTACGGCATTCGCCTGTTTAAGAATCGCTGGCGAAATATTAGCTACGTTGTAATCCGTTCGCTCTCCTGCATGGCAAAATATGGTCGCTAGCAGCGTGGCAAGCAGTAATATAGGTCGCATTAACTTTTGCTTTTTAAAACAAGAACATGGTTTAGCTCCGTCAGTACTTTTTCGTAAAATTGGCTAAGCAATTCATATTCGGACGGCGTAAAAAAGGTTTCTGTACGTTTCAACTGCGCGGTAATAGAAAGAAAATTCGTTTCCTTGCTATAATTTATCAGGTGGCGAAAGGTTATTTTATCCTCAAAATTCACTTTTACAGATTTAGGTAATTCTTCCAGTTCCATATTCTCCGGCAACTGCAGGCTCATTACATAGCTTTCATCTTCTTGCAGTAGCATTTCTACCGGCATCAGGCGCTTCATGGGCTTGTATGGGTTGGTTGATACAAGCCTCAATTGGTCAGCATTCAAATAAAACACATCGAAAGGCTTTTCAAACTTTTTAGATATCGTACATCTGAATATCAGGTTTGTATCAGGATCAGCACTGTTTTCTATTGTGATCTTTGATACTTCCCCTCCGTCATTCATCATTTCGATACGGCTATTGAGAAGGCCGGCCAGTTTTACAGAATCTTCATCCAAAAGCTTCCGCATAAACCGCGACTGGTTCATACCCAGGTGCTGCGTTACCTGCATAACCATGCTATTACGGGTAAACTCCGTTACCTTGATAGCAAATACGCTCTTTTCCCGGTTCTGCTTGCTGCTGATAATTGCATAGTCACCATCTTCATCTATCACCCTTGCATAGCCAGTATAGCAGTAGTAGGGCAACCGGCCAAAGGCGTTGTATTTACTACTGGCATCCAGAAAATATTTTGTACCCCCTATGTTGGCTACACACACTGTATGATTGAAATTATTGTACATAGGGTATGCATGATACGCCTTCGGCCTTCCCCATGTACTCAATATTACGGGCGATGCCCGGATACCCGCTTTTCGCAACATGGCTACCAATAACAGGTTTACCTCTGCTGCATCTCCATCTTTCGATGTAAATACTTTTTCAATATCCCTTTGAGGGTTGATAGAAATACTATCACTACAGCGAATATTATTGCACACATACCGGTATATGCTCTTAGCATTTGCCAGTTTATCCGTTTGCTGCGCGGTAATGCTACTGACTGTTTGATCTAAAAAGTTGTTGTCATACTCCAGCTGTTTCCCAAACTTTTTTCTTGATAGCAGTTCCCTGGTATATTCTTTCCATAGCTTTTTGAGCCCGGCACTATCCAGCATCGACACATTAGCATCCGGTGATTGTATTTGCACTTCTACTTTTTCAGCATAATCTGCCACATTTCCTGCATGTGGCTCTTGCCGCATAGCAGGCACATTTCTTCTGCCCCACAGCATATAGGCATTACGCTCGCTGGGATGATCTATAGATAAAGTATACGCTTCGGAAGAAGCATAGTCTGCTTCTTTTTTTGAATTAAAATGTTTGAACGTAGGTGTGGATTGTGTGACATATGCAAATGGATAGCCTCTTGGTATTGTCACTTCATATTCTGTCCTCAATGTAGGATATTCATTCTGAAAATACCACGATGGCAACAACATAACTGCCGCTGTATACACCTCGTAAGAATACTCGAAAATAGAACCCACTTTTACCTGTGGCAATGCAAATTTGAACTCATGATAGCCATTGCCCAGGTCTGTATTGTATATAGCCGATTTCTCAAGCGGTATCTGTACTATCTGCCCGTTATTCAAATTATATGTAGCAACTTTTACGTTGCTCACATAGCCGGTCATAGCTGTGCTGCGGTAAAATTCAGATATATTAGCCTCATCTACCGCATCAGCTTTCAGCACCTTCAGCATGCGTCTCACTTTATATACCTGCATATAGCGATTGGCTATTTCCGCTATTTCTATACTACCTTTTTCATAAAGCACTACCGCACTCGCATCTGTATCAGACAAATAAACATCTTCGGCAATGTATTTTTTAACAAAATCATTATCGACTTCTTGTGCGTCAGATGGCACAGTAAAAACAAATACGCATAGAAGGGCCAGCGATAGGAATCGTTTCATAGGATTTAAATTTGGGGCGTAAAATATAAACTTCCTAACACTCTGGCAAGCTGATAGGTATATGCATAGCCAGTCCGCCTTCAGCCGTTTCTTTATACTTATGGTTCATATCCAACGCGGTTGCCCACATGGTATTTACCACGTTATCTAAAGACACACGTGCATTATCGGGGTTGCTTTGCAGTGCCAGTTGCGATGCCGTAATGGCTTTGATAGCGCCCATTGTATTACGTTCTATACATGGCACCTGCACCAGCCCGCCTACAGGGTCGCAGGTAAGGCCCAGGTGGTGCTCCATAGCTATCTCCGCGGCCATCAGGCATTGGCGGACATTACCGCCCAAACATTCTGTGAGCGCAGCCGCCGCCATCGATGAGGAAACGCCTATTTCTGCCTGGCAGCCACCCATAGCAGCCGATAGTGTAGCACCCTTCTTAAAGATGCTGCCTATTTCAGATGCCGTAAGCAGGAATTGGATGATTTTTTCATCATCATAACCATCGCAGAAGGCGATGTAATATTGAAGCACCGCCGGCACTACACCCGCAGCACCATTGGTAGGTGCCGTTACCACGCGGCTGAAGGAGGCATTCTCTTCATTTACTGCCAGGGCAAAACAGCTTACCCAATCCAGCGTATATTGAAAGCCTTGTCCGCCACTGCGTATGGCATCTATCCATTCTTTATAATTGCTATATGCACGCCCCTGCAGCAGTTTTTTATTCAGTCCTGCTGCACGTCGTGTTACATGTAGCCCACCCGGCAGCTCACCAGATATATGGCACCCGCGATAGGTACAGTCACGCATCACTTCCCATATCTTCAGCACTCCGGCTTTGGTAGCAGCCTCGCTGCGCCAGGCATGCTCATTTTCCATCACTACTTCCGATATGCTCAACCCCGTTTTCCGGCACCAGTGCAGCAGGTCTTTTGCATTATCTATCGGGAAGGGAAGCTCAATGTTATTCGATGCGCCACCTTCTTCACCTTCCTTCACCACAAAACCTCCACCTATAGAATAATATGTTTCGGCTATCTCTTCCCCGTCATCAAACGAGCACAGGAAAGTGACTGCATTCGGGTGGTACGGCAGGCTTTCATTCATCAGGAATACCACATCTACCGCAGGGTCAAAATCTATTTCCTTTTCCAGCCCCAGCATCATTTTCTTCTTTCCCCCTATTTCCATGATGCGCGGACCTATCTGGTTCACATCAAATGTTACAGGGTCTTCACCATTCAGGCCCAGTATCACCGCCACATCCGTACCGTGGCCCTTACCTGTTTTCGCCAGTGAGCCGTATAGCAGTACACGCACAGATTTTACATGCGCTATGCCTTTCTGCCTGATGGTATTTACAAAACGCTCTGCGGCACGCCACGGGCCAAGGGTGTGCGAACTGCTGGGGCCTACTCCTATCTTAAAAATATCGAATACCGATATATTTTCTTTTTTCACTGCTTGAGGTGGTATTAATAAAAAAGGGGAAATATAAATTTCCCCCTAAAGATACTATGAAGCTCACAAAAAATTGTTCACTATTCCTTATTACGGCATCAGCACATGGTCTATCACATGTATCACACCATTTTTCTGGTTCACATCAGCAATCGTCACTTTAGCAGTACCACCTTTCGCATCTTTTACCCATACGCTGCCGTCTTTCATCATAAAGGTCAGTTCTTCGCCTTGCACGGTTTTAGCCGTTGTTTTGCCGCCATCCGCCTTTATCCTGGCCATCAGTTCTTTAGCATTCCATTTGCCCGGCACCACGTGGTAAGTAAGTACCGATGTCAGCTGTCCTTTATTCTCCGGTTTCAGCAGGTTATCTACCGCACCCTTTGGCAGCATATTAAATGCCGCATTCGTTGGCGCAAATACCGTGAACGGGCCATCCCCTTGCAGCGTTTCTACCAAGCCTGCAGCTTTCACCGCCGCTACCAGCGTAGTATGGTCTTTAGAGTTTACGGCGTTCTCTACAATATTTTTAGATGGGTACATCGCAGCCCCGCCTACCATCACCGTTTTCTCTCCTTTGGCAAAAACCTGTGCAGGTGCAAATGCCACCGCAGCTATTGCCAATGCAGGTATTAACATGATACGTTTCATACATCTGTTGTTTTATTGGTTAATAATTGTGTTACAGATACAGATACGCGCTGTTTTTATTTTTGGTTTTGCCAATGCTTAAAAAAATAAAAAAACGCCCAGCAAGGCTTTCCTGCAGGGCGTTTCCACACTATTATTTTTTTATACCTATTGCGTATTCATTTGAAATGGCAGCAACATCATCAGTTTACCATTCATGTTTTTCAGTTGCTTAATGTGCTTATACCATTCATACTCCGTACCCAGTTCTTTTTCTACAGCTGTTTTCACCATAGCGGCTGCAGCGGTGTTACCATTCAGCCTGCGTATCATGGTTTCAAACCTGTCAATCGGTTCAGGGTAGGTAACTACTTTATAGTCTTTCACCTTCGCTAGTGTTGCGGCGCTTGCTATGGCCCTGTCCAGTCCGCCCAGTGCGTCTACCAGTTTTATTTGCAGGGCATCCGTACCGCTCCATACACGTCCTTGGGCTATGCTGTCTACATCTGCTACTGTCATTTTACGGCCGGCGGCAACCCTGCTCTTGAATATTTCGTATATATTATCTACAGAGTGCTGCATGCGTGCCGCCTCATCGGCAGTAAGGGGGCGTATACCATTCGGGAAGTCTGCATACGGTGCATTCTTCACACCATCAAATGTTACACCCAGCTTGTTTTTCATCAGTTTCTCGGTGTTAAACATCATGGTGAACACGCCTATGCTGCCCGTAATGGTATTCGGCATGGCAAAGATGCTATCAGCCTGGCAAGCTATATAGTAACCACCCGATGCCGCCACATCACCCATCGATACCACCAATGGTTTCTTCTGTTTCAGCAGGTGCAGTTCCCGCAGTATCACATCCGATGCCAGCGCGCTGCCACCCGGCGAGTTCACACGCATTACCACTGCCTTTATCTTATCGTTATTGCGCACAGCGCGTATGCTTTCAATAAAATCCTGCGATGCTATCTGGTAATCATCATCGCCTTCACCATCTATAATGCTGCCTTCTGCATACAGTACGGCTATGCGTGTATCACCTTTAGCACCACCCCTCACATGCTGTGCATACTCATCCAGCGATATGTATTTTATCTTGTCCTTATCCTTTACATCTGTCTTCGCTTTGATACGGCTTTCTACCTGGTCCCAATACGTGAGGCCATCTACCAGCTTATGCTTCAGCGCATCGTTCGGAAATTCTATAGCACCGGTATTTACCAGCGTTTGTATAGCTGCAGTATCCTGCTTGCTATGCGTAGCCACGGCGTTAATAAATTCAATCCAGAAGTCTTTCTGAAACTCTGCTACCTGCAAGCGGTTAGCATCGCTCATCTTTTCCGCACGGAAAGGCTCAGTAGCACTTTTAAATTTACCGGCATAAAATATCTCCGGCTCTACTTCCAGTTTATCTAATGTTCCTTTGAAGAAAGGCATTATAGTTGCAAAACCTTTCAGCTCCATATCGCCCACCGGGTTCAGATAAATGCTGTCTGCCGATGTAGCTACATAGTATGCTGCCTGCGATATATTCTCGCCATAGGCATATACAAATTTGCCGCTCTTTTTAAATGTTTTTATCGACTGGCGCAGCTGTTGCAGCGTAGCCCAGCCATTAGGCGTAGGTTGCAGCTTTATCAGTATGCCTTTAATGT
The DNA here is from genome assembly GCA_029255605.1 of Azovibrio restrictus. Classification (GTDB taxonomy): domain Bacteria; phylum Bacteroidota; class Bacteroidia; order Chitinophagales; family Chitinophagaceae; genus Polluticoccus. Next base: position 21,387 of record JANLJF010000062.1, read on the forward strand.
TCTTATCATCGGCTGCTTTTTCTATAGCACGGGTGGCATCATACAGACCGGGGTTGTATGAGCTGCCGCTGGCAAAAAAGGCTAGGGAATTGCTCTCGCTCTGCTCATGAAACCTGCTCTTCAGGTCTATCACCAGTACGCTGTTTTGTGCCACTACCACTTCCGGTTCCGCTTTCATGGATTTAGATACCGCAGCTACCATTAGCCCTATTACCACGCCAAATATGATAACACCGGTCACGATCATCGCCAGCATCGAGGCGAAAAACATTTTAAAAAATTGTTTCATCAGTTGTTTTCTTTGAGTTCAGAATACTTGGTTATTTGAACGTAGCAAATATACACGCTTAAATTATCGCCCCTGTAGCAATAATCGGTAAACAGGGGGGAATTAGGGGGTAAATGGCGGTTTGATAAGTATCTTTATCCTATGAAGCATTGCTGCTTGTTGTTTATCTGTTTGCTGACGGCCCTTCATATGCAGGCGCAGCAACTCATCTGGCCTGCAAAAAAGGTAGAAAGGGCATACGAGATCGTTTTGAAGAACCCGCGGGCTATCATTTCCCAAATGCAATACCTGGAGGCATTCCCTAAAGACAGGGAAACTTTCATAGCCGTCTTCAACCCCGATGATAATAAACAGCTCTATAGTGTAAGCACTGAACATATGGCATTGCTGCAAACCATTGCGGGAAACCTGCCCGATAGTGTATTGCGCATTGGTCTCGGCATTTGCAAAACAGCAAAATGGAGCAGTGGGCCTGTGGATAAACTACAGCATGTAATGCTATCGGTTGCTGCTGCCAATCCAGAATCTTTTGTGAATGAGATATACCTGCTGAAAAGAAAAGAACGAGAAGCTGCCGTTGCCTTCCTGGCCGATGTGGAAAACAACCCACCATGCACTGAATACAAAGCGCTGGCGGATACGCTGCAAAAAATAGGCGCCCACAACATTGCGGGCCTGCTCACACGGTCGAAGGTAAACACACACTAACGATGAATGAACCGATATATAACACCATAGGAACGGGCTATAACACTACCCGCCGTGCCGATCCATACCTTGCCGGCAGGCTATTTGAATTGATAAATGGCAATGCAGAGGGCTTGTTCCTCGATATAGGCTGCGGTACAGGCAACTATCTTGTGGCACTGGAAGAAAAAGGCATGCACTTTTACGGTGTAGACCCATCTGAAAAAATGCTGAGCGTCGCGCGCACCAAAAGCAGCAAGGCAACTTTCATACAAGGCAAAGCAGAAGCCTTACCCATCGAAAATAATTACTTCGACGGCGCTATGGGCAATTTCACCTTGCATCATTGGGATGATATACAAAGCGGGCTGCGTGAACTGTACCGTGTACTGAAGCCCGGTGCAAATCTGGTATTCCTCAGCTTCACCCCACAGCAATTGCTAAACTATTGGCTCTGCCATTACTTTCCCAAGATGATGCAGCTATCATCGCAGGTGATACCGGAATGGGATGCAATGGAAACCATGCTGAAGAACGCTGGCTTTAAAGACATCGCCACTGAAAAATACTTTGTGCACGATGATTTGCAGGACCATTTTCTCTATTCCAACAAGCGCAGGCCCGAACGCTACCTCGATCCGGCCGTACGCAATGGTGCATCCTCCTTCACCGCATTTTCTACACCCGAAGAATTGGAAGCAGGATTAATAGCATTAGAGGCCGATATACAGTCCGGAAAGATAAATGAAGTGATGCAGCAGTATAGCGATGAACTGGGCGATTATTTGTTTATAAAGGCGGTGAAGAACTAAATGATGATATTATCTTTAAGATAATAAATCATTATCACATGCCGCAACCCAACAAAGTAAAGTTTGACTGGTGGTTTTATATCGTACCGGTCCTGTTCGTATTATTCGCTTTATTTCATTACGGACTGTATAATGCACCCGGCCCCATACGGCTTGTTATATATTATTTAGGTCCGCTGTCGGTGAGTGCACTTGCTATTCTCTTCATCTTTATAGGCATCATACATGCACTGGTAAAAAGGCCTTTTCTAAATAAAAAAAGGCTTATCAGCTTTGGCTTGCTGCTGTTGTTCCCCATCAGCTTTGTTGTGCTTATGAATACCAACGGAAATATTATGGCCGCATTCCCATCTACACATGCCAACTATAAAAGTAAAGTCCGCTACAGGTTGCCATTGGATGGTGATATTGCCGTAGCATGGGGCGGCAATAGTGCGGACGTAAACTACCACGTAATAGCTCCTGACCAGCGGTGGGCTTACGATTTATTAGTAATAAAGAACGGCTCCACACACACGGGTAGCGGCAAGAATGTGGAAGATTATTATTGCTATAACCTACCCATATTATCTCCGGCAGATGGGAAAGTGGTAGCGGTGTACGATAAAATGCAAAATGTAAAAATTGGCGAGCTGGGCGCCGAACCTGCGCATGGCAACCATGTAATCATAGAAACTGCACCTAAGGAGTACATGATATTATGCCACATGAAACCAAAATCCATACTTGTAAAAAAAGGTGATGTAGTAGAACAAGGACAGGAGATAGGTCGGGTCGGCAATAGTGGCAATACATCAGAGCCGCACCTGCATGTGCATCTGCAAGACAGCAAACAGCTTTCCTTCGGTGAAGGCATACCCCTATATTTCAGTAATTACTACAAAAACAATCAATTAATTGAAAGAGGGATGCCGCAAGGCGGTGTTGACCGTAACAATAAGTTGATAGGTGATGTGGTGAGGAACGCCTCCGAAGCTGCTGTCGTCAAAAATCTATCTTTGCATACCACTCATGCACCGATACAGTGATGGGTATTATTTATAACAGCAACTAAGCAAACATGCATCGGGAGATACTACAGGTTATTCAGGGCGATATTACAAAAGTAGAAGTGGATGCGATAGTAAATGCAGCTAACACATCATTACTGGGTGGCGGCGGTGTAGATGGTGCTATTCATCGTGCCGGCGGCAGTGCCATACTGGAGGCATGCATCAAAATAAGGAATAAGCAAGGCGGTTGCAATGTAGGCGAAGCCGTGATAACAACTGCCGGCAACCTTCCTGCAAAATTTGTCATCCATACCGTTGGCCCCGTGTGGAATGGTGGCGATAGCAATGAAGTAGCTTTGCTGGCATCGGCTTACAGCAACAGTCTAAAGTTGGCCATCGACAACAATGTGCAAACCATTGCATTCCCAAATATCAGTACGGGTATTTACAGGTTCCCTAAAGAAAGGGCTGCGGCTATTGCTATCCGTACGGTTTCAGACTTTATAAGGAACAACAGCTTTACCAAAATCGCATTCGTTTGTTTTGACGAAGAAAACTATCAGCTGTATAATAACATCTTAAAATCCGGCGCGTAAGAGAATGTCTGAAATATCAAACACCACCCACCTCCTCCTCGGCAGCAACGAAGGCAATCGCATGGACTGGTTTGAAAAAGCTATGCAACAAATCGAGCAAACCGTAGGCAAAATCGTTGCTAAGTCTTCTCTTTACGAAACCGCCGCTTGGGGGCTCGAAGACCAGCCCGATTTCCTGAATATGGCAATATGCGTTGAAACCACATTATCGCCGCAAGAACTGTTAGCTGCCATTCAGCAGGTAGAATTGAACCTGGGCCGCCAGCGCACACTAAAATGGGGACAGCGCACATTGGATATAGACATCCTCTTTTACAATCATGATGTAATAAATGACCCGCAGCTTACAATCCCCCATCCGCTGCTGCAGGAGCGGCGTTTCGCCCTTTCTCCACTGGCAGATATTGCCCCGGACTTTATCCATCCAATTCTTAACAAAACGATAGCGCAATTGCTCGAAGACTGCACAGACCCGCTCCCCGCCACACTTATCGCAGATTAAAACATTAACCGGCAAGCTGTTATTAAAAAAGCTTGCATATTAGATTTATCTTTTTTAACTTGATATTCGTTAATTTCGCACGCCTTCAGGAGGGCCGCTGCTTCACGTTTTATTAAATATTGCGGATGATTTGACCTTTACCTCTGGTAAAAAATTGTGATATATGGGTGCTGTTACCTCGAAATCAAAACTAAACCTTAAAAAGTCGTTACAGGAGCATTTTGGCTTTGATGCTTTTAAAGGGGATCAAGAGAAAATTATTAAAAGTATCCTTTCGGGTACCGATACATTCGTCATCATGCCTACAGGCGGTGGTAAGTCACTTTGCTATCAATTACCGGCGCTGCTCAGCGAGGGGGTTGCTATCATCGTATCGCCGCTGATAGCCCTGATGAAAAACCAGGTAGACCTGATACGCGGCTACAGCAGTAAAGACCATGTGGCGCACTTCCTCAATTCTACCCTCACCAAAGCACAACAGAAAAAGGTAAAGACCGACCTGCTGGAAGGCCGCACCAAGATGCTGTATGTAGCACCTGAAACACTTACCAAACAAGAGAATATCGACTTCTTCTCCGATATGAATATATCATTCGTAGCGGTAGATGAGGCGCACTGTATATCTGAATGGGGCCACGATTTCCGTCCGGAGTATCGCAAACTGCGCGATATGATAGAAGAGATAAATCCCAACCTGCCTATCATTGCACTGACGGCGACGGCCACACCCAAAGTGCAGGATGATATAGTAAAGAACCTCGCCCTTCGCGAGCCTAGTATATTCGTATCCTCCTTCAATCGCCCCAACCTGTATTATGAAATAATGCCGAAGGGGAATAAAGAGCAGGTGCTGAAAAGCATTGTGAAGTTCATCCACACTATGAAGGGCAAGAGCGGTATCATCTATACCCTCAACCGAAAAACAACGGAAGAACTGGCCAGCACGCTGCAGGCCAATGGCATATCTGCCGTAGCTTACCACGCGGGGTTGGATGCCGGTGTGCGTGCACAAAGGCAAGACCAGTTCCTGATGGAAGATGTGGATGTGATAGTAGCTACTATAGCCTTCGGCATGGGTATTGACAAGCCCGATGTAAGGTTTGTAATACACTTCAACATACCTAAGTCGCTGGAAAACTACTACCAGGAAACAGGCCGTGCCGGCCGCGATGGGCTGGAAGGCAAGTGTATACTATACTACTCTCATAAAGATGTGCAGAAGCTGGAACACCTGATGCGCGATAAGCCTTTGAGCGAACGCGAAATGGGTGCACAACTGATATCTGAAACCGTAGCCTATGCCGAAAGCGGTGTATGCCGTCGCAAGCTATTGCTGCACTACTTTGGCGAAGAGCTGAAACAAGATAACTGCGGTAATTGCGACAACTGCCTGAACCCGAAAGAAAAACTGGAAGTACGCGATAGCTCTAAGATAGTGCTGGATGCCATCAATGAGTTGGACGAACGCTTTAATATAGACTACGTAGTAAACGTAATACTGGGTAAGATCAACCCGCAGATAAAGACCTTCCGCCACGATAAACTGAAATCGTTTGGCAGCGGCCTTATCATGGAAATGGAAGCCAATTTCTGGTATTCTCTCATCCGCCAGATGATGCTGGAAGGCTTGGTGCGTAAGGATATTGAAGAGTATGGCCTGCTGAAGATAACAGACAAGGGACATAAATTCCTGAAGAAGCCATTTTCTATCATGGTAGTGCTGAACCACAACTATGAAGATGCCGATGGTGATGATGAGGAAGTAAGCGGTGCCGGTGGTACGGCTGCTGCCGACCCTGTGCTGTTTGATATGCTGAAAGACCTGCGCCGCCAGGTAGCTAAAGAAAAGAACCTGCCGCCATTCGTTATCTTCCTCGAAAACTCGCTGGAAGATATGGCTATCAGCTATCCTACCACAATGGAAGAGCTGGAGAAGATACAAGGTGTGAGCAAGGGTAAGGCGATACGTTACGGTAAGAAGTTCGTAGAGCTTATCAGGAAGTATGTAGAAGATAACAACATAGAAAGGCCCGATGATTTTGTGATGAAGAGCGTGGTGAATAAGAGCGGCATGAAGGTCTTTATCATACAGAACATAGATAAGAAGATACCGCTGGAAACCATAGCCCGCAATAAAGACCTGAGCCTGCAAGACCTGTTGGTAGAAATGGAAACCATCGTGGCCAGCGGCACCAAGCTAAACCTGGACTATTGCCTGGAACAGGAACTGGATGAGTACGAACAGGAAGACATCTTCGACTTCTTCCGCGGCAGCCATGATGACGACCTGGATAGCGCTTACGAAGAGTTTAAAGACAGGGATGTGACCATAGAGCAACTGCAGATGATGCGCATCAAGTTTATGAGCGAATACGCTAACTAATAAGAAGATAACCACTGTAAACCGTAGCTTTTAGCTGCGGTTTATTTATTTTAGCCCATTCAACCTTGCCTGATGAAAAAACTGTCAGCAGCTTTATTGTTATTATCGGCTATACCGGCAACAGCTCAGCAGTATGGCTTTTCAAACAAACATGCCCGCGTGGTGGAACGCGATGTAAGCACCGATGCTTCCGGCCGCGAATGGTTCAACATCCATTTTCAAACCACGTATATATACCAGTACAAGCCTTCCTTTGCCAGCGCATATGCAGATACCAATAGCCTGACCGGCGCAGAGGCCAATGCCAATTCACTGACGGCTACGCTTTACCTGGGTGTACGCCTGTGGAAGGGGGCAGAAATATACCTGAACCCCGAACTGGCCGGTGGTAGCGGACTGAGCCGTACAGTGGGTATGGGTGGCTCTTCCAACGGGGAAACCTTTCGTATAAGCACGGCCAGCCCTACACTATACCTGGCAAGGGGGTATTTTAAGCAGACCTTTGAGCTGCGCAATAAGCATGCCCGCAAGGTAGGTGTGCTGAACATGCAGGAGGTAGAAAGCGGCCAGAACCGGTTAGCAGGTTATGAACCTAAGAACTACCTGCGCTTCTACATAGGGAAGCTATCACTTACCGATTTGTTTGATAACAACCAGTATAGCAATAGCCCCCGTACCCAGTTTATGAACTGGGCACTGATGAACAACGGTGCCTGGGATTTTGCCGCCAATACCCGTGGCTATACCTATAGCTTTGCTACCGAGCTGCAACTGGGCAAGATGAACTATAAGGTGGCCGCTGCGGCCCTACCCCTTACCGCTAATGGCCCCGACCTGAATACCGACTTTGGCGAAGCCATATCGGCCAATGCAGAGATCAGCAGGGCGATAACTATCAAGAAGCGCCCCGGTAACATACGCTTGCTGGGCTACTACAACAGGGCCAATATGGGCAACTATCAAAAGGCTGTAGCCATGGCCTATGGCGTGGTTCGCCCTGATATAAACCTGGTTCAACAGGCAGGTAACAGCAAGTATGGCTTTGGGCTGAACTATGACCAGCAGTTGAGCAATGCCTTCGGTGTCTTTGCCCGCATAGGCTGGAACGACGGCAAGAACCAAACCTGGTGCTTTACCGAGATAGACCAGACCCTATCGCTGGGGCTGAGTGCCAATGGCAGCAAGTGGAAGCGCCCTAACGATAACATAGGCCTTGCCTTTGTGGTCAATGGCCTTTCTAAAGAGCACCAAAGCTACCTAGCCCATGGCGGGCTGGGCTTTATGCTGGGCGATGGCCGCCTGAACTATGCGCCTGAATTCATTGGCGAGTTCTACTACAGCTTCAAACCTTTGAATGCCGGCATCTGGTTTAGCGGCGACTACCAGTTTTGCGCCAATCCCGGCTATAACAGTGACCGCGGGCCGGTACACATCTTTTCGGCCAGGCTGCATGTAGCGCTTTAACCATATTCTTTATAACGTGAAGAGGTTGCCCATGGGCAACCTCTTGTTGTATATCTTAAGCCGGGCCTTGTGGCTGCGGGGGCTGTTGCTCCTTGCCGCCACCACCTTGCTGAGGTGGCTTAGGGCCTTGTGGCCTGTTGCCCTGCGGACGCGGCGGGCGCGGATTGTTTCCACCCGGTGCCGGATTGTTTCCCTGTTGTTTCTCACCTGCATTTTGCGGCGGGCGATTGCTTCCACCTTGTTGCGGGCGGTTGCCTTGAGGGCGTTGTTCCCTATTACCACCTTGCTGCTGCGGACGGCCTTCCGCATTTTGTTGCGGTTTGTTGCCGCCCTGCTGTTGCGGGCGAGAACCACCTTGCTGTGGAGAACGCGGGGTGCCACCCTGTTGCTGCGGTTTGCCACCGCCCTGCTGTTGCGGACGATCGCCACGCTGTTGTTGGGGGCGGCCTTCCGCATTTTGTTGCGGTTTGTTTCCGCCTTGCTGCGGACGTCCACCGGCTTGCTGGCCACCTCTATTATCCGGACGGTTGCCTTGCGGACGGTCGCCACGCTGTTGCTGTGGTTTGCCATCGCCCTTCTGGCCGCCTTTTTGTTTCTTTTTGTTTCCTTTTTCCAGCGCTTTCAGGGTTATCTGCCCTACATCGTTCACAAAACCTACATCTACTTTTACGGCTGCTTTTGGTGTGCTTACTTCCAGTTCTACCGGTTGCAACTCTTCGGGCTTTTCGCCGTTTTTGTTGGCACGCAGTATCTCGTTTACACGGGTGATGCTCAGCGGGTATTGCTTATTGCTATCGCTGAAGCTATACCACATCAGGCTTTTGAATATATCACGTTTCTGGAGTGTTGCCCTGCCTTTTGCCGTTTCCAGCACCTCTGCACTATCGGGGAATACGCGAAGTGCATCCATATAGGTATCCAGCTCGTAATTGAGGCAGCATTTCAGGCGGCCGCACTGGCCACTCAGCTTTGTTTGATTGATAGACAGGTTCTGATACCTGGCCGCAGTAGTGTTTACGCTCTTGAAATCGGTAAGCCAGGTGCTGCAGCACAGCTCGCGGCCGCAGCTGCCTATACCACCCACTTTACCGCTTTCCTGACGGGCACCAATCTGTTTCATTTCTACCCGCACCTTAAAGTCGCCGGCATATACTTTGATCAGTTCGCGGAAATCGACACGGGCATCGGCCGTGTAGAAGAAAGTAGCCTTTTTACCGTCGCTTTGCAGCTCTACTTCGCAGAGCTTCATTTCGAGGCCCAGGGTACGCGCAGCAGCGCGCGAACGTGTCAGCAGTTCGCCTTCACGTTGTTTGTTCTTATTGTGCAACTCAATGTCTTCATCGGTTGCCTTGCGTAATACCCGTTTTATTTCCTGGTTTTCGGAAACACCGTATTTCTTCATCTGCAGCTTTACCAGCTCACCGGTAAGGCTTACTTCGCCCACATCAAAGCCACCTACCCCTTCTACGGCTATCAAATCGCCTTTATCGAGTATATGATGACTATTATTACGGTAAAAATCTTTCCTGCTACCTTTATTGAAACTTACTTCTATTACCGGGTAAGGTTTCGCACTATCGTGCAGGGGCAGTGCGCTGAGCCAATCAAAAACATTCATCCGGTTGCATCCGCCACTACTACATCCCCCGTTTCCTTTGCATCCCGATGGTTTTCCGTTAGCGCCTGTCCCACAGTTGCCACATCCCATTTATATATATAATTTATGTTGACTGCAGTCTGCCGTGTACACCTCTCATTTTGTTTCCGATTGTTTCCGATTTTCACAGAAACAAATGGAATTTAACCTATCGCCACGGTACCGGTTTTCTGCATGGTTTTGCGAAAATAAACTTTTTTACTGATGGTTTAGCTGTCAGCTATATTATACGTAAAATCACATTTACCAATTCCATCAAAGCAAATATACACAAAAAACAACAAAAATAAAACACATAAATTACAACTTATTGAATATCAATTAATTAAAAAAAAATAAACTGACACACTTTGACGTGCCTACACAAATTTTTGTGACCATATAAGCTAAAGTAGATTTGTTTTAAATTATTAAATCATGAATAACAAAAAACAAGACTTACAAAAAACAATTTTGGAATACACGACAGTGCTTTATGCGTTAAACGCATTGTTAACTACACTTATTAACCTTATCAATTTGATAAATGCAGCCCCGTGATTATAAAATATTTGGTAATTTCTGATAACTTGAATAATTTTATCAGGGTGCCACTGGGTAATAAGACTCAAGAACAGCACGAAATCACTTTTGCAGCCGATGGCTGCTTTTTTTATTCTATCTCCTTTATAGCCACCACATTATATAATTCCGGGCCATTCTCTACTGTGTAGTGCAGGTTTTGAGCGGTGAGTTTCACCTTCTTACCTTCAAACTTCTTCAGGTTCAGCACATCGCTTTTCAGTACATAGGCATTGCCTTCTGCGGTAGATATGGTATGCGTGCCGTATTGGTAGGTAGTCATGCCCTGCTGCTGTAGAGTGCCCCTGAGGGTGATACAATCGCCCTTGCATTCGACAAAAGGCGTAGCGGCTTTCCGGTTGCAGGCAGAAAAAGCTGCTATACCAAGGAATGACATGGATACTATAATGAGTAAACGCATGGTGTAAATTTTACCATACAAATATATCGTTATGTGCGTGCAAAACGGCTACACCGGCAGCGGCCTGTTCTGTATGGCATATACCAGCCTTACCGAAAGGGCATGCAATTGCGTTTTGCTATGGGCATTGCGCTCTATATGGTAGATGGTCTTTGATATTTCTTCCGTCATTTGCTGCATGGCCTCGAAGGTGAGCTTCATGCCTGCCAGCTTTTGTGCAAACTGGGCCTCATCGGGCGGCAATGCAGGTGGTAGCTGCGGCAGGTAGCGGCAACGGATGGCATTTTCGAGCAGGCTGATGACATAGTGCAGGAAATTCTTCTGCTGCTCGCGGCCGGCCTTGCTCCAGTCGTCGGCAAACTTGGCAATGGCAATACCATTGTTGGTAAACAGCGCATTGAACCAATTGCGCACATCGGCAAAGAGGTCGTTTTGCGTATGCTGCACCAGGCGCAAGGCTTCGGTAAAACTGCCACCGGCCATATGGCCTATCTGTGCTGCATTCCTATCGTCTGTAATGCGGCGCTGAACCAATGCATCGGCAATATCGGTAGCCGGTATGGGTGCCAGCCGCACAATTTGCGTGCGCGACAGGATGGTAGGCAGAATATCTTCCGTAGCCTCGGCCACAAATATCATCAGGGTATCTGCAGGTGGTTCTTCAATCAGCTTCAGCAGGATGTTGCCCTCCTTACCCAGGTATTCGGGCCGCCAGATGAGTTGTACCTTCTTTCCCCCTTCATACGATTTCAGGTTGAGCTGCTCTATCATCTCGCGGCACTCTTCGGCCGTCAGGTTGCCCTGCTTGTTTTCTGCATTTATGTACTGCAACCAGTCGTAAGTAGTGCCATAGGGCGTTTGACCCACAAACTCGCGAAAGTCGCTGATATAGTACTTACTCATCGCCTTGGTGCCCGGCTTTGGCGGTATAGACGGGAAGCTGATGTGCAGGTCGGCATGTTCCAGTTTTTCCACCTTGCCGCAACTGGCACAAGTGCCGCAGGCATCGGTAGCCGTGCGGTTTTCGCAAAAGACATACTTGGCCAGTGCCAGTGCCAACGGCAAGCCACCAGTGCCCTCGTGCCCTGCCAGCAGCAAAGCGTGGGGGAAATGACCACTATTGAACATATGGAGCAGCCCCTGCTTGGCTGCCTGCTGACCTACTACCTGCGATAACTGCATGCGATGAAAAACTGTGAGGGCTCAAAAGTAAAGAGAAAAAGGCTGACTATGATATGAATGATGGCTATGATTAAATGATGGTTGTGTGGACTATGATGCAATGATAACTATGATGTGAATGATGACTATGATTAAATGATAGCGATGATTCATGCGGATGTGGATGGGAGGATAATGATACTATGATGAATGACCGGCGATGGGGTGATGACAGGGTGATTTTTTGTTAATGATTTGGAAGTTGGAAATATTTCACCATATCTTTATGATATCAAAATAGTATCAAAAAGAAATTAACCAAAAACTACGCAATATGGAAAAAGTGATCAAACCCGTAAATGGCTATTTAGCATTAATCGTATCGATAGTCTTAATAGCAGCTGCCATACTCATGTTTTCACAGATACCTGTAATGCCGCTGATGGGCATACCTGCGAGTATATGCACCTTTGTAGCGTTCTTTATATGGAAAGGCCTGCTGATCATTCAACCGAACCATGCCCGTGTGCTGAACTTTTTTGGTAAGTATGTAGGTAGTGTGAAAGACAACGGTATGTTTTTTGTGAACCCGCTGTATGCTACTATTAAAGTATCGCAAAGGGCTTCAAATCTATCGACCCCTACCCTGAAAGTGAACGACAAGATGGGTAACCCGATAGAGATAGCATCGGTGATAGTATGGCAGGTAGAAGATACCTATAAAGCCACCTATGAAGTAACAGACTATGTATCGTACATTAAAACACAGAGCGAGGCGGCGCTGCGTAACCTGGCTACCAGCTTTTCTTACGACAATATAGAGGATGAAACGGCTACCATCACCCTGCGCGATGGCGGACAAAAAGTGAATGAACTGCTGGAAAGAGAGCTGAATGAGCGCCTGTCGTCATCGGGTATCGTTATAAAAGAAGCCCGCATCAGCCACCTGGCCTATGCGCAGGAAATAGCCGGCGCGATGCTGCAACGCCAGCAGGCTACAGCTATAGTTGCTGCACGTTATAAGATAGTAGAAGGTGCGGTAGGCATGGTGGAAATGGCGCTGGAACACCTTAGCAAGAAGAATATAGTAGAGCTGGACGAAGATAAAAAAGCGACGATGGTGAGCAACCTGATGGTGGTGCTGTGTGGAGAGCGCGGTGCCCAACCTGTACTGAATACCGGTTCTTTATACCAATAAACATATGCACGGTGGCTAAGAAAAGCTTTGTATTACGGATAGATGAGGATACATTCAAAGCCATTGAGAAATGGGCTGCGGATGAGTTTCGCAGTGCTAATGGGCAACTGGAATACATTATAGACAAAGCACTGAAAGAGGCCGGAAGAAAGAAAGAAGAAAAGAAGAAAGAGGAGCCGGAGGATACAACAGAATAGCACACACGACAGCATTATAAAAATAAAAGCAGGTAATTATTTATCTGCTTTTATTTGTTGCACCCTTTGCTCGAAATCCATAGGTACGGGCAAAGGGTTTTCATATGGCTTGAAGTGCTGTATCAATTCTGCAGTATGCACATCGCTACGCTGACTTGTAAAATTGAAGTGAACGAAAGTACTCCACAAGATAGATTTCAGTTGTGTTTTGTCCTTGTTCCACATCATCATCTCTACCTGTATATCTTTTTCGCGCAGCGCCAGGATGGTGGATTGTATGACTACGGTTTCCATCAGCATAGCAGGCTTCAGGTACACTATCTGGTTCTGCCCCACTACCCAGCTTTTGCCATGCTGTTTGGCATACTGGTAAATATTGAAGTTATGATACTGCGTAAGGTGGTCTTCGCGTGCATTAATGAAGTAATCGAGATAGCGGGAGTTGTTGAGGTGATTGAAGGGATCGCAATCGGGAAAGCGGATGAGATAGCTGCTTTCAAAAACTTTGGTATCGCTCATATTACAATGATTGAGTACCAAATGTATGAAAATAGTAAAGGCTGCCAATTGGCAGCCTTTATATTGTAAGATAGAATTAAACTATGCGTTTGTTTCTTCTGTACCTTCAGTAGCAGGTGTTTCGTTAACCTGAGGAACTGCAGGAGCTTCTTCGATAACCGGTGCTGTAGTTTCAGCTGCTGCTTCCTTTTTAGGAGCTGCAGTACCGCTACGACGGCTACGGCGTGTTTTCTTAGCTGCACCTTCGCTGCTATCTTTTTTGTAGATCTCGTTGAAGTCAACCAGTTCTATCATTGCCATATCAGCAGCATCACCCATACGGCGAGGCAATTTGATGATACGTGTGTAACCACCGGGACGGTTAGCTATTTTATCGCCTATAACGCCGAACAATTCTTTTATTGATTCTTTGTCTTGCAGATAGCTGAACACTACACGACGGTTGTGCATTGTATCTTCTTTACCACGTGTCAGCAGGGGCTCAACGTAAACGCGCAGTGATTTAGCTTTAGCTAAGGTAGTAACGATACGTTTGTGCTCGATAAGCTGGCTGGCAAGGTTAGAAAGTAATGCCTTGCGGTGTGAGGCTGTACGGCCTAAGTTTTTGATTTTGTCTCCGTGACGCATGACTGTTGTTTTTTAATTCCCTCATACCGTAGTCAGGGTATATGAGGTACTTGTTTAGTAAAAATTCAAAGGTCAAAGGCTAGAACTTAGTTTAACCTTTGACCTTTGGAGTGAAATTAATCGTTGCTGCGGTGAAACTTGCTGATATCCATACCGAAATGCAAGCCGCGCTCGCCCAGTACTTGTTCAATTTCAGACAGAGATTTCTGACCAAAGTTGCGGAATTTCATCAGTTCTTCCTGTGTGTATTGTACCAACTCGCTCAGTGAATTGATCTTAGCAGCTTTCAGGCAGTTGAATGCACGTACAGAAAGTTCCAGATCTTCAAGCGGTGTATTCAATACTTTGCGCAGTTGCAGTGTTTCTTCGTCTACTACTGCTTCTTTTTCTTCACGTTTAGTATCCAGAGAGATGTTTTCATCTGTGATGATCATCAGGTGCTGGATAAGGATGCGTGAAGCTTCTTTTACAGCCTCTTCAGGATGGATGGTACCATCTGTAGCGATTTCCATTATCAGTTTTTCGAAATCCGTACGTTGTTCAACACGGGTATTTTCGATGCTGTATTTTACGTTTTTGATCGGCGTGTAAATAGAATCGATAGCTATTACACCCAGTGGCGCATCTGCCTGACGGTTTTCATCAGAAGGAACATAACCACGGCCTTTGCCGATGAACAATTCTATCTGGAAAGTAGTACCGGCATCCATAGTGCATATAACCAGCTCGGGGTTCATCACCTCGAAGTTAGGCAGTGCCTCGCCAATCATACCTGCGGTAAATGTTTCCTGGCCTTTGATAGTCAGTTCTACCCTATCAGAAGTCACATCACCTTCTACTGCTTTTTTCAGGCGCACCTGTTTCAGATTCAGGATGATTTCAGTCACATCTTCCAACACACCTTTGATAGTAGCGAATTCATGGTCTGCACCGGCTATTTTGATAGCTGTGATGGCATATCCTTCAAGAGAAGACAGCAATACGCGGCGCAATGCATTACCAATGGTAACACCGTAACCGGGTTCCAACGGACGGAATTCAAACTGGGCTTCGAAATCAGTAGCTTTCTGAAGAACAATTTTATCCGGTTTCTGGAAATTCAATATGGCCATATTGAGATTTGTTTTTTAAAAATTGAGTATTTGTATCAAGTAGCAAAGTAGAAAGGTGGTCTTTCTACTTTGGGCTACTAAAGATATTTATTATTATTTAGAGTACAATTCAACTATCAGTTGCTCTTTGATGTTTTCCGGAACGCTTTCACGCTCTGGGTGAGCAATGTATGTACCCTTCATGTCTTTCTCGCTCCAGTCCATCCAGTTCACCTTCGGATTTTTACCGCGCATCAGGCTGGTAACTGTAGTGTTTACTTTGCTCTTAGGCTTCAGTTCAATGATATCACCGGCTTTCAGTTGATAAGACGGGATATTTACGATCTCACCGTTTACCATGATGTGCTTGTGAGAAACCAGCTGACGGGCTGCAGGACGCGTAGGGGCAATACCCAGACGGTAAACTGCATTGTCAAGACGAGCTTCCAACAGTTTGATAAGGTTTTCACCAGTTGCACCCTTCAGGCGAGAAGCCTCTACGTATGTGTTGCGGAATTGTTTTTCCAGCACACCGTAAGTGTACTTTGCTTTTTGCTTTTCCTTCAGCTGTATAGCGTACTCGCTGGCAGCTTTACGCTTGCGAGAGCCACCGTGCTGACCAGGAGGGTTGCTGTTTTTACCCAGGTTTTTACCTGAGCCTAAAATTGGTTCGCCGAAGATGCGGCAGATTCTGTTCTTTGGTCCTGTATAACGTGCCATTTTCGATTTTTATTTACCTGCTTCGTCTCATTTAAAATCGTAAATCCCGATACGAAACAGCTTATTTATGATTAATGAATTGATTTGTCGATTTTTACTATTATACCCTACGTTTTTTAGGAGGGCGGCAACCATTGTGCGGCAGTGGCGTGATATCTTTGATAGATACAACCTCGATACCTACAGCAGCCAAGGCGCGGATAGCACCTTCACGGCCAGAACCAGGTCCTTTCACGAAAACATCCACTTTCTTCAGGCCTGCATCTGCTGCTACTTTACCACAGTCTTGAGATGCCATTTGAGCGGCATATGGCGTGTTCTTTTTAGAACCACGGAAACCCATTTTACCGGCTGAAGACCAAGAAATAACCTGGCCTTGTTTGTTAGTGATACTAACAATGATGTTGTTAAATGTAGCGCTGATGTGCACATCTCCGTGCGCATCTACTTTTACTATGCGCTTTTTAGCAGCGGTCTTTGCAGACGATTGTCCTTTTGCCATTTTGCTTTAAAATAAAGGTAGTCGTTATAAAATATGTAAGCCGGTATTATGCGGCCCGGTACCATTCCTCCCTGTCGCAGCTCAACAGATCCGGCAATGGCCCTAAGATTATTTCTTAGCTGCTTTCTTTTTACCTGCAACGGTTTTACGCTTACCTTTACGGGTACGGCTGTTGGTACGCGTACGCTGACCACGCAAAGGCAAACCTTTACGGTGACGCAGGCCACGGTAACAAGCGATATCCATCAGGCGTTTGATGTTCATCTGAACTTCAGAGCGCAGTTGGCCTTCCACTTTAAACTCACCGGTGATGATGTTACGGATGGCAGCTTGCTCATCATCGTTCCATTCAACAGCTTTCTTATCGAAATCTATACCTGATTTTGTCAGGATATACTGAGCAGTGCTACGGCCAATACCGTAGATGTAAGTGAGGGCTATCTCACCACGTTTGTTTTTCGGAAGGTCAACACCAGCTATACGAGCCATGTATGATATAAATTTTAAATACTAATTACTAAATTGATTAACCTTGACGTTGTTTAAAACGAGGGTTCTTTTTGTTGATAACGTAAAGTTTACCTTTACGGCGAACGATCTTACAATCGGCACTACGCTTTTTGATAGCAGCTCTAACCTTCATGACTGGTTGGTTATTTTTTAAATTGTTATTTATACCTGTATATTATACGACCTCGGCTCAGATCATACGGACTCATTTCTACACCTACTTTATCGCCGGGTAAGATACGTATGTAGTGCATGCGCATTTTACCAGATATTGTTGCCAGTATTTCGTGTCCGTTTTCAAGACGTACGCGGAACATTGCATTAGACAGTGCCTCCACGATTACCCCGTCCTGTTTGATCAAAGACTGTTTAGCCATATTAAAAAGGACTGCAAAGGTAAAGAAAACTTTTATTTTATAACAAATTTCATCCGAAAAAATTGAATAAATCGGGAATATCTGCTATAAATACCCTGTAATATGGCTTTGTAGCGGTATGTAATGGTGCTATTTGATGACTTCTGCAGCTGCTGCCTTCAGGCTATAGGCCCAATTTAGCAGGCTGGGGTACTGTTCGTCAATCAGATCGTGCGGCAGCACAAATGGTTCGTGCTTGGTAGTAAGGAACACGGTATGCATAGCCATACGCTTGCCAAATTCCATATCGGAAACGCTGTTACCCACCATTACGCTGCGTTTATAATCTATCAGCGGGAAATCTTCACGCGCCTGTATGGCCATGCCCGTATTGGGCTTGCGGTTATGGTCATTATCATCCACAGCGGTACAGGCGTATATCTTATCGATACGGCCACCTGCATTGGCAATGGCTTCGATCATCATCTCATTAATATCGCGAAGGGCATCTTTTGACATTATGCCTTTGCCCACTCCCCTTTGGTTGGTCACTACCACTATATTTCCAAAAACTTCGTTGAGGGTTGCCAGTGCCTGCAGGGCACCATCGCAAAAGATAAATTCGCTGGTGGTGGTAACGTAAGACCCTAATATCTCTTCGTTTATTACACCGTCCCTGTCCAGGAACAGGGTCCATGATTTGTCTACAGGTGCCTGGATGTTGAATGCGCTCATCGTCTCTACTTTTTAAATAACTTCTCTTCTACCAGTTGGCACATGATGTGGCCTATAGTTATATGCGATTCCTGTATTCTTGGGGTGTCATTGCTTGGCACATTCAGCAGGTGATCGCAAAGGCCTTTCATTTTACCACCCGTTTCTCCAGTAAATCCTACAGTAATCATACCAATTTCTTTAGCCACCTGTAATGCATTTGTAATATTGGCTGAATTGCCGGAGGTACTGAGCCCTATCAGCACATCGCCGGGCCTGCCTATACCCTTCACTATCCTGCTGTAAATCAATTCAAAACCATAATCATTGCCCACAGCCGTGATGTAAGAAGTATTGCAATGCAGGGCTTCTGAAGGCAATGGGTCTCTATCTGTATAAAAACGGCCGCTGAATTCGGCAGAAAGGTGTTGTGCATCGGCCGCACTGCCCCCGTTACCACAGAATAAAACCTTATTACCATTGGAAAATGCGATAACCAGCTTCTCTACAACTAATTCAATTTCAGACAATAAGGCCGGTGATTGAATGATATTTTGCTTTACGGCTATAGATTGGTGAAGAATGTCTCTGATTTGTTGTTGCATGTAGCCAAAAATACAACAGCGCACGATATGATACGTGCGCTGTGCAAAAAAATGATATGACCAGTTAAATATTATCTATATAACTAACATGGCATCGCCATAGCTAAAGAAGCGGTATTTTTCTTTGATAGCCGTTTGGTAAGCCTCCATTGTCAGCTCGTAGCCGGCAAAGGCGCACACCATAATCAGCAGGCTTGTTTTAGGCAAATGGAAATTGGTAACCAATGCGTTAGCTATTGAAAAATCGTAAGGCGGGTGGATGAACAGGTTCGTCCAGCCTTCTTCAGCCTTCAGCAAGCCTTGTGCCGTTACCGAGCTTTCCAGTGCGCGCATGGTAGTAGTGCCTACTGAGCAGATGCGCTTATGTTCCAGCTTAGCTTTGTTTACAATCTTGGTAGCAAACTCATCTACGCGGAAGTATTCTGCATCCATTTTATGCTTGGAAAGGTCTTCCACCTCGATGGGGCGGAAAGTACCCAATCCTGTATGCAGCGTGGCTTCTGCAAAATTTACACCGTTTATTTCCAGGCGTTTGATAAGCTCTTTGCTGAAGTGCAAACCAGCGGTAGGAGCCGCTACTGCACCCTCGTATTTTGCATATACGGTTTGGTAACGCTCTTTATCTTCTTCTTCAGGCTTGCGCTTAATGTATTTGGGTAGCGGGGTTTCGCCCAGCAATTCCAGCATTTTGCGGAAAGCAGCATCATCGCCATCGAAAAGGAAGCGGATGGTACGGCCGCGAGAGGTGGTATTATCAATTACTTCTGCTACCAGTTCATCATTATCACCGAAATACAGCTTATTACCAACACGTATCTTACGGGCAGGATCCACGATAACATCCCACAGGCGGTTGGGCTTATTCAGCTCGCGCAGCAGGAATACCTCAATCTTGGCGCCGGTCTTTTCTTTACGGCCGTAAAGACGTGCAGGAAACACTTTGGTGTTATTTACCACCATCACATCCTTATCATCAAAATATTCGAGGATATCGCGGAAGATTCTGTGTTCGATTTTACCTGTGTCGCGATGTACGACCATTAACCGGCTTTCTTCCCTGGCCTTGGCCGGGTGCTGTGCTATAAGATTTAATGGCAGGTCGAATTTAAATTGCGACAACTTCATATATAGCAGAATAGTTTAAAAGTGTGCAAAGTTAGCTCAAAAATTACAATTTGGCAATTTCCTGTTTTTGAACAGATAACAAACTTATCGTAACACATAAAAAAAAGCAGTATAAGGTGCTATCTTATACTGCTTTTCTGCAATTCGTTTTGCGTAGTTTTAGCTTGGCAGGTTTTTCAGGTGCCTGCTGGCATTGCTTTTCAAGTTTTTAGCTGTTTCGCCTAAACCATCACCATTGTTTTTTGCAAGGTGAGTTAGGTTATTGCGCCATTCATCAAGGCTGCTTGCAACAGAACCCCTCCATTTTTTGCCACGTTCTGTAGCCAGAAAAGCAGCAGTTGCCGCTGCGGCAACACCTAAACCCGTAAGAACCCAAAATCTTGTTTTCATATTTGTTCGTTTTAAAAGTTAGTAACAGAAATTATCAGCCAGTATGGGTATAAAACCATGCCAGCACGCAGCTTTTCACGTTAAAAAAAGATAAAAACAAGGGGTGATATTGGGGGGATGCAGGCAAAGAAATTGTGCAGTAAAATTTTGAGTTCTGTACATTTGGGCTCTAAAAATTAACTACATGCAAGTTTGGAACGACTACCTGTCGCAGAATAAACAACGCTTTCTTGACGAACTGCTGGACCTGCTCCGCATACCATCTGTAAGCGCCGATAGCAAATACAAAGCCGATGTGGCACGCTGCGCCGAGGCTGTAAAAGAAAACCTGCTGAAAGCCGGCTGTGATACCGCTGAAATATGCCCTACAGAAGGCCACCCGATAGTATATGGCGAAAAACTGATAGATGCATCGCTACCTACGGTGCTGGTATACGGCCACTACGATGTGCAACCGGCAGACCCGCTGGAACTGTGGCACAGTGGCCCGTTTGAACCTGTGATAAAAGACGAGAAAATATATGCACGCGGTGCGTGTGACGATAAAGGCCAGATGTTTATGCACGTAAAGGCGTTGGAAGTGATGGTGAAAACCAACACCCTGCCCTGCAACGTGAAATTCATGATAGAAGGAGAGGAAGAAGTAGGCTCATCGAACCTGGGCAAATTCCTGGAAGGCAATAAGGAAAAGCTGAAAGCAGACATCGTACTGGTATCAGATACTTCTATGATAAGCATGGAGCACCCATCGCTGGAAACCGGCCTGCGCGGACTGGCATATATGGAAGTAGAAGTGGTAGGCCCTAACCGCGACCTGCACAGTGGTGTATATGGCGGCGCGGTAGCCAACCCGATAAATGTATTGGCTAAAATGATAGCTTCCCTGCACGACGAGAATAACCACATTACCATACCCGGCTTTTACGACAACGTGCAAGACCTGACGGAAGCAGAGCGTAAAGCGCTGAACAGTGCACCATTCGACCTGAAAGAATACCAGGACGAACTGGGCATTAAAGAAGTGATGGGCGAAAAAGGATACACTACACTGGAGCGTACCGGCACACGCCCTACGCTGGATGTGAACGGCATATGGGGTGGCTATACAGGTGAAGGTGCTAAAACGGTATTGCCTTCAAAAGCGAATGCTAAAATATCTATGCGCCTGGTGCCTAACCAAGGTTCGGATGAAATATCTGCCCTGTTCCAGAAGCATTTTGAAAGCATAGCACCTGCAGGCGTGAAAGTAACTGTAACGGCACACCACGGTGGCGAGCCGGTGGTAACACCAACAGACTCTGTAGCTTACAAAGCAGCAGCAGAAGCCATCAAAACAGCATTTGGCAAAGAGCCGATACCTACACGCGGTGGTGGCAGCATACCGATAATAGCGCTGTTTGAAAAAGTACTGGGATTGAAAACCGTATTGCTGGGCTTCGGGCTGGATAATGACAACATCCACTCGCCTAATGAGAAGTATGATCTTTTCAACTATTACAAAGGCATCGAAACGATACCATACTTCCACAAATACCTGGCTGAAATGAGCAAAAAATAATATTTGCCATTACACAATATATTGCAAGAGGCACCCATAGCAGGGTGCCTCTTTAATTTACCACTTTTTTATAATGCAAACACTATTTTATTTCCCAACCAGATAACGGAAATTTGCAGGGATGGCGCAGAAAATAATCATAGCGATAGACGGGTTTTCATCTTGCGGAAAAAGCACGCTGGCCAAAGAGCTGGCTGCTGCGCTGGGCTATAACTATATAGATAGCGGCGCTATGTACCGCGCCATAACGCTGTACTTTCTACGGAATGCTGTGGATGTAAATGACAGCGGCAAAATACTGGATGCCTTGGCCAATATCCACCTCTCTTTTGTGTTTAATGAAAAGACACAGAAATCGGACATATACCTGAACGAAGAGAACGTGGAACATATGATACGTGATATGATAGTGGCGGAAAAGGTGAGCGAGGTAGCCGCCATAAAAGAAGTGCGTGCCTTTGCCGTAGGCCAGCAGAAACGTATGGGCAAGAAGAAAGGTATTGTGATGGATGGCCGCGATATAGGCACTGTGGTGTTTCCCGATGCGGAGCTGAAGATATTTATGACCGCCGACCCTGAAGTGCGTGTAAAACGCCGTTTCACAGAACTGTATGCCGCCAACCCCAACATAACCCTGGAAGAGGTGAAGCACAACCTGGAAATGCGCGACTATATAGACAGCAACCGGGCCGAGAGCCCGCTGAGGCAGGCAGATGATGCCATAGTACTAAACAACAGCAGCCTGACGCGTGAAGAACAACTGGAGAAAGTGCTGGGGTGGGTGAAGGAAAGTACTGCCGTTACAGCCTAATTTATTTTACACAAGATTGATTCCGTTCTCTTTATTTTGTAATCATGACCAATTACGAAATCGCCGACCATTTTACATTGCTTGCCAAGCTGATGGATATACACGGGGAAAATTCCTTTCGTGCGAAATCTTACAGCATTGCAGCCTTCAACCTTGAAAAACTGCAAAAGGAAGTTACTGAAATGGATGATGCCGAACTGTTTAACATAAAAGGCATTGGCGACAGCATGGGCCAGAAAATACGTGAACTGCAAAACACCGGCAGGCTGGAACCACTGGATACCATACTGGCAAAGACACCTGCAGGCGTGCTGGACATCATGCAGATAAAAGGATTGGGGCCAAAGAAAGTTTCCATTATATGGAAAGAGATGGGGATAGAAACGGTAGGTGAACTGGAATATGCCTGCAATGAAAACCGCCTGACCAACTATAAAGGCTTCGGTGCCAAAACGCAGGAAAGCATCCTGCAAAACATACGCTTCATGCAATCGAACCTCGGCTTCCACTTGTGGGCAGAGGTAGAAAGCGTGGCTAACATACTGGTATCACAACTACAAAAGGCTAACCCCGGCAAACTGTTCTCTCATGCAGGTGCTTACCGCAGGCAGCTGCCTACGCTGGAATGCATCGACATTGTTACTGATACACCGGGTGCTGTTATTCACCAGCAATTCAGTGTTACAGCCGGCATCAAGATAGACACTGTAGATAACACCTTGCTTGTAAATGCACCTAACCAACCGGCGATACGAGTGCACCTGACTGACACCGCAAACTTTTACAAAACACTATTTCTGAACAGCGGCAGTGAAGCATTTCTTGCAGCTTTCAACGAACAGTATGCCCTACCCGAAACAGCAGGCAGCGAAGATGACATCTTCAAACACAATAACCTGCAACCGATACCTGCACCTATGCGTGAAAATGCGGAAGTGCTGCAAATAGCTGTGAACAATGCCATACCTGCACTGATAGAACCTAAAGACATTAAGGGCATTATACACTCACACTCTGTATGGAGCGATGGTATGAATACACTGGAGCAGATGGCCAATGCTGCCATAGCGAAGGGATTGGAATACCTTGTTATCAGCGACCACTCGCAGTCGGCATACTATGCTAATGGTTTATCGCCCGAACGTATAGCTGCACAGCACCAGGAAATAGATGCGCTGAATGCAAGGCTGGCACCATTTAAAATATACAAGAGCATAGAAGCAGATATACTGGGCGATGGCAACCTGGATTATAACGACCCGATACTGGCCACCTTCGACCTGGTGATAGCATCCGTACACAGCAACCTGAAGATGACACAGGAGAAAGCGATGGAGCGCGTACTGCGCGCCATACGCAACCCGTACACCACCATACTGGGCCACCCAACAGGCCGCCTCCTGCTTTCGCGCGAAGGCTACCCGCTGGATCATAAAGCTATTATCGATGCGTGCGTGGAGCACAACGTGGTAATAGAAATAAACGCCCACCCCCGCAGGCTGGACCTTGACTGGACATGGATACCCTATGCACTGGAGCGCGGGGCTATGCTATCTATCAACCCGGATGCCCACGTGATAGGTGGCTTTGAAGACGTGACCTTTGGTGTAATGGCTGCACAGAAAGGCGGCCTTACCGTGCAGCATAACCTGAGCAGTATGGGGCGCGAAGCCTTTGAGGCATTCCTGCAAAAACAACGCAGCAAACAGCAAATGGCGGTGTAATCTATTTATCGATAGCCTATTAAGTTTGAAAGCATGGTTGCAAAATACCATGCTTTTTATATAACTTTAATATATATCATCATTCGCACCAAACCATGAAACAACTCTTACCGGGCATCCTTGTGCCTATACGTCTTTTTATTTCCGATACACATTTTTACAGCATTATATAGCTACTTGAAAAAGCTGCACCAAGCAGTTATTATATCCATTTAAACATCTAAAACCATCAGTTATGAAAAACATCCGACTCAAGAGGCTGCTAAAAAGTTGTCTCCCGATTATTGCTGCCTGCATGAGCTATGCGGGCTATGCACAAACTACCATTGGTGCGTCCATACCCGACCAGCCCATTGCAGGCGCCACACAGGTTGGCCATATCAATTGCGACATGGTAGAATGCCCCCTGCAAGGCGGTGTGCGCCTGAGCGCCGTAGTATGGGATGAAGGCTTTTCGCAGGTATGTTCTTTGTTTGTAGACTATACCGGCAACCCTACCCCAGTGCAAGTGGCGCTACCGCCTACCCCATCCGGATCGTCTTACCTGCCCGATGTGATTATTGGAAATGCCAGGCGCGTTGGCGAACAAAGAGCATCGCACGTGGTAGGCGTGATATACCAGGATGCCGCAAATTATGACACTTATTATAGCTGGTACTATGTAACGGGCGTAGGTGGTACATTGGGACTCACACTGGGCGGCACTATCAGGCTGAATGGCACCTTGTCGAAATACCCGCATATAGATGCATTCGCCGACAATGTAAATACCGTAGGTGGCTTGCCGGGCATATATACGTTTGCCGCTACCTGGGAAGAACATTTCCCTTCCGGCATTATCACTACCACAGCAATAGGCCCTATAGATAGCCCTCCGGCAGGCCTGACCACTTACCAGGTGGGCACAGGATTTGGCGGCAATGAAATGCCCGATGTAGCATGTATAACAGATGTGAACACCGGCGCACAAACCGCGTTATTTGCCCACATGTCTTCAGGTGGTGTGCGGTATGCAGAGTTTGATGTGGCGACCTCATCCGTGACTACATCTTACATGCTGACCATGAGCCAGGCACCTCCCCGCATAGAAGCAATGAACCTGTATGACCCCAGCTTTATGCCGCCGCTTACTAAATATCAGGTAGTAGGCAGCACCCCTATGGGCGCCGATGTAGAGGGCTGTAATGACACGTACTACCCCTTAGTATATGGCGGCCCTTTGAGCAATGCCAATGCTGCCCTGTTTGGTACCAGCGCCCAATATTTAAGCCCGGCAGTAGCGGCGGGTATAGGTATAGGCGGTACACCTGCTAATATTGGCAATTCGATGTATAGTATAGGTATGTATATAGATGGCACCAATTACTTCTACGGAAGGCAATTGGACATTACTACAGGAGATTTTCCATTGATACCCGGTGGCAATGATTACTATGCTATCAACCAAAACCCTGTGGGCGGCTCTTACCGTCCGCTTGGCATGACCAGTTCCAGCAACTCGGGCTTCGACCTGTTGTCGGTGTGGTTTGATGGCAATACCATTATGCGCAAATTTTCGGGCAATGCATTTGCCTTTAAATCGACTACCGGCGTACGTTCTGTGGACAACCAGGTGCATTATACGTTGTCGCCCAACCCTGCCGCCCATACCATTACCATATCGGGCATGAACAAAGGCAGCTATACCATAACAGATGTAACAGGCCGCCTGCTGGTAAACGGCAACCTGAATGAGTATAAAACAGACATCAACATATCGGCATTGGCAGCAGGTACCTATTTTGTAAACGTGCTGGAAAATGGCAATGTACATACCAGCAAGTTTGTGAAGGAATAAATACCTCTATACGGATAAAAAAGCCACGCACAGTGCGTGGCTTTTTTATTTCGCCGATGTAAAGTGTGGACTATACTCCACCCCTTATACTTGTGCCAAAGACAAAACTTATGGCGACAAAACAGGACTTATTTACCAGCACAAGAGTGAGCACACTGCTACAGAAAAACCTGCTGGAACAACGCAAGATATTTTTATGGGGAGCCGTGGAGGATAACACAGCAAAAGAAATAGTAGAGCAACTGATCTATTTATCGAGCAATGAACCGAAGGAGCCGATACATTTTTACATCAACAGCCCGGGTGGCGTGGTAACATCGGGGTATGCTATTTATGATATCATGCAAAGCATAGCGGCACCTGTGTATACCTACTGCATGGGTTTTGCGGCATCAATGGGTTCGATATTACTGTCGGCGGGAGAAAAGGGTAACCGCTATATATACCCGCTGGCAGAAGTGATGATACACCAGCCCGGTATGGGTGGCTTCCAGGGGCGTGCACCGGAAATAGAGATACAGGCCAAGCAAATCATCAAGACGAAAGATATTGCTGCAAGGATACTGGCAGAAAACTGCGGGCAGCCGATAGAAAAAATAAAGAAAGACTTCGACCGCGACTACTGGATGGATGCACAGGAAGCGATAGCCTATGGTATAGTAGATAAGCTGGCAGATAATTAAGCGGCCAGCTTCATCTCGGGCAGGTCGAGCACACGGTTCTTTTTAGTGCTGAGTACCTGTCGCTCGCGATTGAGTTTCATTTTGTAGGCGTGCAGCTTTTCTATTTGCTCATCGATGCCCGTGAGCTTGATATCTACCAGTTGCAATACTTTAGAAACATCGAGCACTTTGATGGATTGCAACACCAATAGCTCGCGTATTTCTTCAAGGGTGAAACCGAGGTCTTTGTATTTGCGAATGGCTTTTAGTTTTTGCAATATTTCATCGGGATAGTCTTTATAGCCATTGCTCAAAACCGAACGTTTGGGCAGTGCTATAAGGCCTATCTTTTCGTAATAACGAATGGTATCTTTTGAGAAACCTGAGAGTTTGGAAAGTTGACCGATGCGCATAAATGGTGATTATACATTTCAAATGTAGCGAAATAAAAACAGCCGCTATGTCTAGCGGCTGTTTCAATATCAATATAAATTCTATACTCTTTCGATAACCACAGCGCTGGCGCCACCGCCACCGTTGCAGATAGCTGCTGCACCGTACTTAGCATTGTTCTGGTTCAGTACGCTTATC
The DNA here is from genome assembly GCA_029255605.1 of Azovibrio restrictus. GTDB lineage: Bacteria > Bacteroidota > Bacteroidia > Chitinophagales > Chitinophagaceae > Polluticoccus. The sequence goes on from JANLJF010000062.1 coordinate 48,649, forward strand.
AGTGTAACGATGATACGTGCACCACTGGCACCCAGCGGGTGGCCCAATGCTACGGCACCACCATTCACATTCACCTGCTCAGGTTTCAGGTTCATTTTTTGCGAATTGGCGATACCTACTACGCTGAATGCTTCATTCAGTTCGAAGTAGTTGATGTCTTCCATTTTCAGGCCGGCTTTCGCTACTGCTTTAGGTACAGCTACAGATGGCGTAGTTGTAAACCATTCAGGCGCTTGTTCCGCATCGGCATATCCTTTGATGATAGCCAGTGGCTTGATGCCCAGTGCATCTGCTTTTTCTTTGCTCATCAGCACTACTGCTGCTGCACCATCGTTCATGGTACTTGCGTTAGCCGCCGTTACAGAGCCATCTTTTACGAAAGCAGATTTCAGTTGTGGTATTTTATCAAACTTTACATTCCAGGGGTCTTCGTCTTTTGAGAAAACGATAGGATCACCTTTCTTGTTAGGTATTTCTACTTTTACGATTTCGCCATCAAACTTGCCGGCATCCCATGCAGCCTGGCTGCGTTTGTAGCTTTCTATAGCAAATTCATCCTGTGCTTCGCGGCTGATGTTACATTCTTTAGCACACAGCTCGGCAGCATTGCCCATAGCATAGTTGTGATACACATCTGTAAGGCCATCTTTAGCCAGACCGTCTACCAGTGTTACATTACCATACTTGCTACCCCAGCGCAGGTTAGCATTGTAGAAAGGTACATTGCTCATGCTTTCCATACCGCCTGCTACTACCACATCATTATCGCCCAGCATAATAGACTGCGCGCCCTGCATGATAGCCTTCATACCGCTGGCACATACTTTATTTACAGTGGTGCATGGCACATTATCCGGTACACCTGCAAAACGTGCCGCTTGGCGCGCAGGTGCCTGTCCCAGGTTGGCCTGCAGTACGCAGCCCATCAGTACTTCATTCACTTCTTTTGTATCCAGACCTATACGCTCTAATGCACCTTTTATAGCAATAGAACCCAGCTGCGTTGCAGAGAAATCCTTCAACGCGCCGCCCCAGCTACCCATTGGTGTACGCACAGCCGATACGATATATACTTGTTTCATAAACTGTTGAAAAAATTTAAAGACCGCCAAATGTACACAAAATAGCACTAAGTATATGTGACCTATAACACCTACCTATAAGCGAATAGATATATATGTGTTAAACCCCAGTTAAATCAACATATACAACTGTTCGCACACATATACTTTGTGTTATCTTTGAATGATTCACTCAATTTATTGGAATTAAAAACTCATCATTTTAAAGGCAATGAAGAAACTGATTTTGTGCACCATGACAGCCCTTATTTATGCGGGTCCTTTTAGTAAAGCAGATGCTGACGAATCTCGTTTAAGATTACATATGAACGAAGCATCGAACCAGATAGCTGCCGTTTATAAT
>JANLJF010000063.1 GCA_029255605.1 Azovibrio restrictus
TTACTCATCTCCAGCATTCTGTCTATAGGCTTTTTGGCTGCAAGACGAACATCTTCAGGCATCAATATTTCCGGCAGCTCATATTTAATACATAAATACAATTTTTCAAGTGTATTTAGTTTCATATGAGGACAGTCGTTGCATGCGCATGCATTATCGGGTGGAGCTGCAATAAAAACTTTATCGGGCGATTTCTGCATCATCTGATGCAGGATACCCGTTTCCGTAGCTACTATAAAACCCTTCGAATCGTCCTCCTGCGTATATTTCAGCAATTGAGTAGTAGAACCTATAAAATCTGCAATCCTTAATACAGGCTCTTCACACTCCGGATGTGCTATCAGTTTTGCTTCAGGATGCCTTTCTTTCAGCCTGGTGATTTTTTCAAGAGAGAATATTTCATGCACCATACATGCACCGTTCCACAACACCATATTGCGCCCTGTTGTCTTATTGATATAAGCACCCAGATTCTTATCAGGAGCAAATATTATCTTCTGCTCTTTAGGCAAACTATCTACGATGGCCTTAGCATTGGATGATGTACATATTATATCACTCAAAGCTTTTATACCCGCAGAACAGTTGATATAGGATATAACTATATGGTCAAGATGCTTTTCCTTGAATAGTTTGAATAATGCAGGGGGGCAGCTATCGCTTAAAGAACAACCCGCATTCAGGTCTGGCAACAACACCTTCTTACCGGGATTCAGGATCTTTGCTGTTTCAGCCATAAAATGCACACCGGCAAAGACAATCATATCAGCATCTGTCTTTTCAGCCATTTGTGCCAAGCCCAGGCTATCGCCAATATAATCTGCAATATCCTGTATATCGGGCTCCTGGTAATAATGCGCGAGTATTATGGCATTCTTCTCTTTCTTCAGCCTTTCTATCTCAGCAAAAATATCCATCGACGGATCGACCTCAATATCCAGGAAACCTCTTTCAATCAATTTTTCTTTGGCAACATCTAAATTCACATCCATAGTAGTAGTAAAATATTTTTTTTAAAAAAAGGATTATTATCAATTAGGAGTGTGGATATGGGGAAACAAAATTGTTATTCCTATTGCAAATTAACCGTTTTTATTTAGTTAACTGCTTATTAGTTCATTATCAACACTTACAAACCGCTACAATAAGGGATACCCACATAAAATGAGCATTTGTGGATTACAGAGGTGCTTTATAAATAACCGATGGGAATATCGTAGAACGATGTTGAAAATCGAATTGATTTCAGGAACAAAAAATATCATTTCACTTATCCACAATCATAAAAAGGGATAAACTGACATTTTTAAATCTGCTTTTCACAACTATCCACAAAGCTGGTCTAATAACATTAATTTATTAATAGGTCAGTTTTACTTTTCAGTTAAATAAACTTAAATGCAATAAGTAAAATTGTAATATCACGCATTATAGCTGCATTAAATTCGTATCAACACTACATAATCTCATTTTTTCGTATAAATTTGCCGTCCTTGTAATAAACAGTTTTTAAACATGTCTGTAATTCAGAAAATAAGAACCAGGTACGCAAAGCTTGCCGGGTTTGTAATTGCACTATCACTGGTAGGCTTCATTTTAATGGATGCATCTAACGGTCCGTTGGGTAGTTTGTTTGGTAGAGATAATGCTGTAGCAAAAGTTAATGGTGATAAAATAGACGTTAAGGACTATTCATTGAAAGTGAAAGACTATGAAGTAATATATGGATATACTTCAAAAGGCCGCGCACTGGATGATGCAACGCGTGCTCAAATTAACCAGCAGGCGCTTAACGACCTGATTAATAATAAACTGATAGCAGAAGAATGTGAAAAACTGGGTATCACCACTACACCAGATGAAGAAAAAGAAATGATTTATGGTGCAAATGCTGATCCTATTATTCAACAATACCAGATACAAGGCCAGCCTATCTTCCTGAATCAGCAGTCTGGCATGTTCGATCCGCAGATGGTGAAAGGTTTTGAACAACAGTTGCCGCAAATAGACCCTACTGGTAAACTGGCCGAAGAATGGGAAACAATAAAAAACTATGTGAAAAACAGCAATGCATTGAGAAAATATAATGCGTTGTTCACTAAAAATGTAACGCTGCCTTCTTTTGTTTACAACAGGGATCAGAAAGATAAATCTGAAATGGCCAATGCACGTTTTATAAAAGTGCCTTACGCTACTATTGATGATAAATCAGTTGCGGTAAAAGATGACGAACTGATAGACTACATGAAAAAGCATGAGTCTATATATAAGATAACACAACCTATACGCAACCTGGAATATGTAGCATTTGATGTGCTGCCTACTGCTGAAGATACGGCCCGCGCATTAGGTGCACTCAATCAACTTAAAACGGACTTCACAAATACAACAGATGCAGAGAGTATTGTTAACAGGAATTCTGATGAGCAATACAATCCGGCTTTTGTAAATAAAAAGTCTTTCATGTCTGCTTACGCAGATACTATTTTGAGACTACCTGTTGGTACAGTATATGGTCCGTATTTTGAGAACGGTAGTTACAAAATGGTAAAAGTTATAGATAAGAAAGTATTGCCCGATTCTGTAAAAAGCCGTCACATACTTGTACGTACAGAGGCTCAAGGCCAGGCGATATCTGCAGATTCTATAGCTAAGAAAAAAATAGACAGTGCCATAGCTATGGCAGCTACCGATTTTACGGGTGCCGTTACAAAATATAGCGAAGACGAGGGTAGTAAACAAACAGGTGGTGAATACACTTTTACGCTGCAACAAAAGCAAGGCTTGTCAAAAGAGTTTGGCGATTTTATATTTGATGGCAAAGCCGGCGAGAAAAAACTGGTGAAAGTTGAGAACGATAATTATGCAGGCTACCACTACATAGAAATATTGGAACAAAGCGGTATAGAAACTGCAGCAAAATTGGCAATAATAAGCAAAACACTGGCCCCCGGTGATAATACTGAAAATGCTGTGTATGCGAAAGCTTCAGAATTTGCTGGCAAAAATGCTACACAAAAAGCCTTCGACGAAGCCATCAAAAAACAAAACCTGAATAAAAGGATAGCTGATAACATTAAAGAAAATGATTTCAGCATACAAGGTATAGGCAATAGCAGGGAAATCATCCGTTGGGCATATGAGTCTAAAATTGGAGATGTATCACCAGTATTTACGGTGAGCACTGCTGCAGGTACACGTTATGTGGTAGCAAAACTTGCCGGTGAACAGGAAAGCGGCCTGATGAAACTGGATGCCAACACACGTCCTTCCATTGAAATGATGGTAAGGAATGAGAAGAAAGCTAAAATGATACAGGATAAGTACAAGTCTGCAACATCATTAGAGCAAATAGCTGAGATGGCTAAACAACCGATTGTGCAGAGTGATTCTTTCAATGCATCTTCTCCGTTTATCAACACAATAGGGTACGAGCCTAAACTGGTAGGTTACATTTTCTATAAAGACTTTAAAACCAATACACTTTCTCCGGGTTTCAAAGGCCAGGAATCTGTGATCTATACGAACGTACTGCACAGGTTTACTATGCCATCAAAAGAAACACCTGAAATAGCTAATCAAATGCGTATGATGATGGGTATGCAAATGCGTAACGCGGTAGCAGGGTCTTTTGCAGAAACGCTGAAAAGAAAAGCTAAAATATCTTACAATGTAGCCAATCTATAAAGATTGCTTACTACAGTATTTATAAAAGCGGCTGCCACAGGCAACCGCTTTTGCATTTATAGTACCAGAGTAATCGTAATTTTGCAACAGAGGGAAAAGATATCTAAAATGGAATTGATAAAAAATAAAGTAGCCGAGAGTGGTATTATAACGCTGGACCTAGCCAGCTATATGCTGAAAGAAGGTCAGGTTGCAACGTTTGATATAAAACCATTTTTATTTCGCGAAATGATACTGCGCGAAAAGGATTATCGTGCATCTCTGCAAACATTTGACTGGGAAGCATTCCGCAATAAATATGTAGCTATATTTTGTTCTGCAGATGCGATAGTGCCTGTGTGGGCATATATGCTGGCAGCTACTTATTTAGAACCAGTAGCCCAGGCAGTATATTTTGGTACAGAGGCCGAAATGCAAAAATTTTTCCTGCTCAGCAATATTGAAAAGATAGATAAAACAGAGTTTGAAGATAAGCGTGTGGTAATAAAAGGTTGTGGCGACACAGCCATACCCGATGCTGCTTATGTAGCCATTACCCAGCATTTAAAACCTGTAGTAAAATCGCTGATGTACGGAGAACCGTGCTCTACTGTGCCGGTGTATAAAAAACCGGCTACAAAACCAGCAGGTTAGAAGCTATTTTTTCTGAAAGCTGCAGTTCCTTTCCGTTTTCATTCATTACCAGCATGCTATTATCATAAGGCATGCGCTCTATTATAGTCAGCTTGCTACCAATGCGTATCTGGAAACGTTCCAATTGCTGAAGGAAAGGGGAAGAAGTATCTCTTACCGCAACTATTTTACAATTGTCATTTACATTTTTATCTATCAGCATCAGTGCAGTAGATGCAGGTATATCCCCATTCGGCTTGGGTATAGGGTCGCCATGAGGGTCATATTCAGGGAAGCCAAGAAACTCGTCCAGCCGCTCTATCAGTTTTTTAGAATGTATATGTTCCAACTGTTCAGCTACTTCATGCACTTCATCCCACGAAAAATGGAGTTTACTATACAGGAATGATTCCCACAACCTGTGTTTGCGCAGTATCTGCAGTGCTGCTTTACTACCGCTTTCAGAGAGTTGAATTTTCTTGTACTTCTCGTAATGTATCAACTCTTTTTCAGAGAGTTTTCTTAACATATCTGTAACGGTTGCAGGCTTGGTTTGCATGCGTTCAGCTATTTCATTTACAGATACTTCACCCGCTTCGTTTCTGTGCTGTATGCTGTATATAGCCTTCAGGTAATTCTCCTCCGTATACGTAAGTAGATACATGCCTGAAAGTTAATAAACATGTGGGAATGTCGCCATTTTTTATTAGTTTCGTTAGCATCCCAATAGCATAGTGGAAACGAAAAAGTGAAAATTTCCGACATGAGAATTGCCGATAAGAAAGCTATAGTATTACTACTGATTTTATTGCTTCAAGTTTGCTACGCATCAGCACAGGAAGGCATAAAAGAATCTGAAAAACCGCGCAACCTGAAAGTGCTGCGCGAATATGATGATGGCCGTGGTAACATGGTGCGCGAGATACAATACTCGCAAGGGTCGATGCGCGTTACAGAAACGATATATATCCCAAAAGTAAAAACGGGCATTAATGTACGCGTGGCTATCAGCCCCGATACTGTGAACAAAGATTCTGTATGGCTGCTTGTTGACAAAACAAAATACCTGGTACAGGTATATTATAAAAAGAGACCTATACGTGGATACCGTGCCGTATTTGGGCCCAATCCCAAAGTAAATAAATGCATGGAAGGCGACCGCTGCACTCCCGAAGGCTGGTTTAAAATTGCCGATAAAAGGAATAGCAGCAAGTACAACAAGTTTATGTTATTAAACTATCCTAATGAAAAAAGTTACGAGCAATTTAAAAACCTAAAAGAGAAAGGCACCATACCGGCCAATGCACGTATAGGTGGCGATGTAGGTATACATGGCATATGGCCCGGTGGCGATGATATGATAGAAATGGGAGTAGGCTGGACCGATGGCTGCATAGCTATGAAGAATAAAGATGTAGACGACCTGTATAAATGGGTACACGTAGGCATGCGTGTATACATCAGGAAGTAAGCCCTGCCATCTTTTCTAAAAACCGGGCATAGTGTTGTGCCCAATTTTTCCATTCGGCATCTATACCCAAAGAAAAATTGTGGAACACGGTTATTAATCTGCTATTGGCAGCAATGAGGTATTGAGCCATTTTTTCTAACCGCTCAAAGGCTACGTCAGCACGCAGATGATTTTCATAATGTGCGGTGCTATCCATAAAACAGAATGGATGTACTATTAATGCTGTTTCTTGTTCATTTTCCAGGTCGTACCAATAAAACGGTTGTGCGCTGCCACACCTGAAGCCAAGATGCGTACCATAGCCCATACTGAAATCTGTAGTAATGCCATTTGCCAGCAGTTGGCGGTAAGTAGTCGGTAAAAACATCCGTACAAAATGTTGCCGCGAAATGTTTATAGGTTTACCAATGATGCCTTCCAGCGTGCCTTTCTCTGCTATCCAGGCATACTTATTATCGTTGGTATAATAAGAGGGATGTATGCCCACTGTACCTTCTGCTGCAAATCCTTTTATCAGTTTTTGCATAGCAGGGTGCAACGGGTGAATGTTCTTATCGAAAGGAGTGGTATCCAAACTTGCCAGTATAAAATACAGCGGCGCATAATGGTGCTTGCTATGCAATCCCTTTAAAAATTGAAAACTATCATAGGGATCTAACTCATTCCGCATTACAACTTCCAGCCGCTCAGATACTTTCAATAATTTGCCGCGCACCATATCACGCGCTATACCGCCCAGTGTTCGCTTCCATCCTTTATGCTTGTAAGAATAGGCAATGTCAATATCGTAAGTGGGCAGGAAAGAAAAAGGAGGCGTTTCTAAAGAAAGATCTGTTTTCTCTTGCAAAAGTTTTCTGAAAGCTGTCACCCACTCATCTGCTATGGGGCGTTCCAGCAAGTGGTGCTTATATAATAAACTGTCTGTTGCCGGGTATCGGCCGTGTTTATCGGCCTTGTAAGGATAATATTCCTCGTAGCGCGATAGCAGGAAAAACAAGGCACTGAAAATATCAAATGGCAAAGTGGATAGTTCCTGCATTGGATAAAGCGTAGGAATATTTTGCCATGCACCGATAGCTACTTCGTGCTGCTGAATATCTTGCTGCCAAAGCAGTCCCGCATCTGGGATGCAAATAGCATTCGGTATTATTTTCCCATAACTGATATGCGCTGCATCTGCATTTTGTGTGAGCATGTAAGTACACCGCAGCTGTTCGCCAAACAACCATTTCAAAACATACTGTAGCCGGTTGCTATCTGCTGCACAGTATATGATAATGGGTGTTGACATGTAATGGGTATAAAAAATTAAGCTTTACGTTCTTTCCATAGTTGCGCAAATGATTTCGGTGCGAATTGTATATCACCTCTGCCATCGCCCCAGCTATGGCTGAAGAGTTTATTCACTACTTTGTTTTTGATACCTGCACCTGCGCTATTCATTAGTCCACGGTTCAGCATGGCCAGCTTCCACATTTTCCATCCTGCATTTTCTGAAAAGCTATTCAATCCCTCGCTTGCCGCAATATGGCGGTTCTCCAGCAGCATCTCGTGTATGTTTATTTTTACCGGGCAAACTTCTGTGCAATTGCCACAAAGGCTGCTGGCGTAGCTCAGGTGTTTATACTCTGCCATGTTTTCCAGGTGCGGTGTTATTACCGAACCTATGGGGCCGCTGTAAGTAGCACCATATGCATGCCCGCCAATGTTTTTATATACCGGGCAAGCATTCAGGCAAGAGCCACAGCGTATGCAATACATGCTTTCGCGCACCTCGCTGCGTAGCAAGTTGGTGCGGCCATTATCCAGTAGTATCACATACATTTCATCCGGCCCATCTGTTTCATCAGCAGTACGCCCACCGGTAAAGATGGTATTGTAAACCGTAACACGCTGCCCGGTACCATAAGTAGCCAACAGCGGCCAGAATACATGCAGGTCATTTACGGAGGGCAATACTTTTTCAATACCTACAATAGCTATATGCGTTTTTGGGAAAGCGGTGCTAAGCCGTCCATTGCCTTCATTTTCGCTTACACATACAGCACCGATGTCTGCTATCAGGAAATTGCCACCGGTAATGCCTACTTCCGATGAAGTATATTTTTCACGCAGCATTTTCCGGGCTACCTGCGTCAATTCCGATGGGGTAAGGTGCGGTTCGGTACCCAGCTTTTCGTGAAAGAGTTTAGCAACATCTTCCTTACTCTTATGCATGGCCGGTGTTACGATATGATAAGGCGCTTCGCCGTCCAGCTGTTGTATGTATTCACCCAGGTCGGTTTCTACCGATTCAATATTATGCTTCGCCAGGAAATCATTCAGGTGTATCTCTTCCGTCACCATCGATTTCGATTTCACTACCCGCTGCGTATTCTTTCCTTTGCATATCTGCAGTACGGCCTGCAGCACCTCGTCGGCATTCTCTGCCCATATCACCTTACCACCCCGCGCGATAAAGTTTTTTTCAAAAGTTTCGAGGTGCGTATCCAGTTGCTCTATAGCACGCCACTTTATATTTTTAGCTTTCTGGCGTGCCAGCTCCAGTTGGGCGTATTGTTGCTTGCCTTTCACTACAGCATCTGCATACTTCTGTATATTGAAAGTAAGCTTGCGCTTATGCTCCAGGTCGCCGGCCTTCACCTTGCTTTTAGCGATAAATTCAGATATGTTTCCTGACATAACGGGTAGCACAAACTTAATAAAAAGCGTATAGTATGCTATGGTTGTTTTAGTGCGCCGGCAGCTAATAAAACTTTAGCGGCTTCGGCTATTATTTTTTCTTCCTGCCTTTCGGGCGAATAAATTTCAAAGTATTTCTTTTCAGGCAGTGTTTCCATATAGAAGGATGAACGTAATATAGGCACCCGTAATTGTGCTACGGATACACCCGCTGCTCCCATGATATAGAATACATGTTCGTTTCTTACAGAACCATATCGTTGCATAGTGCCGTTTTTATTATAGCGGCCTATTACTATATCATTCAGGTATATCTTTTGATTCATCACTTGCAATGCCTTAGGCGCACCGGGTACATCATATGGAGATACATTGTAGTTGCGGTATTTCCCTTCGTCTATTGTTTTCTTGCTTATGTAATGATTAGACTTGCTTAATGATTTCAGCATCGTTTCCATAGCCTCGTATTGAAATGCGCCATTTTTCAGCACATCATATTGTATAAGCTGCCTGGAAAAAGTTTCAAAAAAGTATGGATACACCTCTATGTTTATTTCGGCGCCATAATCCGGCAGCTTTATGTTGTAGTAATATTCCAGGTAGGCATATTCGGGAGATGAAAGTACTCTTGCAGTTATGTAGATGACTTCATGCCCATCCGGCAGGCTGATGACCATATCTTTAAAATCTTCCCCTTTCGTTTCCGGGTTAAGCGGCAGCGGATCGTAATCGCCCTGTCCAACTATCGGGATAGTAGGTGCTTTACTGCCAAATGTTTTATACTTCGCATATACTTTCCCATCATGAAAAACCTGTCCATAATCCGGAACGTCATTTTGTGCGCTGCACATCGCAGGAAACGACAGCAGACATATAAGAATGAAACTGCGCATAGGCTTAGTTATATATCAAATATACGATATCTGATATGCGAGAGGCACGGTATGTCAAAACCCCATGCCTAACCCCACTTCCACCAATTCAGCCTCGGTACCATGGGTTTTAAGATAAGCGTGTGTGCTAAGCTCTTTTAGAATACCTTTTTCATTTTGTATCAGGTATATATTTCCGCCCAGTTTTTCGTATATCTTATTCTTAGATAGCTCGTTATGTTTCAGGTAATACCCAACTTGTAACACGACACCCACCCTGCCAAACAGGAACTCATTACCTATGAACAAGCTGCTCTTCCAGGAATTTTGGGCTTCCTTTCCGGGATTTATCTCGTTGTTCTTTTGGAAACGGTACACATGGGTATAGTAGGCATAGTCTACACCCAGCAATAGTTTGTTCTTACTCAGGTAGCGCTTGCTGGCAAAAAGAGAGGCAAGATATACGGGGTACATCGGCCCGTTCGATGCAGATATTTCAGTTCCGGCCAGGCTCAAGCGCATTTGCACCAATACTCTGTTTTTTAGTTTCGGAAGGGTTTTAACAATACGTTCCGGCCTTGATGTAACAGGGAAATATCGCAAGCCGACGTTAACACCATATTTGTTGATGCCCAGGTTCGGGTGCCTGAGCGTGGCGTTGGATATATGGGCAAAGTTGACACCTACCTGCATATCCAGATGTTCGTTCACATGATACCTAAGGTCAGTAGAGAAATAGGAGTAATTGTTCATGCGGCTGCCGATGGCGGTATTCAAAGTATCCCAGCCCGGCACACGTTCAAAGCGCTTGGTGATATATGCAATACCAAAGCCTGCCTTGGCGGTCCATTCCACTTTCCTCCCCCTGATGATAGGTATCTGCAAATTAGGATACAGGCTTACAGCGCGGCCGTAAACGGAATCATTATCATAACGGGTATAAGCTACCGCCATACCAAGCAGCGGGTAGTGCCTGCGCTGATGCCATGTTTTGCGTCCATCGGTTTGTTGTATAAAGTTCAGCTCTACGCCGGGTATATAATTAGAGAGGTCGGCCCGCATTTTTGCAGAATGCTTAAAGCCATTGGCAGCCATATAATTGGCCTCAATACCCAAACCTGCCCAGGGTTTATTTTCCTGTGCACGGCCAACAGAAAATGTGGCAGCCATACATAACATGGTCAATAGGCAGCGCCGCATACGATAACTCATTGAAACTGTGAATAATTGGCTAAATAAGCCAATGGTTGTAAGCAAATATAGTTTTCCCCCCGCCAAACATGTAACTTTGACATCATTTTTTACCATGCGCCGCTTAGCTGCCATACTTTTCCGTTCGTTTCTGCAGGGCTTGCTGATACTCAGTCCCATAGCCATTACGGCCTATGTTATATACATAGTGTTCGATAGTGTGGATAGCCTTGTGCCATGGGTGCCGCGTGGATTAGGTTTCCTGCTTATCATATGTGCGGTAACTTTTATCGGTTACATGGGTACGCGCTTCTTCCTCGGCAAGATGCTTTTCGATGCATTCGATCATCTGCTGCAGCACATACCGGGTATCAAATACATTTACTCTTCCATAAAAGATGTGATGGGGTCCTTTGTGGGCGATAAAAAAAGGTTTAACAAACCGGTATGGGTTTGTATCAATCATAATCCCGAAGTTTGGCGCATCGGGTTCATGACCCAGAAAGACCTTAACTATATGGGCATGGGCGATAAAATATCTGTTTATCTGCCGCATGCCTATGCCGTTTCGGGCTATGTGATAATTGTGGAAATAAGAAATATAAAACCGGTTACGGAAATGACAGCCGCCGAGGCAATGAAGTTTGCCGTGAGTGGTGGTATTACAGGATTGGAAGAAGCAGATAAAACCTATGACAGGAAATAAACGCATGCTCAATTTCAACTCCGGCCCTGCAGCCCTGCCCGAAAGTGTTTTGCAGGAAGCTGCAAAGGCGGTGGTGAACTACAACGATACAGGGTTGTCAATACTCAGCATCCCGCATCGCGGCCATTTATTTCAGGCCATACTTGATGAAAGCCGCCAGTTGGTTCATGAGCTTTGCGGACTTGATGATAGCTACGAAGTATTGTGGATGCATGGCGGAGGCCGCCTGCAGTTTTGCATGGTGCCCATGAATTTCCTATCGCCCAAGCATGCTGCAGGCTATATAGATAGCGGCCATTGGTCGAAAGAGGCAATGGACTATGCACGCCATTACGGCGATATCGTGATGCTATCGTCATCGGCCGAAGACAATTATTACTGCCTGCCCGAATGGCCAGAAGTCATTTCCAAAGCTCTATCCTACGTACATGTTACTACCAATAATACCATATACGGCACACAATGGCCCAAGCTGCCAAAGATAGCAGCACCCTTAATTGCCGATATGAGCAGCGATATTTTCAGCCGCGCTATAGATTATACAAACTGCAGCATGTTTTACGCCGTTGCACAAAAAAATATTGGGCCGGCAGGGGCAACACTTGTAGTCATTAAAAAAGACCTGCTGAAAAAAGCCGGTCACGATTTGCCGCCCATGCTCAGCTATACGGCACATGTAAATAAAGGTTCGGTACTGAATACGCCGCCGGTATTTGCCATCTATGTTTCGATGCTGATGCTGCGCTGGACGAAGGAACGTGGAATAGCAGGTATAGAAGCAGAGAACAATGCCAAGGCAGCAGCTTTATACCAGGAAATAGACCGCAACGCCTTATTTTACGGTGTAGCTAAAAAAGAAGACCGCAGTAAAATGAATGCCTGCTTTGCAGCGCATAATAAAGCACATGAAAAAGCTTTTATAGAATTCTGTGCAAAGGAAAACATTACGGGTATAGAAGGTCACCGCTCGATAGGCGGATTAAGGGCATCGCTTTACAATGCTGTATCTCTTGACGATGTGAAACAACTGGTAGCTGCGATGCAGGCATTTGAAAAACAACATTCTTAACGATAAACACAAACCAACATACTAAATGGCAAAGATTACCCCCTTTAAAGGATTAAGACCTAAAAAAGAATTGGCAGATAAGGTAGCCACCCTGCCCTACGATGTAGTAAGTGTGGAAGAAGCGCGTGCATTTAAAAATAACCCGTATCACTTTTATCATGTTACCCGTTCTGAAATAGACTTGCCCGCAGGCATAGATGTACACAGCCTGCAGGTATATGAAAAAGCAAAAGAAAACCTGGACAGCATGGTGGAAGATAAAATCATGTTCCAGGATGATGAGCCTTGCTATTACATCTATCAGTTGGTAATGGATGGCCGTTCTCAAACAGGATTGGTTTGCGGTTCGTCAATAGACGACTACAACAAAGGCATTATAAAGAAGCATGAGTTTACACGTCCTGAAAAAGAACTGGACCGGATTAATCACATCAAGAACACACGTGCACAAACCGGCATTGTGTTCCTGGCATACAATGATAATGAAGACATCAATAAAATAATAGAAGACTGGAAAGCAAGTCATCAACCTGAATATGATTTCACGGCTGATGATGGCATTCGTCATACCGTGTGGGTGGTGAACGACTATCCTAAAGTATCTACCATTACGCAGATATTCGACCAGCAGGTGCCGGCTACATACATAGCTGACGGCCATCATCGTGCTGCATCAGCGGCACGTGTAGCTGAAGAGATGAATGAGAGCGGCCTGAATATAACAGGTGAAGAATCATTCAATTATTTTATCACCTGCATCTTCCCTGAAAGCCAGCTGAAAATAATGGACTACAACCGCGTGGTAAAAGATCTGAATGGCATGAGTGCTACAGCGTTTCTTGACGCATTGAAAAAAGACTTTGAAGTATCTACACCGGTAAAAGAAGCGATAAAACCTGCACAGCCGCATGAGTTTGGCATGTACCTTTCCGGCAACTGGTATAAGCTGACAGCGAAACCGGGAACATTCACTACAGACCCTATAGGAGTATTGGATGTAAGCATCATGCAAAACAACATCCTGTCGAAACTGCTGAACATTAACGACCCACGCACCGATAAACGTGTAGATTTTGTAGGTGGCATCCGCGGACTGGGCGAATTGGAAAAAAGAGTGAACAGTGGCGATATGGCAGCAGCATTTTCTTGCTACCCTGTCAGCCTGCAGCAGCTATTTGCTATTGCAGACAGCGGCAACGTAATGCCACCAAAAAGCACCTGGTTTGAACCTAAGGTGCGCGACGGATTAGTGGTACACCTGATATAAATTATAAACAAAGGCGCTATTTACAGCGCCTTTGTTATTATAGACAAGTATTATCGCAGCGTGCCTGTAAAACACACAATTTTGTAACCGATACAATAACAGAACTATGGAATATAGAAGAATGGGTAAAACCGGCTTGCAACTGAGCACATTATCTTATGGCTCTTGGGTTACATTTGCCAAGCAGATAGATGATGGCATATCAGACAGGCTGATGGGTATTGCTTATGATAACGGCATCAACTTTTTCGACAATGCAGAAGTATATTCCCGCGGCGAATCGGAACTGATGATGGGCCGTGTGCTGAAAAGCAAGAAATGGGACCGTACGTCCTACACCGTTTCCAGCAAGGCTTTCTTTGGCTGGCGTGGGCCGGACAATAAGCCCAACCAAACCGGCCTTAGCCGTAAGCATCTTACCGAAGCGTGCCATGAAGCGCTGCAACGCCTCCAGCTAGACTACCTTGATCTATTCTTCTGCCATCGCCCGGATAAGAACACGCCGATAGAAGAAGTGGTATGGACCATGAATACGCTGATACAACAAGGTAAGATATTATACTGGGGCACCAGTGAATGGAGCGCGGCCGAAATAATGGAAGCCCACATGGTAGCACGCGAGCTGCGCCTGATAGGCCCTGCCGTAGAACAGCCGGAATATAATCTCTTCAAGCGCCAGAAGGTAGAAGTAGATTACTATACTATTGTCAAAAACATAGGCATGGGTACGACCATCTGGAGCCCATTAGCTTCCGGTCTGCTTACAGGTAAATATAATGATGGCATCCCTTCAGATTCACGTCTGGCGCTGGAAGGTTTTGAATGGCTGAAAAATAAGACCATCAGCGATGATAAACTGCAGCGCGTACGCAATCTGGGCACGCTGGCAGCAGACCTTGGCACTTCCCTGGCAACGCTGTCTATAGCATGGTGTATCAGTAATCCTAATGTTACCACGGCCATACTGGGTGCTACCAAAGAAGCCCAGCTGATAGAAAACCTGAAAGCCTTGGATATAGTACCAAAGCTTACGGCTGAAGTGAAGCAACGTATAGACGACATCATGGGTACCAAACCCGAAATGCCGCAATACTAATATTACTTTTTACGAGCGGCTGTTTTACGGCTGCCCGATTTTTTAGCGCTGCTCTTTTTAGGAGCGGCGCTTTTCTTTGCTGCCGTTTTCTTTCGGGCGGTCTTTTTAGCTGCAGCTTTTTTAGGCGCCGCTTTTTTGGCTGTGCTTTTTTTAGCAGCGCTTTTCTTCTTAGGTGCAGCTTTCTTTGCTGCCGTTTTTTTACGGGCGGTTTTCTTAGCAGGCACTTTTTCACCCGCTTCACGCGCTTCAGACAAGGCTATGGCAATCGCCTGCTTACGGCTTTTCACCTTACGGCCGCTACCGCCGCTTTTCAGGTCGCCTTCTTTATACTCGTGCATCACCTTCTCTACTTTACTTTTGCGGCTTCCGCTTTTTTTAGCTGGCATAGTCGTTCGTTTTTAAATGGTTAGTAATAACAATCATATATAAAAACTAAGCCATCGTATCGGGTAACGGCAAGGTTTTAGTATATATAGATCGTTGAGAGAAAAACAATTGATCCTATGTCCTTTGTAAAAAGCTATTTTAAACTATTAAAAGAAGCCTTCAGTGAATTTTCTGCAGACAATGTGGTGAAACTGAGTGCATCACTGGCATATTATACAGTATTTGCCATTGGCCCGCTGCTATTGGTCATCATATCACTTACAGGTCTTTTCTTCGAAAAGGAAGCAGTTACCGGTGAGCTGTATAACCAGATAAGCAACCTTGTGGGTAAAGATGGTGCCGAACAGGTATTTACCATCATCCGCAATATGCAGGAGCAGCAAACCGCTGCCAGGTATAGCATCATTGGTTTTGTGGTGCTGATATTTGGTGCCACCGGTGTGTTTGCAGACATACAGGATTCTATTAATTACATCTGGTCTATACGTGCTAAACCCAAAAAAGGCTGGCTGAAATTTATCACTAACAGGCTGTTGTCTTTTTCATTGATAATAGGTATCGGGTTTCTTATGATAGTTACTTTGTTCATTAATACACTTACCGATCTGTTTACCGACAGGCTTCAAAGGTTATTTAATTCTGAACTGGTCATTCTTTTCCAGATCATCAATCTTGGCTTGTTGTTTCTGGTGGTCTCTTTCCTGTTCGCTGTTATCTATAAGGTTTTGCCAGATGCCCGCATCCGGTGGCGGGATGCTTTTGTAGGTGCAAGGTTTACCGGGTTGATGTTTCTGATAGGTAAATTCCTGATAGGTTATTACCTCGGCACATCTTCCATCGGCAGTACTTATGGTGCGGCAGCATCTATCATCATTGTGCTCTCATGGGTATATTACACGGCTATCATATTATATTTCGGGGCAGAGTTTACCAAAGTATATGCGCTGAATAAAGGTGGTGGTATTGAGCCGTACAGCAATGCTGTATTTATAATCAAACGTGAGGCGAAGGAGTTGGATATACACCGCACGATTGATGCCAGTAACCAGCCCAAAGCCCGTTAGCCTTTCTGTGTAAAAAGCTTCAAGCCTTCCGGCGATATAAAGCGGAAAATGAACATACCGGCAATACTTATCATACCGAAGACGGCTAACTGTACCATCCAATTAACGGGCGTCAACTTTATAGAAAAAGCGACTGCAAACGACAGGATTAAAAAACCCGCATGAGCCGCTATCCATTTGGTATTGCGCGGCAACTGCAATTCTCTGCTTGAAAATATGATGTAACAAACAGCCAGTATACTTTGGGTAATGCAGGTGGTATAAGCTGCACCCACCGCTCCGTGCATGGGTATCAACACCATATTTAAACCTATGCTGATGACAACGCCTGCTATGGATATTTTATTCATCAGCGCTATATCGCCATTTGCCGTCAATAGGGTAGAATATACATACATGATACAGAAGGCAGGGAAGGTAGCCATCAGCCAGCCAAACACATCACCTTCATACATGCCCGCATCTTTATATAGCAACTGCATGATCTCTGTACCAAAAAAGAAGGCAGCTACCAATAAGGTAAATGCAAAAGGCATCAGCAGGTTCACGCTCAGCTTGATGATAGATTGCACATTCTGTTTTTCTACCAGCATTTTGCCAAACAAGGGGAGCAGTATGCCGGCAAACAATAAACCGAACATATTGCTGACATCCAACAGCCGGTAGGCCGATGCATAGATGCCGGCTTCATTTTTTCCCGCTATCCGTTCTACCAGCACCATATCAAAGCGCATATGTATACCCATTAAAAACACTAGTAAGGCATAAGGAATACTCTTTTTTACCAATGCTTTTATTTCTGATACATCGAACGATAGAGAAGGTCGCACATGTGCTATACGGTACAGTGCTGCAAAACCTATGATGGCTGTTACCCCGTAGCATACTACCTGTGCCGCTACAAACCATTCTATCCTGAAATCGTTTGCTGTCAGCGGGCTGAAAAGCAGGAACCCGCAAAGCCCTATCATCAGCAGGCGGTCGGTAACAGATAATACGCCATCTATCTTAAAGCGGTGCAGTGCTGCTACATTGCTGCGCAGATATAGTACCAGCGAGCTTAGCGCCTGTATCATTAATACCCCACATAGCAATGTCAGCTCCCACCCACAGTAGCCCGATATGAAACCGACTGTTAATACTATTGCACTGTAAACAATGGTAAGCACCAGCCTTGTAGTAAGCATGGCGGGGAACAGCGTTTTTATCCTGCCCGGGTTTTGAGATACCAGGTTGGTATTATAATTATTCAGCCCGAAATCGAGCAATATCTGGAATATGATACAAATATTTAATAAAGGCTGGTAAGTACCATAAGCTTCATGGCCTACCCGGTTTTGCACCGTCCGGTCTATCATAAAAACCCATATAGGTTTCACCAGCAGGTTCACTGCCAGTACGAAAAACAGGTTTTTTACAAAAAAGCGGCGCATGCCCGTTATTTAAGATGGGTATTGGTTGTAAAAGTATATTTTTGTCGCCATAGCTATGCGCATTGCTGTAAATACAAGGTTACTGTTACAAGGAAAACTGGAAGGCATAGGTTGGTTTACGCATCAGACACTGGAACGAATGGTGCGCAAACATCCCGAACACGAGTTCATCTTCTTTTTCGACCGTCCGTACGACCCTTCTTTCATATTTGCCCCCAATGTTACGCCCGTGGTCATTCCACCGCAGGCCCGCCATCCGTTATTATTTTACATGTGGTTTGAATGGGGTGTACCTTATATGTTGCGCAAATACAAGGCCGATGTCTTTTTATCGCCTGATGGTTATATGTCACTCAGCACCAAAGTGCCTACCTGCCTTGTTATTCACGACCTGGCTTTTGAGCACTACCCCGAGCATTTTGTGCGCAGCCATAAAATGTACTGGCGCCATTACTCGCCGCGCTTTGCCCGCAAAGCCGCCCGCATTGCTACTGTATCTACTTATTCAAAAGATGATATTGTAAAGCACTACGGTATTAACGCGGATAATATAGATGTAGTATATAACGGTGCACACGCCGAATATCGCCCGCTAAGCTGGCAGGAGCGAGAAGATGCCAAAACTAAATATGCCGATGGCTGCGAATACTTTGTATTTGCCGGGGCATTGCATCCGCGTAAAAACATTGTGAACCTGCTGAAGGCATTTATTGCCTTTAAAAAGCGCCAGCGCAGCAATATGAAACTGGTAATAGTAGGCCGCTATGCATGGAAATATGAAGAGGTAGTAGAGATGCGAGAAGAAATGCCCTTTAAAGATGATGTGAAATGGGTGGGCTATATGCATGTGGATGAATTATCTAAAGTAATGGGCGGTGCTTATGCTTTAGTATATCCATCTTTGTTTGAGGGCTTTGGTATACCCATACTGGAGGCGCTGAAATGTGAAGTACCGGCTATCGTAAGCAATACATCGGCCATGCCGGAAGTGGCAGGTGACGCTGGCTTGCTGGTAGACCCTACCGATGTACAGGATATAGCAGCCAAAATGGAAATGCTGCACAAGGATGAAACCTTGCGTAAAAAATTGATTGAGGCATCGAAAGAGCAGGTAAAGAAGTTCAGCTGGGACCAGTCTGCCGACCGCCTTTGGGATTGCCTGATGAAGTGTGTAGGGAAGTAAGTTTAATTAGGTGCCGTATGCCTGCTGCCCTGTATGGGTTTTTTCTCTTTTTCATAGCGCAACTGTTCCACATTCAGCTTTTCCAGCACCAGTTGTTCCACTGTGGTTTGGTGCACGATGTATTTGTCGGGTATGCGTTTCTGGATGGCCGTATATGAGTTAATAATAAGCCGCCCTTCTTTATCTATACCCACCAGAGAAACCTCTGCCGCGCGTTTCAGGTTTTTATATAATAGCAAGTAACGTTTGCCCTGCAACTCATATTTACTATCTATAATGATTCGGTACTTGTCTGCACCCTGTTCTTTATAATAGCCTCTGAAGGTTTTTTCATCAATACTCAGTATCATATCATCCTCTGCCTCTTCGTTCAACACACTGGCATCTCTGTAAAACTCGCCGCCAGGATAAGAGGCAGAGTCGCTGTACAGCACCTTGCGCATACTTACCGCCCGCCAGTATCCTAGCAGGTTTCTCTTGAATTTTATTTGCGTATTTGTGTCCAGTTGGGCGTAAGGCATAGGGCATTGTGTGCAGTACAGCGTCAAAATGCCATCTTTTTCCCCGGGTACTTCTTTCAATTGCTTTGCCACATCGGGCGGCATCATTTTGCGAAAGGTGTTATCGAAGGCTTCTTGTGCGCCCTGGTCGGCAAAGAGTTCATACTCGTCGGGCGGCAGGTCAGTGTATTTGCGCGGGGTATTAGCCAGTTTCGCTACATCACGCACCGTTTGTGCGTGGGCAGAAGCGGAGGCCAACAGCAGCAGGCAGCCCAATATATATCTGCATACATTCATCATATTACCTCTTCGCTTTTGTCATGGTATTCCGCCTTGTTTTCTTTAAAAAGCAGCAACCCTATCATCATGAGCAGGCTCGAAACGGCTACTACAAAGAACAAGATACCACTATTTAAGCTACCCAGGCTTTTTTCCATAGGTATGCTGTAGAAAAGCAGTATTGTTACCAGCCCCCGCGGCATCAGGAACAATTCAGGGAATAAATTGGTTTTCAATATCAATCGCAGATACAGGAAACGCGCAAATAATAATATCACTATGATAAGCGAGCCTAACTGCCACACATCGGGTAATATCAAAACTTGCAGGTTAATACTATATCCAAAGAGTATAAAGAAAAAAGTACGTATAAGGAAAGATGTTTCTGCTGTGATGGAGCGCATGAATAGCAGTGTACTTTCAATATTTTCCTGGTCCAGCCAGCGTTTCATGGGGCCGAAAGTAAAAAGAGATGTATTATTGAACACCAAGCCAAACACCAGTACAATAAGCAGGGACGGCAGATGTATCATTTCACCAAGCGAATATATGAGTGATAGCACGGCAAAAAGCAGGAAGAATTTTACATGTATGCGGCTTTTGGTAAGGATATATATCATGAGTACCGTAGCAAGGATAGATATTATAACAGCCAGTAACACATTGCCCCCAAATATCATGGCCGATTTCAGGCTCAGGATATTTTTCATAATCATGTAGTTGAAAACCAGTATGCCTATGATATCGGAAAATGAAGACTCGTATATGATAAAGTCTTTTTTATCCTCCGGCAGGTGACTGGTACTGGGTATCACGATGGCACTGCTGATAATGCTCATTGGCACAGCATAAAGAAAGGAATTTTCAAACGGCACATCCACCCATTGCATCACCAACACGCCAATGCCCAATTCCGAGAAGAGGAAGATAAATAAGGCAGACGAAAACGAATCACGTATCAGCTTTACTTTTTGCCGGGTTATTTTCAGGTCCAGCGCTGCTTCCAGTATGATCATAATGATACCTACAGCACCCAATATTTTTACCAGCTTGTTTACTGCTGGCTCGTTGTACCACAGGTGGGCACTAAATTGTTTTATCGCAATACCTGTAGCTATCAGTAATAATACAGAGGGAATATTGGTCTTTTTGCTAAACAGACTGAACAGATAGCTGACGATAACAACCGTGCTTAATAGTATTATGATAGTATATGTTCCTAACGCCATTGGTAGTGAAAATAACCAATTAATAATTACGGCTCAAATACGCATAAATAAACATACCACACTTCTTGCAAATCAAATATTTAACCTGAGTAACACATAATTGTTGTAATTTTTGAGAAATCATTTCAAAGTTCTCACATTTGTAGAGGCGAAAAATAAGCTGAATGGCACTTGAGATATTTATTACCATTTTTTTGGTGTTGCTGAATGGGTTTTTTGTGGCGGCAGAATTTGCAATAGTAAAGGTGCGTACCTCGCAGGTAGAATCACGCCCCGGCTCTGCCAGGATCACTAATGTAGCCCGCAACATCCTCAACAATCTTGATGGCTATCTCGCTGCTACCCAGTTGGGTATCACACTGGCATCGCTGGGCCTTGGTTGGGTGGGCGAAGATGTGGTAACCAAAATGATATTGGCCCTGATGGCCAAGCTGAATGTAAATATTACTGAATCTACTGCGCATCAGATAGCTGTACCTGTGGCATTCGCCACTATTACCATCCTGCATATCGTATTTGGTGAACTGGCACCAAAATCTATAGCCATCCGCAAGCCTGCGCCTACTACTTTTGTTGTGGCACTGCCATTACGTGTATTTTACTTTGTCTTCCGTCCTTTTATATGGCTGCTTAACGGATTCGCCAATACGATATTAAAACTGGTGGGGATACAACCTATACACGAGCATGACCTGCATACAGAAGAAGAACTGAAGATAATAGTAACCGAAAGTCAGAAGGGCGGCGTGATAGATGAAACGGAAAAAGATCTTATCCATAATGTGTTCAATCTTAGCGAACGTAAGATAACCTCGCTAATGACACCGCGTAACGAAATAGTATGGATAGATGTTAATGACGACATCAGCATTACTAAAGACAAAATCATCAACAACAGGCATAATGTATACCCCATATGCAAGGATGATATTGATACGATACTTGGGTTCATCTATACAAAAGACTTGTTGACAGAACACTTTGAAGAAACCCTGCAACAGCTGGAAAGTTTCAAACGCCCTGCATTCTACATACCGGAATCCAACCGGGCATACCAGGTATTAGAGCGTTTCAAAGAATCTCGCATTCACCAGGCATTGGTAGTAGACGAATATGGTTCTATAGCCGGTATCGTTACGATTAATGACATTTTCGATGCCTTAGTAGGCGATATATCTGAAACCAACGAGTTTGAGTATGATGTAACGGTTCGTGATGATGGCAGCATGCTTATAGATGCACAGATACCGTTTGTTGAGTTCCTGCAACGTCTTGATATAGCATCTTCCGAAGAAGATGAGGGAGATTTCATCACACTTGCCGGCTTCATCCTGGAAAAGATGAAAAAGATACCGGCAACCGGTGAGAAGTTTAGATGGAACAATTACGAGATAGAAGTAATGGATATGGACAAGAGCCGCATCGACAAAGTACTGGTTCAGAAGTTGGAAGAAGAGCAGCAGCAGGAGGAATAATGATACCTATGGGCACTGCTTTGTTACTTTTAGCTTAGTAATGTCAAAACCTTTTGCCTTCACCCTTTGCACAATGCCGGTATATACATCCGGGTCCATAGCAGGTTTGCGGCTTAGTATCCATAAATATTTTCGGTTGGGGTGCCCTACTACCGCGTAGCTGTAATCATCGGCCAGGTCTATGATCCAGTACTTACCTGTAAATGGCCAAAAAAAGCTTACAGCGAGTTTTGCATTCGTTTTTTTATCCTTCACGGTAGCCGTACCCGTGCTTTCTTTTATTTTGCCATCTACCTTGCAGCTATTCTGTACACGTACTTTGCCATTACTTTTCAGGTTATATTCTGCTACCGAGCAGCTGCAACCTTTCTGAAACCGTTGCGGGAACGAAGCGATCTCATGCCACTTGCCCATATATTTATTTATATCTACATATGGTACTGTTTGCAACATTTCTCTTGCAGTAGCCTTCACGCCTAATGCCAAGGCAATAGCCCCGCAGAACATAAGTAACCTTTTCATAAATAACAGCTTTATAATAATAGTTAAAACATCATGCCGATATAAATGTTTAGCCATTGATACTCAAAAATTTATAATATTATAAATAAAATGTTAAAAACAAGCCAACACTTTTTGCAATATGTACTGTCTTTATAAATCCACAACCTACACTCTTGGGTATGAAATACATCAGGCTATGTTTGCGGCAGGCGATATTATTTGCCCTGCCTTTCTGTGCCTATGCGCAAAACCTGGTTCCCAATCCCAGTTTCGAAGATTTTAATTATTGCCCAAACGGCATATCAGCAATTGATTATTCACCGGGATATACCAGTTTCCCGTCTGTAAAAAGCTGGGTAAACCCATTAAAACGTACCTCGCCCGACTATTTTCATACCTGCGCAGCGCCCAATAGCGGGGTACATGTGCCCGAAATAACATTTGGCCACCAACGCCCGCATACAGGTAATGCATTTGCAGGCATTATAGCCTGGGAAGAATATGCTACCGGTGGTGGTTTTGGTGAATATCTGCAGTGTAAATTAACCGCCCCGCTGAAAGCAGGAGAGAAATATTGCGTGAGCTTTTTTGTAAGCCCTAGTATCTCTAAAGACATTGCGCGCAATTACATAGCTATCGATGAAGTAGGCATCAACTTTGGTAAAACCCAGGCGTACAATGCTAGTAATGAATTCCTGTCTTTGCCATATGATATTGTGACGCCATTTAGCACTTATCTAACCGATAGTAGTGCCTGGATACGGGTATCGGGCATATATGCTGCTAAAGGCGGTGAAGAATGGCTGACAATTGGCAGGTTCAACAATACCGGACTGCCACCTAATAGTGTACAGGCTTACCCCGCTACGCCTGACCCTAATATGGATTTCAGGGCATATATATATGTAGATGATGTAAATGTATCCTTGATAACAGCTGCCGATACCATCGTTTCTGTTCAGGATTCCAGTTATTGCGATACGACTGCCTTGCCCATGACACTCGCCAGTTCTGGTTATGATGGCAATTTCATCTGGAACACCGGCGAAACCACCAGGAAAATAGTAGCCACAACACCGGGTATATATTGGTGTAAATCCATAGCCGACTGCAAAGTGTATTACGATACCATAGTTGTAAAGTATGACCCTAACCTGCAATTGGATTTAGGTAAAGAAATAATCAACTGCACCAATGGGCCGGTTATGATAAAGGGCGGGGGCAGGTACCATACATACAAATGGAGCACCGGCGAAACCACATCGGCCATTACTGTAACACAGCCGGGTACGTATTGGCTGATGGCTGAAAATAACTGTGGTAAGCAGCAGGATACTGTAAAGGTATATATACAATCGCCTACAGACCCGCCCGCAGTACGCGATACCATGATATGCCAGCTGGTAAATGATGCCTTATTGAATGTAAAAGGCGACAACCTGCAATGGTATACCCACCCGATGGCACTAATAGGCAGCCCCATACAACCTTATGTATACACCAAAGAAGTAGGCACCTATACCCTATACGTGAGCCAAACCTGGGGGAAATGCGAAAGCGAAAAAGTACCCGTAAATATTGACGTTAAATATCAGCCACGACATACACTGGAAGATAGGATCGATATGTGCCAGCAAGACCTGAAATATATTGGCGATGAATACCCCGGTGTAAAATATGCCTGGAATACGGGAGAAAATACCTGCTGCATCCTGCCGAAATATGAAGGGCTTTATCGTGTAGCTATTACCAATGAGTGCGGCACATATGTGGATTCAACACGTGTATCTTATTCATTATGCGACAAATGTATTTTTATACCTAATGCATTCAGCCCCAATGGGGATGGTATCAATGATAAGTTTGTGCTGAGCCAAACCTGCGCAGTAAGCGATTTTCATTTGAGAATATATGACAGGTGGGGTAAAATGGTATTTGATACGAAAGATATACGCCGCTCGTGGACCGGTACCATAGAAGGCGAATATGTGAATGCAGGCGTATATGTATATATCCTCGAATACCGTTCTGCAGGAACGAAGCTGGATAAATTCCTGAAAGGGAATATTACCGTGCTGCGTTAGTTTCATTATCGGGAAAAAATTGGTAACCAGTTGCTAAACTGCCTGTTGCCTGCTGCTAAATGGTTAACTTTGCGCTCTCTCTTCAATGCGTAAAGCGTACACCATAGCATTGGTTGGTAACCCCAACAGCGGGAAAAGCTCCCTTTTTAATGCCCTTACAGGCCTTAACCAAAAGGTAGGCAACTTCCCGGGTGTGACGGTTGATAAAAAAACCGGCAGCACGCATCTTTCCAATAACACCACCGCACACGTCATAGACCTGCCCGGTACCTATAGTCTGTACCCAAAAAGTGCAGATGAACAGGTTACCTACGAGGTATTGCTCAACCGCAATAATCCCGACAGGCCCGATATGATTGTGGTGATAGCCGATGCTGCCAACCTGAAGCGAAACCTGCTGTTCTGCTCTCAGATAATGGACCTGGGCCTGCCTGTTATCATAGCCCTCACGATGAACGATATAGCACGCAAAAAGGGCATCAGTATTGATATCAACGGCTTGGAAAGGCTGATGGGTGTACCCGTTGTGGCCATCAACCCGCGAAAGAACAAAGGAATCACCCAGCTAAAAAAGACCATAACAGATTATACTGCCGGCAGAAATATTACGTCTGAATTTATAGATGTAAAAAAACTGACGGGCGATTGGATAACGGAAGTAAAGGAATTGTGCAATGTGGAAAGCAACTATGCCGCCCTGCATATTGCTTGCAATTACCTGGAGCTGCCGCATCTTAACGCTGCTCAAAGGATTCGAATCGGGGCTTTGCTGGATGAAGTTGCTTTTCATAAAGCCAAAATACAGGCCGATGAGGTCATGCAGCGGTACCAGCGCATAGGCACCATCATGCAGCAATGCGTGGTAGAGGTAAACCCGCTTACACGTACGATACTTAGCGAACGCATTGATAAAACATTATTGCATCCGCTGTGGGGCAACCTGATATTGCTAGCTGTACTGTTCCTGTTATTTCAAAGCATCTTCTGGCTGGCAGCATACCCTATGGATTGGGTAGAGCAAGGCTTCAGCGTGCTGTCTGGCTGGCTGGACGGGTTGATGCCGGATGGTTTTGTAAAAGACCTGCTTATAAATGGTGTGCTGGCCGGTATCAGCGGGGTTGCTGTTTTCATACCGCAGATAATGATACTCTTCGGGTTCATCACCATATTGGAAGATAGCGGTTATATGGCGCGTATCAGCTTCCTTACCGATAGGCTCATGCGCAGTGCGGGGCTGAATGGCCGTAGCGTAATGCCGCTGATAAGCGGTATGGCCTGTGCCGTACCGGCCATTATGGCGGCACGCACCATTCAAAACCGTAAAGAACGGCTGATAACCATCATGGTAACACCGCTGATGAGTTGCTCAGCCCGCTTACCCGTATATACCATACTCATAGGCCTTGTGATACCGGAGAAAAAGTTTTTCATCTTCAACATGCAGGGCCTTGTACTGATGGGGCTTTACCTATTGGGCTTTTTCATGGCGCTTATCGTTTCTAAAGTGATGAGCCTGGTGATAAAAATGAAGGAGAAGACCTACTTCCTGATGGAGCTGCCCGTGTACCGCGCACCGCGCTGGAAGAATGTAGGCATTACCATGATAGAAAAGGCAAAAGTGTTTGTGACCGATGCCGGTAAGGTTATCATGATCATTTCCATACTCCTGTGGGCATTGGCTACTTACGGCCCACCTGCGCAAATGGATAAGGTAACCGAAAAATATGCGCTACTGAAACAGCAGAACCCTACACAGGCAGAAGACCTGGGGCGGGCCGAGCAAATGGAAAAGCTGGAGCATTCCTTTGCAGGCATTGCCGGCCATGCTATTGAGCCCGCTATCCGCCCGCTGGGATACGACTGGAAGATAGGTATCGCACTTATCACTTCTTTCGCCGCGCGCGAGGTATTTGTAGGCACCATGGCTACGCTATATAGCGTAGGTTCTGAAGATAACGACGCTACCCTACGCGAAAAAATGCGAAACGCTACACGTGCAGATGGTACGCCGGTTTACACTCTGGCAACAGGCCTGTCACTCACCATATTCTACGTTTTTGCCATGCAGTGCATGAGCACCCTGGCCATAGTAAAGCGCGAAACCCGCAGCTGGAAGTATCCCGTCATCCAGTTCCTGTACATGTCGGCCATAGCATATCTCGCTTCTTTGCTGGTGTACCAGCTATTTTCTTAGAAACCAATTGATAATAGCTCGTTAAGCAGGCGGTATCCGTATGTAAATGCATAACACTTTTTTACCTTCGTGCATTCCTAATCCCTGAGTTTTAAACCATACGGTGAACGATATAAAACATTTCTTTAAAAACCTGTTTGAGCATTCAGACTTTCGCTCGTTTTGGCGTAGCGGTAGCTGGACAAAGTTCCACGGGTGGTTGTATATCATCAGCGACCTGATGGTATGGTCGGCCTATTTTGTCATACCCCTGCTCATATTGTTCTATGTTGTTACCAAGCGTCAGAAGGTACGGTTTAATAAACTCTATTTTCTCTTTGCTGCCTTTATACTTACCTGCGGTGCTACCTATTTTGTAGATGCACTTATGTTTTGGATGCCGGTATACAGGTTCAGTGCCTTGATGCGCTTTATAACAGGTGTTATCAGTTGGGTAACGGTATTCTACGTGTTTAAAATGTTGCCGGTAGCATTTTCACTCCGCTCGCAGGAAGACTTGGAAACCGAAATAAACAACCGAAAAAAGGTAGAGGAGAAAATAAAAGAAAAGAATGCCCTGCTGCTGGATGCAGAGAAAATAGCCAAACTGGCTTATATACAATGGGATGTGATGAATGAGAAAGTAACCATGTCGGAAGCATCGAAGTATATATTCGATATGCCGGAGGATAAAGAATTCAATCATTCCAACTTTACCCAACTGATATACCCTGAAGATGTGAAGCACCTGGAAAAGATGATAGATACCATCTTTATCAAAAAACTGTTCCCCGATTTCTATTGCCGCATTGTAACCGGGAAGAATGAAGTGAAGCACCTGCTGGTGCGCGGTGAAGTAACGCTGAACAATGATGGCCTGATACATACCATAAACGGTACGCTGCAGGATGTAACAGAGCAGCGTCTGTACATACAAAAAATACAGCTTCAAAACCAGAAGCTGAAAGACATAGCCTGGATACAATCGCACAAAGTGCGCAGTCCAGTAGCCACAATTATGGGATTGATACAGCTATTCAATAAACAAAATGCGGCAGACCCTATTAATGAACAAGTGCTGGAAGGCATTATGGAAGCCGCCGAGAACCTGGATGAAGTGATAAAGGAAATAAACGGCAAAACCGAAACAATACATGAACTGGAACAATAAAGGCAGCCAACCGGCTGCCTTTATTGTTATTATAAAACTGCTTATAATTATTATACAGAGAAACTTTCACCACAACCACAGGTGCGGCTGGCATTGGGGTTGCTGAAGTGAAAGCCTTTACCATTCAGGCCATCTGAAAATTCAAGTGTAGTATCGCACAGGTACAGGAAGCTTTTCAGGTCTGTTACCAGTTTTATGCCATGGTCTTCAAATACCTGGTCGTTGGGCTGAGATTCATTATCAAAATCGAGCTTGTACGACAGGCCGGAACAACCCCCACCTACTACACCTACCCTAAGAAAGTATGTATCATCCAATTCAGCGTCTTTACGCAGTTGGTGAATCTTTTCTTTTGCCTTCTCACTAATATATATCATACAATAAGATTTATGGAAGTGGCTGATTTATTACCTTCTCACCACCCTTAACCCACTAATGCTAAACCACTTATAAGCTTGATTGTCCTGATTGTTATTAATGTTTTTTCTCTTCAAGCTCCAGTGCAGGCATACCGTTTTTTACGCGGTAGTCGTTGATAGCCGCTTTGATAGCATCTTCGGCCAATACAGAGCAGTGAATTTTTACAGGAGGCAGGTTCAGTTCTTCTACGATATCCATATTATCTATCGTTAGCGCCTGGTCTACAGTTTTGCCTTTCAGCCATTCTGTAGCCAGTGATGATGACGCGATAGCAGAACCGCAACCGAATGTTTTGAACTTAGCATCGCTGATAACGCCGGTTGCTTCGTCTACCTCTATCTGCAGGCGCATAACGTCGCCGCATTCAGGGGCACCTACCAGGCCGGTACCAACGTTGTTTTTGCTTTTATCAAGCGTACCCACATTCTTGGGGTGTGTATAGTGATCTATTAATTTTTCTGAATATGCCATGATTATATTGTTTTTAATTGGGGTGTGTTGTAGTGATTA
Source organism: Azovibrio restrictus (assembly GCA_029255605.1). Taxonomy (GTDB): domain Bacteria; phylum Bacteroidota; class Bacteroidia; order Chitinophagales; family Chitinophagaceae; genus Polluticoccus. The sequence continues at coordinate 29,066 of JANLJF010000063.1, forward strand.
ATGGTGTGCCCACTCTATCGAATTAAGGTCTATACCTTCTTTGAACATTTCCCACAGCGGGCTCATTTCGCGCAGTTTCAATACTGTTTCCGATATAGCTTTGATGGTATAATCAATTTGTTCATCGGTAGTGAAACGGCCCAGGCCGAAACGTAGTGAGCTATGTGCCAGGTCATCGCCCAGGCCCAGTGCTTTCAGCACATAAGAAGGCTCCAGCGATGCTGATGTACAAGCCGAACCGCTCGAAAGGGCGATATTTTTATTAAAGCCCATCATCAGGCCTTCGCCCTCTACATATTTAAATGATATATTAGCTACGTGTGGTAGGCGATGTTCACGGTTGCCATTCACATACGCTTCTTCCAGTTGCATCAGGCCGGCTTCCAGCCTGTCGCGCATTTTGCTCAGGCGTTGTCCTTCGGCTTCCATTTCGTTCATGCATATTTCGCATGCTTTACCAAAGCCTACTATGCCCGGCACATTCATAGTACCGCTACGCATGCCACGCTCGTGGCCACCGCCATCCATCTGGGCAGTTACCTTTACACGCGGGCTTTTACGGCGTACATATAATGCGCCCACGCCTTTAGGGCCATACATTTTGTGTGCACTGAAGGCCATCAGGTCTATGCCATCGGCATTTACATCCACAGGTACTTTACCCACAGCCTGGGTGCCATCTGTAAAGAACAGTACACCATGCTTACGGGCTATTTTGCTTATTTCACGGATGGGCTGTATTACGCCTATCTCGTTATTGCCATACATAATGGCTATCAATATCGTTTTATCTGTAATGGCTTTTTCCAGCTCATTCAGGTCTATCAGGCCATCGGAAGCTACCGGCAGGTAAGTAACCTGTCCACCCAGTTTTTCAATATGCTTGCAGGTATCCAACACAGCTTTGTGCTCTGTAGTGCAGGTAATGATATGGTTACCCCTCGATGCATACATTTCAAACACACCTTTTATTGCAAGGTTATCCGCTTCTGTAGCACCGGAAGTGAATATGATTTCCTTAGGATCCGCACCAATAAGTTTAGCTACCTGTTCACGTGCATAATCTACAGCTTCTTCAGCGGTCCACCCAAAAGAGTGGTTGCGGCTGGCAGCATTACCAAATTTCTCGGTGAAATAAGGCAGCATGGCATCCACTACACGTGGATCACATGGCGTTGTAGCATTATTGTCCAGATATATGGGCAATTTTAATTCCATAATATTTATAACCCTCTGTTTAATTTCAACAAAGTTAAGCCAATTGTGCTATTTTGGGGCAATAAATAGCATATTAGCTGTTAATATGTCTATTTGTAAAAGCTATCTCAAATGTTGCGTATAGAACACTTAGGTATTGCAGTAAAAGATCTCGCTGCCTCCATTCCACTTTTCGAGCAACTGCTTAATACTCCGTGCTATAAGACAGAAACAGTGGAATCAGAAGGTGTAAATACCGCTTTTTTTAATATCGGCGAATCGAAAGTAGAGCTGCTGGAAGCTACTAAAGAAGGCAGCCCTATAGAAAAATTTATATCTAAGAAAGGCGAAGGCATACACCACTTAGCCTTTGAAGTAGAAAATATTGAAGCAGAAATGAAGCGACTGGCTGCACTGGGTTTTGAACTGCTGAATGAAGCACCTAAAAAAGGTGCAGATAACAAACTGGTTTGTTTCCTGCACCCTAAAACCACCAATGGCATGCTGGTAGAGCTATGCCAGGAAATACGTTAATCTTTGAATTTTATAGCCGGTATCACAAAGGCTGACAGGACTGTATATAAGAACAGGCCTAAAGCAATGCCGATGGCCAAAAATATTACGATTGATTTTTGGGCCGCAGTAGATACGATGGCATCATCTATCACTACCAGGCCCGATGGCATCCGTTGTTTACGGAGCAATTCTTGTTTACGCTTATACAACTCATAAGAAAACTCAAGGGTGGAGCTGGAGGATTTCTCGGCTTTATCATCAAGGGTAGTGGTAGTAGCATTGCCAACTATAATGCCCTTGCGGCTAAGACTATCGATAGCACGCATTTCTTTATCTATATAGTCCAGCTCTTCCTGGTTTTCCAGCAATTTCACACGTTTTCTATCGGCCATATACTCGTTACCGGTTTCAAGGAATAACATGATACCATCCTGTAGCTTTCGTATTTTGCTGCTATCGTCCACCGTGATGTTCACCACAAAAGGTATGCGGTCTGTATTCAGGTCTTTACGCAGGTCTTCACCAAGTATGTTCGTACCTTCAATATGTGCCAGTGTTTTAGCTGTTTCTAAAGGCACCTGCAATATAGTAGCTACTTTATCATATTGTTTTCTGCTGACCAGTGTATTTATTTTTGCTAGCCTGTCGCCATATATTTTACGTACCAGCTCATCATACATCACAGTAAAAGAAGCCTTGTAATAACCGGCATCGCTACTGTATTTGATAAGCATAGGTGTAATGCCTATCATCATACATACAATGAACAATACAATATTCCTGCGGATACTTACAAAGAACAGGTGTATCAGCTTTATGGTCTTATAGTATATAGATTGGGTTTGCGATTGAAAATCTTTATCAGAATTGCCTGCTGGCGTGGTTTGCATAGCGTGTATTTGTGGTAAAAATAAAATGTATTTACACAATGTTCAAAAAACATACCGATTCGTCGGGAAAAATTGGCCCGATATGTGCTGATATAGCTAGAATACCGTATTTTTATTGTTCGCTGTTTATCAATTGCCATTCTTTATACCCTTCCGTTAATACCTAAGTTTATCCTTTGCCCATACTTTTTTTCTGAAGCTTTAAAGAGCTAGGACTATGCAGGCACCCCAGGAAAAACCGATTGTAAAAGAAGCTATTCTTAAAACGCTTCAATACTTCCATTATTTTAAACACCCGCTATATCCCGAAGAAATTTTCAGGTTTCTTGGTACGGATATCTCTATAAAAGCATTGTTACCACTACTTGGCGAAATGGTAGCAGATGGTTTGATATATACGCATCGCAATTATTATATGCTGCAGAATGACGAAACACTGGTAGACAGAAGAGAAGAAGGTGCCTGGCGGGCTCAGCAGTTGATGACTAAAGCATCTAGCTCTGCCAGACTTATTGCCCGTTTCCCTTTTGTAAAAAGTGTTTGTATATCAGGATCTTTATCCAAAGGGTACGCGAATGAAAAATCAGATATCGACCTGTTCATTATTACAGATGAAAAGCGCCTGTGGATATGCCGCACTTTTCTGCATCTGTTCAAAAAATTTACATTCCTATTGCGCAGGGAACATTCGTTTTGTATGAACTATTTCATAGACGAGTCGCGATTGCATATAGAAGAACAAAACATTTTTACTGCTACAGAGCTGGCCACACTTTTGCCTGTATATAATAAGGCAACACATGGCGAACTGATCAGTGCCAATAAATGCTGGCTGGTAAAAACATTCCCTAATGCTTGCTGGGATGATGAAACGCCCTGTATAACAGAGGATCATAATAGCTTTATGAGAAGTATAGCCGAAGGACTGTTGAATGTACTAATGCCCCGGCAGGTAAACCTGCTACTTATGAAGCTAACCGATAGCTGGTGGCGCTACAAATGGAACCGTCGCAATTATCCCATGCACGAATACGACCTGGCAATGAAAACGAAATGGTATGTATCTAAAAACCATCCACTCAATTATCAGAAGAAAGTACTAAAGGAAATGAAATTTCAACCGGCACAGCTTACACCGGTTACTTAGCCCGGCACCACCATTGCAATACACTTCGATTGAAAAAACCGGGGTATAATTTTTTATAGCCTGCTTTTTTCAGGTCTTTTACGGAATGATGAAAATAGTATTGGCTCATTTGCGGGAAACCTATACTGTTGTAATATGCTTCACTGCGCTGGCGTGCTGCGAGCGTATCATCATAAAATATAGAATCGACCAGGTGTATTTCGCCATTTGTACGTAACATGGGAAGCAATCGTTCTGTTAACATGTATAGATCAGGGAAATACTGACAGCTGGCGCTTAAAAGTATTATATCTGCAGGTGCTATGGGCAATGCATCTTTCATGATGTCGGCATAATACCATTTAAGGGTATTATTAGTACCAAACACTTTTTCCGCTTGTTGAAGCTCTGTCAGGTTAAGGTCTACCCCATGCATGCTATATCCCTGTTCGTATAAAGCATGCGTCATCCAGCCATTGCCGCAGCCTATATCTATAATGGTAGCAGCTTTATCATTAAACCGCGCATGCAAGTATTTTAGCAGGCGTTCCAGGTTTTGTTTGCGTATATCCCACTCTTGCTTATATGGGCTAGTTGTATCGGCATCGGGTAGTTGCAACAATGCACTGTCTGGTATCACACGGCCTTCTTTATCCCTTACCTGTATATAGAGAGATTCATTTTCAGCATAAAGTGAAGGGTCGCTTATAATAATCATCAAATCAAAAAAGGTTTGCGCATAGTAATGATATAGTGGTCTGCCCAACGATTAAAAGGTGCTTTGGTGTATATAGCATTCTCTGCCTTTTCAAGCATTCGGAATAATTGCGGGTGCTTTTCCTTAAATCCCTCTATGTATGGTGGAGGTACAGTAATTGACAATCCTTTTACACCGCATAATTCATAATCCTTCATTCTACTGATAATAAAAGAAGGATTGTAGTAATAGCAGTCGAAATGTATACCTTCCAGGTGAGCGGAGGTGCCCCCTTTTTTAAATCGCCTAAAAGCTGTTTTGAAATACCCCCTGAAAAACATAGTCATCTCCCACGGACATACAACAGGCATAATGACCAGGCTAAAATAACCACCGGGTTTTAGCAGCCTGTTTATGTCGGCTAAGATTTTTCCAAGTTGGTCTGTACAATTTAACCCACCAAAATTAGAGAACACATAGTCGAATGGGGCACTATACTTTAGGCTTTCCAATTCATTGAATGAGCATTGCTGTGTTGTTATGCTGCCATGAAGTCCATAATGTTCAATTTTTTGTTCCAGTTGTTGCAGCATGCCGGGGGCATTGTCCGTTGCCATTACTTTGTGCCCCCGCTTAGCAAAGAAAACAGAATCTATGCCTGTACCGCAATTTAATTCCAGCATACAGGAAGAAGGTTGCATATATGACAAAACTTCAGCACGCACACGCTTGCGCATCCAACCAATGATACTATTTGCGTCATCTATATCATCAAACATCGGCGCCTGGCGCGAAAAAGCAGCACTGACATTTTGCTCCTGAGCATCTTTCATCTTAAACCAACTTAAATAATAACCGTTTTTCCTTTTGTTGTTTTAATAAGTAGTAAGGCAGTTTCGCTATGGTGTATAGCTCTTTCAAGCCGGCTATCTTTTTATTAACTATTACTTTTTGAGCCATATCCTTTACTATTAGCGTTCTGTAAAAAGCATGAACGTAGCGGTGTAGTTGTTTATAGAAGTCAGGCTTATATGTATTTTCAAACATCAGGGCCAATTCATCACTATCCGTCCAATTGGTCTTATTGCCTAGCTGTGCTCTTACTTTATCATAAAACTTTGTTCCGGGCAATGGATAAGATACTGATATACCAATGTCTGAAGGAAGAAAGCGTTTTATCATATCCAATGTTAGCTGGATATCTTCCAGCTTTTCGTCCAGGTAGCCAAATTGCAGGAAAAAGGCCGGCTTGATACCATGATGTTTTAATAAACGGGTAGCCTCGCCTATTTGTTCTATAGTGGTGCCCTTGTCCATGGCATCCAGTATTTTTTGTGAACCACTTTCGGCACCCATCCACACATTATCGCAGCCCGCATCAGCCAATGATTGTATCTGTTCATCTTTCAGTAACAGGTCGGCGCGCGACTGTATCTTGAATTTAAACTGCAGTCCTTCTGCTTTCACCAGCTCGGCAAAGCGCTTCACCCATCCTGGCTTCAATCCAAATATATCATCGCAGAACCAGATGTGATCAAAATGATATTTATTGTATAATTGTTTTAATTCTTTTACTACATTTTCCGGCGAGCGGGCGTTGTACCTGTTCCCATATATAGGCTTTGCGCACCAGTTGCATTTATAGGGGCAGCCACGTGTAGTGCCCATATTCATAGAAAAGTAGCCGCTGCTTTGCAGCCATGCCTGCCTGTATTTCTCTACATCTACCAGGTCCCATGCAGGAAATGGCAGGCTGTCCAGGTCTGTCTTTACCGGCCTTGCAGCAGTGCGTACGGTATGCTCATCTTGCTTGTAGACTATACCATTGACGCTTGCCCAATCTTCCTTTCCGGCTTTCAACATATGCGCTATTTCCAGCAAGGTGTTTTCTGCTTCGCCAATAATAATGCAGTTGGCGCTATGATCCAGGTATTTATCAAAGTGGTCGGTAGAGTCTGAAGAAGATACGATCACCTTACAACCATATTGACTGGCCATTTCACTCATCCGGAAAGCAGCCTCACGCATATTGGTAAGGCACATCTTTGTCAAGTAATTAAAGCCATCATCATATATAGCCAGTATATCCGGCTTTACTGATAGCAAAACCTGCTCCAGTGTTTCCGGCCCTTCCGCAAACATCACATCGTGCAGGTACACATCATAGCCATGTTCCCTGAGCAGCGCAGCAGCATATATAGTACCTAATGGTGCATATGGCTGCATGATGCGCCACTGCTTAGGGTCGTATCGTAAAAAGTAAGAGTGCGTAAATAATACCCTCATGTCCGTTCGCGCTTAATGTATAAAATTAAGATTATACAATGTTTCAAACGGAAGGCAATAGATGAAAAAGGAAAATAAAGCTCCGAACCCTACCAATCTCCCCTTTTTACATAAGATCTGATGATCTTCTTTAGGGGGATGATACTCATTTTATTATATTGCCATGATTGGATGAAGGCCATGCGTGCCTGTTGCGGTTGCCTGTATTTCATATAGCCAATGCCTTTACTGATGCTCACCACAAACATTACATGATTGGCAAAAGCAGCGGATAAGCGGCCATCATGCTTATAGCGCTGTATCGTTTCAATATGTTCATCATAATCGGCCACCCAGTTAAAGTTGGTATTGTTGCCCTCGTGCAATCGTCTTTTAAGCAGGGGCGTGTATATGACTACCCCTTTATGTTTTGATGCCAGGTTCGTAATGAAGCTATAATCTGTAAATGCCCTGTTTTCGCGAAATAAGGAAGTAGCATCTATCAATGTGCGCCATGCCATTATGGTTTGTATGAATACAAGTGTTTCGCCCTTGCACATAGATTTAAAAAAGTCTGCACAAACATTGCCATGCTCAATCGTATAAAATGTGTCTTTTATACTACCGTCTGCATCATTAAAATTATAGCCGTTTGTAAACGAATAACCGGCTTCAGGATAATTCTGCATAACGGCTATCTGAGTAGATAGTTTATGTTCCGGCCATAGGTCATCTGAATCCATAAACGCTACTAAGACCCCTTTTGCTACCTGTATGCCTTTGTTTTTTAAAGTACCAGTTATCCCCTTTCTGCCATCATTATAATACTGTATGCGGCTGTCCTGCTGCATCAGCTGCAATACAATTTCTTTTGTGTGATCATCAGAGCCATCATCCATTATCAGCAGTTCCCAATTGGTATAGGTTTGTTTCTGTATGCAGTGTATTGTTTCCGCAATATATGCTGCCCGGTTGTAAGTAGGCATAATGATACTAACTAATGGATCGCGTGTTTGCTGGCTCACTGATGATGTTTATCTCGTTAGTTTCTGGATCTTGTGGGATATTCTCTGCATGTTTTTATCGATCCATTTCGTTATCGACCCATTCTCGGCAAAATGCTTGTATGCAGTACGGTTCAGGTATTGTAGAAAAAGGGGCTTAAAAGGATGGGTGCAGGCATAGGTCCATGGTTTATTGCTGGTAGTGTAGTGAATGATGACAGGGTTATTTAAAATTTCGTCGGCATCCATGCCGTATCGCTGTGCCAGCCGCTCTTTACTTAAGTGATAAAAGCCCGTCTGGTGATTCCATTGGGGTACTATATACTTTACATTGGTATAAAACAACTCATTCAATGCATCCTGGTCAAACATCAGGTATTCTGATTTTCGCCGGTCAATATTCTGAATCAGGAATTCGTGATATTTGTTACTACGCCAGGCAGCGGTGTTAAAAACAATAACGCCGGCATTAAAATAATCATACTGATCTGGTATGCCCAGTCGTTCTGTTTTATGTGGCACTACTTCTTTTACAGCCATCAATGCTTTGCCATCAAATGGTTCTTCCAATAGTGGTTTTACACTTCCATTCACTATTATATCTGCATCCAGGAATAGTAACTTATCTGTTTCGTTTTGCAATAAATGCGGTGCGTATACTCTGTAATAGGTAGCCACTGTAAGATAAGCAGATATATAATAGTCATCTATACCCACGGCAGCCATGGATACCCAGTTTATCTCGTGATTATACGATGTGGCAAGTGTTTCCAATGCCTGCATTTCTGCAGCAGATAAAGAGCGGTAAAGTATATGTATCTTGAATAAAAGGTCTTTGTTGTTTTCAAAAAGAGAAAATAACATTATATAGACAGGCACATAATAAATGCTATCTTCTGTAGTGGTAGCTATGTGATAACGCTGTTCCATCAAAACCAACCCTTCCTTTTGAAGTATATGAGCATGAGTAACGGTATGGCAAGCATGACGGTAACGGTTATATAAAAACCATCGCGTTGGTGGGCAAGTGGTATTACATCGAAGTTCATGCCGAAGATACCACCTATTACGGTAGCAGGTGCCATTAGCAGCGCCAGCATGGTAAAGGCTTTCATTACTTCGTTCATGCGCAAGTTTATCTGGCTCATCGATAGGTCTTGCAGGTTCATCAGCATATCCCGGTGGTTCTCCACATATTCTATGGCCTGCGTTATGTGGTCCAGTACGTCTTTATAATATTTCTCATGACGCTCTTCCAGCAGGTCGCTTTCACTATGCAGGAAGCTATATACCAGTTCGCGAACGGGCGATATGGAGCGGCGCATCATCATTACTTCCCTACGCAGGATACTTATTTTTTCCAGCGCACCCTTTTCTTTTTGCAACAGCAGGGAGTCTTCCAGCTTTTCTATACGGTCGCTTATTTTTTCTATTATACCAAAATAGCTATCCACTACCGCATCTATCAGGCTATAGCACAGGTAATCTGACGAGCGTTGGCGTATCTTGATATTACCGCTACGTATCTTTTCCCGCACAGGGTCAAACACATCTCTTTCCGGGTCTTCCTGGAAGGAGATGACAAAATTGGTGCCCAGTACAATGCTTACCTGTTCGGCCTCTATCTCACCGGTCCCTTCATTATAATACAGCATTGGCAACAGGCAAAAGATCACGTTTTCTACCTCATCCATCTTGGCACGCTGGCCGATGCTCAGTATGTCTTCTACCACCAGGGGGTGCACATTATAATGCGCTGTCAGCTTTTCTACCGCCTGCTTTTGCAGTCCATCCACATTTATCCATGTCACACGGCCATTGTCCAGGTATATGCGGCAGGCTTTTTCATCGGGCAATTGCCGTTCTTCCAGGTCTTTTTCGTTGAAATCGAAAACAGTGTAAACTGGTGCTGTGTCTGCCTTACGTACACGCTCAGGCCTGCCGGGATTGAAGACCGCTATAGGGCGGCGCTTTTCCTGGTTCCAGGCCCATTCCGGCAATAGCTTGCTCAGTGCTTTTACCCTTCGTGCTACAGACATTCGTTTGGTCTATTATTGGGCTAATTTAGTATTTGTTATTATGTTCGCATCACAATAACATCTGCAAATATTAAGAACCATATATAATCTATGAAAAAACTTTTCACATCGGTACTTTCTTTATTAGTGGCTTTTACCCTTTCTGCATCAGCACAATCGGTGAATAAGAACAAAGTAGTGATAGAAACAGAATACGGTAAGATAGTACTGGCACTGTATGAGAATACACCGAAGCATACAAGTAATATGCTGAAACTGGCTAAAGAAAAATTTTATGATAGCACATTGTTTCACCGGGTGATACCCAACTTTGTGATACAGGGCGGAGACCCACTTTCTAAAAAAGCAACTGCGGGCCAGCCTCTGGGCGAAGGCGATAATGGCTACCGTGTGCCTGCCGAGATAAATGAACTGAACTTTCACCAGCGCGGTGCAGTAGGTATGGCGCGTGATGGAAACCCTGAAAAAGCATCGAGCGGCTGCCAGTTTTATATTGTTACGGGTAAAACATATACGGATGAAGAACTGGATAGGATAACAGCAGGTACCAAACGTGTTTTCACACCGGCGCAGCGCGCTATCTATAAAACAAAAGGCGGCACACCGCACCTGGATGGCGGCTACACCGTATATGGCATTGTAGAAGAAGGTATGGATGTGGTAGACAAAATATCGGCTGAACCTCGCGATCAGCGCGACCGCCCCAATAAAGACATTAAAATGATAAAGGTGCGCGTTAAGAAGAAGAAATTCCTCGGCATATTCTAACAATGGTATTAATGAAGGATTTGAAGGGATTGAAAAATTTACTGGATGAAAAAGTAAGGCTGTACAACCAGCCTTCTTTTATTTCCGGCGACCCCATTTGCATACCACATAGCTTTACGCACAAGCAGGATATAGAAATAAGCGGCCTGTTTGCTGCCGTACTGGCATGGGGCAATCGTACCACCATCATCAACAATTGCTGTAAACTGATGCAGTGGATGGATAATACACCGCACGATTTTATCCTGAACCATCACGATACCGACCTGAAGAAGATGCTGGGCTTTGTGCATCGTACCTTCAATGCTACCGACCTGTTATATTTTATCCATTTCCTGCAATGGCATTACCACCAGCACGATAGCCTGGAAAAAGCTTTTGTGCCGGGTAAGGCCTATGAGCACAATACAGTAGAACAGGCACTTATCCATTTTCACAATTACTTCTTTTCGATAGAGCACCCGGAGCGTACCCGTAAGCATATAGCTACCCCTGCCCGGAAATCGGCCTGCAAGCGCATCAATATGTACCTGCGCTGGATGGTGAGAAGGGACAAACAGGGCGTGGATTTTGGCATATGGAAAACAATTCAACCACGCCACTTAGTTTGTCCGCTTGATGTGCATGTAGCCCGTGTGGCAGCGCGTTTACAGCTTATCGATAACGATAAGTCGAACTGGCAAAATGCGCTGGAGCTTACATATGGCTTGCGCCGTTTGAATGTTGATGACCCTGCTATATACGATTATGCACTGTTTGGCCTTGGTATGGCCGAACGGTTTTAAACTACAGCCAGTAATTCTTCAGCTACGCTTTCTTTTTCTTCCACGCCATCTGCAAAGGCATCAGGCAGTACTACCAGCGATGTGCCTTTTTTCTTCCACCAGTTGTTATCTACCAGCTTGCTGAACTTTATAACACCTATCACATAGCAACGTTTCTCGCTGCTGCTCCATTCTTCTATTCTTTCAAAGCGCTCATGCGGCACCTGGAATAAACCTTCGAAACGTACATACACACGCAGCAGGAAATCATTGGTCAATACCGGACGGTTACTGCTATGCAGCTTCTTATATTCATACTTGTAGTCATAGCGCAGTGCCGATATATCACTCAGCACAGCCGATGCTGTCGGCAAGCTGCCTGCACCCTTTCCATAAAAGAACTGCTTATCTGCAAACCCGCTTTCTATGATAACGCCGTTATACTCATTGCGCACATTATAAAGCTGGTTGGCTGGGTCTATAAACTGTGGCAGCACAAAAGCCGCTACTTCACCATTGTCCAGCTTTTTAGCCTGCGCTACCAGTTTTATCTCGTAGCCTTTCTCTTTAGCAAAAGTGGCATCGTGGCTGTCCAGGTTTTGTATGCCGGTGTGTACTATCTTTTTAGGGTTTGATACAATGCCATAAGCATGGTTCAGCAGTATCGACAGTTTATTTACCGCATCAATACCTTCTACATCCAGTGCGGGATTGCTTTCTGCAAAGCCTTCTGCCTGTGCATGCAGCAGCGCTTCGTCAAAGCCTATCTTATCCTGGAACACACGTGTGAGGATAAAGTTGGTAGAGCCATTTACAATACCGCTGATGCTTTGCAACAGGTCGTTATCATAATACTCTTCCAGGTTGCGCACCACCGGTATACTGGCACAGCATGCCGACTCGTACAGGAAGGGCACATTGTGCTTAGCTTGCAGGTCCAACAGTTCCTGCAGGTGTTCGGCTATCATTTTTTTGTTGGCGCTTACTACCGCTTTGCCTGCGGTCAGCGCATGTTTTACTATATGGTAAGCCGCATCTGCATCGTCTATCAATTCTACTATTACATTTATCTCTGCATCTTCCAGCAGTGCCGTAGCATCTGTGGTAAATAAAGACGCAGGCGCAGCGCGTTTCTTTTCAGGATGTTTGATACACACTTGCTTTATTTCTGCATTCAATGAAGGTATTTGTTGCAATACGGTATACAGGCCGGTACCTACAACACCAAAGCCGAAAAGGCCGATCGTTAATTTCTTTTGTGGAATAGACATTTTTGAGTGTTTCAAGTTGTTTAAACAGTTGGCTATTTACAGCCGTTAATTGATCTATTGAAATGTAGCAACACTCTCTGCCGCTACGGTTTGTTGTGCTTTCACCAGTGCCTGGTCTATATCTTGTATCAGGTCTTCTACATTTTCCAGGCCTACGCTCAGGCGCACCAGGCTATCGGCTACGCCACTGGCACGGCGCTTTTCAGCAGGTATCGATTTGTGGGTCATTTGTGCAGGGTGGCACAGCAGGCTCTTCACACCGCCCAGGCTTTCCGCCAGTTTAAAGTATTTGGTATTACATACCACAGCTTTTGCAGCTTCTTCTGTATCCACTTTCAGGGTAAAGGATATAACACCACCAAAGCCACTTTGCTGTTTGGCAGCTATATCATGATTGTGGTGCGTAGCCAGGCCGGGATAGTATATCTTGTCAATTGCCGGGTGGTTAGCAAGATATTCCGCTACTGCCTGTGCATTGCGCGAGTGTTGCTGCACGCGCAGTTCCAGTGTTTCTATACCGCGTATCACCAGCCAGCTATCGTGCGGAGACAGTATCGCGCCGCACGCATTTTGTATGAATTTTATCTGGTCACCCAAGTCTTGCGTAGCAGATATGACAATGCCCGCTATCAGGTCGCTATGGCCACCCAGGTATTTGGTAGCGCTGTGTATTACAATGTCGGCACCCAATGCTATAGGCTGTTGCAATACTGGTGATGCGAACGTGTTGTCTACGCACAGCAGTACATTATGCTGCTTGGCTATTTTGGCAATGCTTTCAATATCGCTGATCTTCAGTGTAGGGTTGGTAGGCGTTTCCAGCCATATCAGTTTGGTTTGCGGCGTGATGGCATCCAGCACGTTGGCTACATCTGTAGTATCTACATAATTCACCTTGATGCCAAACTTGGCGTATATATGTGTGAACAGGCGAAAGGCGCCGCCGTATATATCATCTACGGCCAGTATCTCATCTCCGCTTTGCAGCAGCTTTACTACCGCATCGATGGCAGCAAGGCCGCTGGCAAAAGCAGAGGCTCTCTCTCCACCTTCCAGTTGGGCTACAATTTTTTCTAGTGTTTCACGTGTGGGGTTGTTGCTGCGTGCATAGTCAAATCCTTTATGCTCACCCGGTGCTTCCTGCACAAAGGTGGATGTTTGATAAATGGGAACAGCTATGGAACCTGTTAGTGGATCTACGGGAATGCTGTGGATAATCTTAGTTGCGTTGCTCATTTTATTTCCTGGTTTTTTGTTGTTACGAATGTTATCGTTTCGATACGAATCCGTTACCAGGAAAGACATTACCGGGAGTGCTTCAGCATTGCATAGGTGCAATAAAAAAGCTCTCCCGATAAATCAGAAGAGCTTAGCTATATTAAGGCCATGAGGCCGGTATCACTAATTTGCGTCTGACTTATCTGCCCCACATTGCTGTGGGATGGAATTAGCACCAGTTCTCAATGCATTGCACTGAGGAGGTTGCTAAGGTATCATCGGGCCATAACCCTCCACCTTTCTTGATAAGAGATGTTGTAAAGAACTGGTGCAAAGATATACGTGCACTTTTCAAACTTCCAAATAATTTTTTTTCGCGCTACTGAAAAATGGTATGTTAAGCATATACCGCATACCGGTGTAATTCCACATTTTACAGTAACTTCGCACCCCATCCGGCCCATAAAAAAATGGATATACCTGAAGGTAAAAAAATTTATTTCGCATCCGATTTTCATCTCGGCATACCCGACAGGTCCACAAGCCTTGCGCGTGAAAAACGAATATGCCAGTGGTTGGATAGCATCAGGGCCGATGCACATCAACTATACCTTGTTGGCGATATTTTTGATGCCTGGTTTGAATACAAACGAGTAGTGCCTAAAGGGTACACCCGCTTTCTGGGAAAGCTGGCAGAGCTGAGCGATACTGGTTTGCAGATAGAAGCCTTTACCGGTAATCACGACTTGTGGATGCGTGGCTATTTTGAAGAAGAACTGAACATACCGGTACATCACGAAGCTATTGAACGCACCTTCAACGGTAAGAAATTCCTGATAGCACATGGCGATGGCCTTGGCCCCGGGGACCACGGTTACAAGCTTTTGAAAACGGTACTGCGAAATAAAGTGTCGCAATGGTTATATCGTCGCATACATCCTGATACCGGTGTAGGCATGGCAGAATGGTTTAGCCAGCTGGGCCCTAAGCACGGTGTGGAAGATGACCCGTTCCAGGGTCCTGAAAAAGAATGGCTGGTGCAGTTTGCGTTAGAGAAACTGAAACATGAACATATCGATTACTTTATATTCGGGCACCGGCATATCGCTATAGAATACCCACTGCCCGGCAATAGCTTGTACGTGAACCTTGGTGACTGGATAAAATTTGATAGCTACGGCGTTTTTGATGGTAAACAACTTTCATTACAGTATTATAAAGCGAAATAAAACAGTATATGGAACGTACCCTTGTTATGATAAGGCATGCAAAATCGAGCTGGGCAAACCCTTTGCAAAGCGATTTTGAACGCCCGCTGAACGATAGGGGAGAGCACGACGCCCCCATGATGGGCGAGCGCCTGAAGCAAAAAGGCATCATACCCGACCTTATCATATCCAGCAAGGCCAAACGTGCCAAACAAACCGCTAAAAAGATAGCGGCTGCCATAGGTTACAATGATGAAAAGATACGCTGGTACGAGAGGCTGTATCACTGCATCCCATCCGTGTTTGAAGAAGTGCTGTATGAAGTGGGCGATGATGTGAAGACTGTTTTCATCGTAGCACATAACCCCGGCATTACCGATTTTGTAAATGAACTGTCTGATAAATTTAAGA
The DNA here is from genome assembly GCA_029255605.1 of Azovibrio restrictus. Classification (GTDB taxonomy): domain Bacteria; phylum Bacteroidota; class Bacteroidia; order Chitinophagales; family Chitinophagaceae; genus Polluticoccus. Next base: position 44,440 of record JANLJF010000063.1, read on the forward strand.
TAGATAATATGCCTACTTGCGCTGTAGTAGGCGCACACTTACAGGCCACAGAATGGAATGAGTTTAACAGCGTTGAAAAGACAGTATTTTTATTTGACTACCCCAAGAATGTAATATGACCCCGGTAAAACCCACGCAATCGATCAGTACATTAGAAAAATTATTTGAAGACCATTTTGGAAAGAAAGCCGAGAGCATAAGCATGTTGCCTGTGTCCGGCTCAGACAGGCGCTATTACCGTATTTCATCGGGCGATACTACTGCTATCGGCACCTACAATGCCAATATCCAGGAAAATAATTCCTATTTCTATTTTACCGACCTTTTTCGCAAGCACCAGATACTGGTGCCCGAAATATATGCTACAGCCAAAGATCGTAAGCACTACCTGCAGCAAGACCTCGGTGCTACTTCTTTGTTTGATGTGTTGATGAAGGAAGGGCATACCAATGAGGTGCGCCAGTATTTTCATAAAGCATTGGAACAGCTGGCAAAGCTGCAATGGATAGCCGGCCGCGAAGCCGATTTCTACCAGTGTTTCAGCACTCGTCGCTTTGATGAAAAAGCCATCATGGCCGATCTGTTATATTTCAAATACTACTTTGCCGACCTGCAAAATATCCAGTATGATAAAGGCCTGCTGTTTGATGAAATGGAACAGCTGAGTCGTGAGTTGGGCCGCATACAGCCGCAAATGCTGATGTACCGAGACTTTCAGAGCCGTAACATCATGGTGTATAATGGCGAGGTGTACTTTATAGATTACCAAGGAGCCATGCAGGGCCCGCCGCAGTACGATATTGCATCCCTGCTATGGCAGGCAAAGGCTAAACTGCCTGATAACTGGAAGGAGGATCTGCTCAACGGATATATCACCAGCCTGGGCAAGTTGCAAAACAGCCGTGTGGAAGAAGTACACTTCCGTCGCGGATATTTGCAATTTGTATTGCTGCGTTTGCTGCAAGTGCTGGGTGCTTACGGCTTCCGTGGTTTGCTGCAGCATAAGCCCCATTTCCTCAGCAGTATTGGTCCGGCGCTGAAGAGCCTCGATGGTCTGCTGTCCAACAATCCGCAGTTGCCTGCATATCAGGAGATACGTAAGTTGCTGGAGCGTATCTCATCGGCAGATATGCAGCAACGATACACACAACCTGCAAAAAGCGAAATGGTAAAACTACAGGTGAATATCTGCAGCTTCTCATATAAAAACGGTATACCTAAAGACAAGGGCACACATGGTGGTGGCTATGTGTTTGATTGCCGCGGCTTGCTAAATCCCGGTCGCTATGCGGCGTACAAGCACTTTACAGGGCAGGATGAAGTGGTAAAACAATTCCTGGAGCGGGAAACCCGCATGCCTGAATTTTTAGCACAGGTATATGGCCTGGTATCACTGAATGTGGATGACTACCTATCGCGCGGTTTTGAAAACCTGAGCGTGGCCTTTGGCTGCACCGGTGGCCAGCACCGCTCTGTATATGCTGCAGAAGCGTTAGCAGCTTACATCAGGAATAAATACAACATCGAGGTTTCCGTTACCCACCTCAACAAAGAGAAATGGGTACTGCAACCTGAAGCAAGCGCATAAAAAAATGCCGGCTCAACGCCGGCATTTTTCTTTAATATACCCTTGAAAGGGTTATTTGCTATCTGTCTCGTTTGCTTTGCGTGGGTTGCGTTCCAGCACTTCATCCACCATGCCATATTCTTTCGCTTCTGCAGCAGTCATCCAGTAGTCACGGTCACTGTCTTTTTCCACTTTGCTGAATTTCTGTCCGGAATGGTTGGCAATGATATCATACAGCTCTTTCTTCAGCTTCGCTATCTCACGTGCAGTGATCTCGATATCACTTGCCTGTCCTTCTGCACCACCCAATGGCTGGTGTATCATGATGCGGCTGTGCTTCAGTGCCGTACGTTTTCCTTTAGTACCTGCGCACATCAGTACGGCTGCCATGGAGGCACCGATACCGGTACAAATGGTAGATACATCGGGGTTGATGATCTGCATCGTATCGTAAATACCTAAGCCAGCATATACGCTACCACCCGGGCTGTTGATATACATCTGCACATCGCGGTTGCGGTCTGTGCTTTCCAGGAACAGTAATTGCGCTGTTACGATATTAGCCACATAGTCATTGATAGCCTCGCCCAGGAAGATGATGCGGTCCATCATCAGGCGAGAGAATACGTCCATAGAAGCTACGTTCAGCGGGCGTTCTTCAATGATATATGGAGTAAGTGCCGCAGGCGCTTTATACAGGGCAGATGTATAGTTGTGCAGTGTTGCGCTGCTGATACCGTGGTGCTTCACGGCATATTTCTGAAATTCGTTTGGATTCATAAATCGTATTTTTGAGTCTGCTTAATTGTATGATTTGGTTAAAACAATTTTCAATCCATGTTAAATATAGTGCCATAACGGCATATTAATTACGACAAATAGCCAAATCAGCCGATAAGAAATGATTATTTTACATCTTATGACATTTTACAACAATATAAATACTCCATAAATGGCGAAGCTGACACAAGAAGAATTGCTGGATATCTTTCACGCGGTGAAGAAAGAAGTGAAACCTTATGAAAAAGGCTCGGTAAAAGCGCGCATTGATATAGAAGGCAAATATGACCTGTGGAGTGAGAAAGCAGTAGAGGCATTCGGCCGAAAATATCCCGCTATGGCTTTTGCCTCCATTATACTTCAAAGTACTTATGTAGGCTTTTACTTTATGCCCGTATATGGCAGTGAAAAAGTAAAAGAACAGATACAACCCGAACTGCTCAAAACCTTGAAAGGTAAAGCCTGCTTTCATATCAAAACAACGGATAAAGAATTGATGAAGCAGATAAAAGCCGCACTGAAAGTGGGCTACGATGGATATAAAAAACAAGGCTGGGTAGAATAAATTATTGTGATGCAACTGATACTGAACCTGGATATACCGCCGTTGCCGCGGCCCATTACATATACTGATAAGATATTGCTGATAGGCTCTTGCTTTACCGAGAATATGAGCGAGCGCTTGGTGCAGCACAAATTCAAAACCCTGTCAAACCCGCATGGTATCCTGTTCAATCCCTTGAGCGTGGCACACAGCCTGGATAGCTATATAGATAATGTACAGTACCGCAAAGAAGACTTGTTTTACCTGAACGAACTGTACAATAGCTGGAATCATCATACACGCTTTTCACATACCAGTGCCGATGCAGCTATAGCGGGCATTAACCAATCGCAGCAGCAGGCGGCCGGTTTCATTAAGGAAGCCAATTGGATCATCATTACCCTTGGCTCGGCGTTTCAGTATTACCTGGTAGATGGCAATCGCCCGGTAGCCAATAATCACCGCGCGCCGGCACAGTGGTTTCAAAAAAAGCTATTGACAATAGAAGAGATAACTACAAACCTGCAGAAAACACTGCAACGCTTACATACCATCAACCCATCGGCACAAGTCCTTTTCACCATCAGCCCTGTGCGCCACATCCGCGATGGTGTGGTAGATAACAATCGCAGCAAAGCGCGCCTGATAGAAGTGGTGCACGCCCTTTGTCAATCGCACGCGTTTGCTCATTACTTTCCTGCCTACGAGCTTATTATAGATATACTGCGCGATTATCGCTATTATGATATAGATATGGTGCACCCCAACTACCTGGCTACCTCTTTTGTATGGGAGCATTTTGTAAAATCGTGCATCAGTGCAGATACGCAAAAGGTTATGAAAGAAGTGCACGATATAGCCATTGCCCGCGCACATAAAACCCGCTTTCCTGATACGGAAGCACATGCAAAGTTTAAAGCCAGCTACCTGGCTAAAGTTGAGGATATACAACAACGTTACCCATACCTGGATATGGACGAGGAAAAGGCCTATTTCTCTGCCTAATACGTAATAGCTTTATTGACTTTTGTTTTCACCTTACGCGCTTTATCTTTCGAAAGCTGTTTAAGTATCAATGCCTTGTTTTCAATAAGCAAACCGCCAATAATGCCCACAAGGCCATAAGTCAATAACCGGGATGTTTTCATATACTTGTCTGTTTGGCCTATAGCTTATAAAAGTTTTGCCATGGCAACCACATTGTAAAAAGGGAGCCAATCAGCTCCCCTTTTTATAAAGAATTTAAATATCAGTTTTCCTGCATTTCATAGGCCGGTTTCTTATTGCCCGCAGCCTGCGTTGCCTGTTCCGATGTCATTTTACATTGGCCATTGAATACGGAACTGGGGTCTATCTGCAGCTTATCGGTCTGGATATTGCCGTTGATGCTCGATTTCGATTTCAGGCACAGCATGTCTTTAGCTATCACATTGCCATTTACCGTGCCGAAGATATCGGCATTAGTGGCATGCAGGTCGCCTTGTATAATGCCGGTTTCGCCCAGCACCACTCTTGCTTTGCAGTAAACATGGCCTATAATATTGCCATCTATACGCATATCCCCGTTCGATTCTATATCACCCGTCAGGGTAGTACCCATTGCTATCATGCTTACAGACCCGGCAGGCCCCTCTGCCCTTGCGCCGTGCTTATCCCTGTTTTTTGTAAACATAAGGTTACTTTTAAATGAATGAAAAAATGGTATAATCCTTATACGAATGCCGCAAATTAGGGTTATTATAGCATGTGTGATAACGGTTGTTTTTTACTTGTCCGTTACCATTTTCATTATCAAGGATTTAGGCTCTCCTTTTAGCGAGATAGGATAAATATATAAATTAATTGTTTATAATCCCTGTTTTTTCTATGCTTCTCGTTCTATTTCCTACCTTTGCCGCTCATTTTTCCCATTCATGGATCGTAATTCAATTATTGGGTTTTCCTTGCTGGCTTTGTTGCTGATAGGCTATATCTCCTACAACCAGTACTCCCAAAACAAATTTTTAGAGCAAAAGCAGGCCGACTCTGTAGCCTATGCCAAGGCCCATCCTAAGCCGAAGATAGATACGGTAGCCACAAAAGCACAAATGGCTGCAGCAGTGGCAGATACGCTGAATGATTCCATTCGCGCTGCTATGCCACCGGCTCTGCGCGGTACTGCCGTGCAAAAGGTGAAGCTGGAAAATAAAGACCTGGCACTGGAAATAAGCACCAAAGGTGCCTACCCTGTAAGTGCGCAGCTTAAAAAATACCAGACATCAGGCAAGCAGCCTTTATACCTTTTCAATGGTGAGGGCAACGAACTAAGTGCCGTACTGCCATATAACAACAATGCTACTGCTACAGCCGACCTGTACTACACGGCAACCGAAGGCAATGCCCCTAATGGCGACCGTACACTTACCATGTCTGGCGACCTGGGCAATGGCAAAAGCGTACAAATAATATATACCCTGCCGGCCGAAGGCTATATGATAGGGTATAAAATGATATTGAATGGTATGCCGGCTGCTGCTTTAAACCTCGACTGGAAAACCAGCGCACAGCATACAGAGAAGGATATCACTACAGAGCGTACCAATAGCCAGGTGTACTATCGCTATGCCGATAAAGAGCATGACTATTTCAGCTTTATCAATAAGGATAAAGAAACACTGGATAAACCGGTGCACTGGGTAGGCTTCC